>JAOZFG010000039.1 GCA_027491435.1 Thermoproteota archaeon
GAAATCCTTTTTTAGGTAAGGTGAGAGGGCAGGTTGTGCGGAAGGAAAGACTGGCCCTCATGATAACCCTGCTGATAAGCTTGGCCATAGGCGTCGGCTTCTCGGCGGCGATGCCCACCTTCCCTTACCTGGTCCTGGCCCTGAAGGGGGTGTTGAAGCAGCTCCCAGAGACTACAAAGGGGGTTATAATGGCCCACAAGGGGGCTGTGGAGTTCGGAGCACTCATGGCAGCTTTCATGCTGTTCAGAGCTCCAGTAGCGGCGTTCTCAGGTACGTTGAGCGACCTCCTGGGCAGGAAGACCATGATACTCCTGGGAATGGTCATGTACACGGCTACCTCCCTGGGGATGCTCCTGGTGGACGACGTCCTGGGCTTGATAGCCCTGAGGGCGTTAACGGGGGTGGCCTCAGGCATAACCTGGCCTGTGGCTGAAGCTTACCTGGCTGACGTGACCACGCCGCAGGAGAGGGGGAGGGCCATCTCCCTCTACATAATGACCCAGAACCTGGGCGACGTAGTGGGCCCTGGCATAGGGGCGGGGGTCTACAAGCTTTACGTTCAGCTCTACGGGCCCGAGGATTACTTATTCGCCCTTAAAACGCCCTTCCTGTTAATGGGAGGGCTCAGCCTGGTGGCTACCGTCATGGCCCTGGCCTTGCCCAGGGTGGCTCCCTCCAAAGGCGTCAGGTCCGGTTTTAAGGAACTAGTTAAGGTGCTTAGGTCCCTGCCCAGGGAGGTGGCCACCAGCGTGAAGGCCATCTACGTAAACGGAGTGGGAAATGGGCTGGCCATGGGGATAATGAACACGGCCCTCATAGTTTACGCTGTGGAGAGGGTCGTCAAGGATCCGGCGGTGATAGGGCTGGCCTTCACCCTGATGGGCATCACTGCCCTCCCGATGACACTTCTATCAGGATGGCTCAGCGACCGCTTCCAGAGGAGGAAGCCCTTCGTCCTGGCCAGCTACTTAGTTAGCAGGCCGGTCATATTCCTCATGCCCTTCCTGGCAGACGTCACCTCATTCATGCTGGCCCTGATAGCCTTCATGGCCGCCTTCAGCGTTGGGATGCCAATAATGAGGGCCCTCCAATCCGAGCTCATAAGCTCGGAGGTGAGGGGCACGGTTTTCGGGGTTCAACAGCTCTTCTTCAACGCCGGCGTGGTCGTGGGCGCCTTGGTGGGGAGCTACCTGACTGCAGCGTACGCCCCCAGGGAGGTGATGGGCCTGACCGGGTACGTGGTTCCCTTCTGGCTGGCCGGAGTCCTGACGGTGCTGACCACGCTGATCTTCGCCTTCTACGTGAAGGAGCCCGAGGTGAGGATGTGATCGTTCATAGGACCGACGTCAGAGGCCTACCGTCCCCTGCCGCAGCCTCAGCATCCTCTCGACGTCGTCCGTTATCACCATGTAGGCAGGAATGGCGGGAACCAGCCTGGGGGCCCACTTCTGAAGCAGCTGGTCCTTCTCAGTCCACAACACCACCTTTTCCTTGAAGTTTAGGGGTACCCCGGTGAGAGCCAGCTCTACCGGAACGTGAACCGAGAAGAGCTCTCCGTTAAACAGGGAGAGGGGTTTCAAGTCCCCCTCAACCAGGAGGCCCATCCTCACCCTCCTGCAGGAGTTCCAGATCCTAAGGAGGGCCTCTGGATGGAAGGAGGAGAAGAGAACCCTGTCAAGGGCCCCTTCCTCCCTGACCACCTGGAGGCTGGGAAGGGCGGCCTCAACCTCCTTCACCTCAACGTTTATGAGGCCCTCCACCTCCTCTAGGACCTCCCTGAGAGTTGGAACTTTTTGCCCCATCCCCAGGCTGGCCTCCTTCACCTCCTTAAGGGTCTTATCCCTGACCCTCCCCCTCACGTTGGAGGTCCTGTCTAGGGTGGGGTCGTGGATCACCACCACTTCCCCGTCTCTGGTGAGCCTTACGTCCAGCTCAACCCCGTCAGCTCCAGCCTTTACAGCCTCCCTGAAGGCGAGCAGGGTGTTCTCCGGGTAGCGGGCGCTGTACCCCCTATGTCCAAGGATCAGGAAGCGCAAGTTGACCCCCAGTTGTTCTTGAGGAACCTCCTAACGTGTTCTCTCTTAAAAACGAACCTAAGCCCGTACCTCTTGAAGGGTATCCTGAGAACGCTCTTCAAGAACCTGAGCAGCTCGATGCACTTCCCTCCAACGAGAACGTCAGACCTCCTTAAGGCTCCAGTTGGACAAGCCTCTACGCAGATGAAGCAGCCCCTGCAGGCCTGCGGGTTTGCGAAGACAGGCCTTAGCCTGACCTTTTCCCTGAATCCGAAGAGAGGCGCCCTTATAGGCCTTACCTCCCAGACGTCAAAGGGGCAGGCGGTTATGCACTCCTCTCCCCCTCCACAGGCTGGGTAATATATGTAGAGGGGCTTCGTGTTCAGGAGGTCCCTCCAGCTCACACCCCGTCGGGGCGAGAGAAGTTAAAAAGTTACCCTGCACGTAGGGGGTGTGATACCTGAGGGAATCATAAAGCCGGAGTTCGAGAGAAGGTATAGGGAGCTCATGGGCCCCGAGTACGAGCTCTTCCTCAAGTTCATGGCCACGAAGCCCAGGCCCACCATAAGGGTAAACCCCATGAAGGTCGATCCGGGCTGGCTCCTGGACAGGCTTGAGGGGGAGGGCTGGGAGCTCAAGCAGGTCCCCTGGTACGAGCACGGTTACTGGGTCTCAGGGGTTGAGAGGCCTGGGGGCACGAGGTGGCACGCCTTGGGCCTCTACTACGTCCAGGAAGCCGCTTCCATGATCCCTCCAGTAGCTTTGGATCTGGAGCCCGGGCTCAGGGTCCTGGACCTGGCGGCCGCCCCAGGCTCTAAGACGACCCAGATGTCTGAGATGATGGGGTGGAGGGGGTTAATCTACGCCAACGACGTCTCCCCAGACAGGGTGGACGCTTTAGCGGCTAACGTGCAGAGGATGGGGAGCGTCAACGTCCTCATCTTCATGAGCGACGGTAGGAGGGCTGTCCAGACCTTCGGGAGGGAGAGGTTCGACAGGGTCCTTCTAGACGCCCCCTGCAGCTCCATAGGGGAGGTGAGGAGGAGCTGGGGGGCCTTGGCCAGGTGGAGCCCTAAAGCGGTCAACAGGATATCCAGGTTACAGCTTAGCCTGGCCTTGGCGGCTTACGAGACGCTTAAAAGGGGCGGGGTGATGGTCTACTCCACCTGCACCCTGGAGCCTAAAGAGAACGAGTGGGTCGTGCACCAGCTGGTGGAGAGGGGAGCTTTAATAGAGAGGCCTGAGATAAAGGGGTTGAAATGGAGGCCCGGCCTGAAGAGGTGGATGGATTGGGAGTTCCACGAGGACGTCCAGAAGACGGTGAGGGTGTATCCCCAGGACAACGACACCATAGGCTTCTACGTGGCGAAGCTGAGGAAGCCCTAGTCCAGGAGTTCGTGTCCTTCCTGAGGGAGAGGTTCGGGTACGTGCCCGACCTGCACTTCTTCGCCTCAGGCAAGAGGAAGGTCAGGGCCGTGGTGAAGGAGGGGGCCGACGAGAGGGCCGACCTCAAGGGGGTCTACGTGGGGAAGAAGGCCCCTTACGGCTTCATAATAAGCGTGGAAGGCTCCTTCCTGGTGGGCAGGGGAGCTAAAAAAGGGATAATAGAGCTGAACGACGAGGAGTTTGACAGGTGGATGTCCGGCCAGGACCTGGAGCTCAGGGAGGACCTGCCCAAGGGCGTCTACATAGTGAAGTACCAGGAGGTGTTCGCGGGCTCCGGCTACTTCAACGGGAGGGTGCTCAAGAACCTGCTGCCCAGGGTCAGGATTCAGTGAGCCGGTTCGCCCACTCCCTCAACCTCCTACCGACTCTCACGATCCCGCTTTCCCTATCAGCCTTGGGGTCAACCGTTATTAGGAAGAACGCCGTGTAGAGTACGAAGTAAGACGCCGTGTTAACGTACTTGTAGTCCCCGAAGGAGCCGAACGAGAAGTACCTGACGCTCACCCTGTCCCTCTCTACGTACCCCCCAATTGAATTGTAGCTCATGCCGTCGAAGACGCAGGCCGAGAACCACTTCCTACCCTCGCCGACCTTAATTGTGGCTAGCTGAGTTGAGCCCTCG
Source organism: Thermoproteota archaeon (assembly GCA_027491435.1). Taxonomy (GTDB): domain Archaea; phylum Korarchaeota; class Korarchaeia; order Korarchaeales; family Korarchaeaceae; genus Korarchaeum. The sequence goes on from JAOZFG010000039.1 coordinate 4,084, forward strand.
ACCTCCACCGGAGGGGTTGACTTCTCGAAACAATGGGAAGGTTTGTCGGAGACCCTCACCTCGTAGAACACCTTGTGGGGGTAGGGCTTGAGGCTCCTGTGGATTATCCTTATCTCATCGAATGACATGTGCACGTCCCCGTTCACCTGAACGAACCTCCCATTGCGAACCCCGTAAACCCTGATCAGGGGGCTGTGGAAGCTGAACGCGTAGAAGTACAGCGACAGGGCTAGCAAAGCCACCAGGGTTAAGGCCAGGATCCTGTCCCAGCGCCTTCTAATCAGGGCCCACAGGAGGAGCAGGGTCAGGGAGTAGAGGTTTAGCATGGGCGTGTACGAAAAGACAAGTAGGAGGGAGAGGCCAAGGTTTATCACGGGCCCTCCTGGAAAAAATACGGAGGAGGTCGCCAGCATCAGGGAGATTGAGAGGAGGATCGTTAGCGACATCAGGGCCCCTGTGAGGGGCCTGAGCCTGTAGACCAGCTCATCCTCCTCGGGGTACTCCTCCCTCTTCATCCTGGAGACGGCCCAGTCCACGATCAGGTAGATTGGGACGATGATCAGGAGGGTTAGCAGGATGTATTCCCTGAGGTAGTAGACCATGTACGAGTAAGAGGTGGAAAACTGCTTGTAGGTGACCCGGTAGAGGTCGCCATCCCTCTCTATGACTCCCTGCACCATGTAGTCCTCGTAATACTTAACCGGAACGCAGGCTGTAAAGTAGGTCACGTTTCCCACCGGCACGACCTCGCCGATAAGATCCCCCCTCCTGTAATTCACCGAGAAATCCCTGAACAGGCAGGGGATTGGGTCGCTGGAGTAGAACACCCTCCCCCCATGCGTGATAGGGATGTTCGATATTATCAGAAGGGAGTCCAGCTTTAGGAGGTCGCCGCTCCTAACTAGGAACACGTTACCCCTGTAAATGGCTGAAATCACGAAGGGTTCGGGTGAGACCTCGTTTTCTGACATGGAGAAGGCCCCTACGACTAGCAGTAACAGCAAGAGGGCTGCGACGTTCTGGGATTGATACCTGGTCAACTTCATGGTTACTACGGTGGAGAACCAGGAAACCAGCACCAGCAGGGAGATAAACACCAGAGGAGAGTCCTTCTCAGTATAAGGGAAGAGTATTGGCCTTCTCACTGCCCAGTTAACGGCTACCAACGTGATTACCGCCGATATCGCTATGTTCACCGCCGACAGCTGTGAGATTTTCATCTCGACCCCCAACGGGTTTGCCCTCTAAAAGTTGATGCCCCGAAATTTCAGGCAGAGAAGGCGTCTGGGAGAGATAAGTTACAGGGAGAGACAAGTTTAAAAAGCGCAGCCTGTTACCTGAAGACCCCGAGTAACGTAGGAGTACTCATAGCTCCTCAACCCCTGAAGAAAGCGCTTAGCGTGACACATTGGGAATGGAGCGTGAGGTGGCCTTAAGTTGACGGCCTCTCGGTTAAGTGTAAAGGTGATTAGTGTGTTGAGGGTCTCAAGCGATGAGTCAAGCGAGGGCAGCACCGTTCTGTTTATCCGCCACTTTTAAAACGTGTTAACCAATCTGGTGGATAACCTTCCAGCCTCTAATTGGCTTTCGGGAGGACGGTAATCCCACATCTTCAGGGCTTTTCAGCGGTCCCCATTCACTTACAAACCCCACTTGAGACCGCCACATTACTCAAAAATAAAACTAAGAAATTAATTATGGAAAATAAAAGCCCATAAAAGTCATGAATTACTAATCATGAAACAGCCCATGCGTTATCCGATGATGAATAACGATATATCTTTGCGCCCCCCGCGAGGAGGGGGAACATGAAGAAGTTGATCTCAGGCTTAGCCCTAATAGCAGTTGTCCTCCTGATCATAAGCCTTCCTAGGCACGAGGTTAGGGTTAGAGCTACTACCACCACCAGCCTCTACGCTACAGGCCTCCTAGACTACCTGGAGGAGAAGTTCAGGGAGAAAAATCCTTACGTGAGGGTAGACTTCATAGCCGTGGGAAGCGGGGAGGCCCTCAGGAGGGCTGCCAACGGGGACGCTTGCCTAGTTCTGGTGCACGCTCCCAGCCTGGAAAAGAAGTACTTGGACGAGGGCTCCATAACTGAGGGCAGGATTTTCGCTTACAACTACTTCGTGATAGCTGGCCCCTCAAATGACCCGGCAGGCGTTAAAGAAGCTAACAGCCCGGTGGAGGCCTTCGCCCTGATATACAAAGCTGGTCGGGAGGGCAAGGCTCTATTCGTGAGCAGAGGCGACAACTCCGGGACGCACGTCAAGGAGCTGAGCATCTGGAGGAAAGCCGGTTTGAAGCCCGAGGGAGGCTGGTACCTGGAGACGGGAAGCGGGATGGGGAACACCCTCCTGGTGGCCAACGAGAAGATGGGCTACGTCCTCACGGATCTGGGCACCTACCTGAAGTTCAAGAGGGAAGGGAAGCTGCCCAACCTGGAAGTCCTATTCCAGGGGGGTGAAGAGCTCCTAAACGTCTACAGCGTCTACCTGGTTTCGTCCTGTAAGGGGGAGGAGGCCAAAGCCGCTAGGGAGTTCGCTTCCTTCGTCGCCGAGGAGGCCCAGCCCCTAATAGGGGAGTACGGAAAGGAGTACGGGATGCCCCTATTCTACCCGGCCCAGGGCAAGGAGGAGTGGCTCTCCTCAATGTGGAATAAGATGGCTGGTGGTTAGATGCAGCTTGAGGTGGTGGTGAGGAGCCTAACCGTTTCCGGGACAGCCACGCTGCTAGCTGCCAGCTGGAGCGTTCCCCTAGCCTACTTTCTGGTGAAGTCCAGGTCCTCCAGGGTGCTGATCCCCCTCCTTGAGGGGCTCGTGGGAGTTCCAACCGTCTTGATAGGGCTCCTGCTCTACATGCTGCTGAGCAGCAAGGGGCCTTTAGGCCCCTTGAGGCTCCTGTACACCCCTCAGGCCATAGCTGTGGGCCAGTCCATCCTGATAACCCCCCTGATAACTTCGGTCTCCTACAGGGTTCTCACCCACTCCTGGGGCAGGTACGGGGAGCTGGCCCTCTCCCTGGGAGCCGATGAGGTCGAGGCGATGAGGTTGGTGCTCTCCGAATCCCTACCCGGCCTGCTGGGGGCTGTGATAATGGGCTTCTCCAGGGCGCTGGGGGAGCTGGGCATAGCTTTAATGGTCGGGGGGAACATAAAGGGGTACACGAGGGTCATGACCACCGCCATAGCCTTGGAGGTCTCTAAGGGGGAGTTCGAGCTCGCCACGTGGCTGGGCATCTTCCTAGTAGGGATAATAGCCCTTATCTCCCTGTCCCTCAGGTTCCTGGGGGTAAAAGATGATAGAACTCCGTGACGTCTGGTACAGGTACCCAGGAGGCCCTTGGGCGATCTCAGGGGTTAACCTGAGGTTTGAGGGCAGGCACGTGCTGGTGGGCCCAAACGGAAGCGGGAAGACCACCCTGCTTAAGGTCTCCTCCTTAATCTACAGGCCGACTAGGGGGAAGGTCCTGGTTAACGGGGTGGACTTCTGGGGGCTTGACGGGAGGAGGCGTAGGGAGTTGAGGAGACAGGTCGTCTACGTCCACGAGAGGCCAATACTGATAAGGGGCACCGTCCTAGACAACCTGGCCTACCCGCTGATAATGAGGGGGTACAGTAGAGAGGAGGCCCTTAAAATAGGCAGAGAGGCCCTTTCCACAATAAACGCAGAACATCTAGCTGAGAAGAGGAGGAAGGAACTATCAACCGGTGAGGCTCAGCTCATATCGGTGCTCAGGGCCCTGATCCTGAGGCCCAAGGTTTTAATGTTGGACGAGCCCACGGCTCACCTGGACTTCGACAGGAGGGAGGTCCTGCTCAACCTGCTGAAGGGGGTCGAGGTTCTTATAGTGGCGACCCATGACCCCCTCCTGGTGGAGGAGCTTGGAGGCTCCCTGATCAGGATGTCCGGGGGAAGGGCCGAGTATGAAGGTGCTCATGATCTCTCCAAAGGCTTCTGGAGAAGGGGGAATAGCTAGACACGTTTCAACCCTTTCCAGGAAGCTCTCTGAGCTTGGACATGAGGTAACCGTGATCTCGTGCACCGGGATGGGCTGGAGGGGAGTCAAGGACGTAAGGGTTAACTGCCTATCCAGAAAGGGTCTGGCGAACGTGAGCTTCATGTTCAGGGCCCTGTCAAGGATATCCGGGAAGTACGACGTGGTTCACGGGCACAACGCCCCTTCCGTTTTGCCTGTGGCTATAGCAAAGGCCAGGAAGAAGGTGATAACTATACACGGGCCCTACAGTCGGCAGGTCTCGACTTTACTTAAGCCTGGGGCCAAGTTCCTGGAGTGGCTCACCTTCAGGGTAGCCGAGGTGACCGTGGTGTCCAGGGCGACCCAGAGGTGGTACAGGGAGAGGGGGTACGAGCCCCTTTACGTCCCAAACGCTATAGATCCTGAGGACTTTCGGGGGGTGGATGAGGTCAGGCTTTTCAACCCACAGGTAGCCTACGTGGGGAGGATGTCCTGGGAGAAGGGGGTCGACCTGCTCGTTCAGGCCGTACCCAAGGTTGAGGCCGGCTTCGTCCTGGTTGGCGGGGGGCCCATGCTGGGCCACGTGAGGGAAAAACTGGAAGGCCTTGAAAACGTCGTGATAACAGGGGAGGTGAGCAGGAGGGAGGCCCTCGGCTACATTAAGGGCTCCGACCTCCTGGTTCTCCCGTCCAGGAGCGAGGGGTTAAGCACGGTGCTCCTGGAGGCCGGCTACCTGGAGGTGCCGGTGGTGGCATCCTCAATAGAGGAGAACAGGGAGGTTTTGAACGGTTACGCTCACCTATTCGACCTACATCCGGGCAGGGAGGTGGAAAACCTAGTTAAAGCCTTGAAAAAGGCGTTAAGCGAGGATAACGGGGAGAGGGTCAAGAAGCTCAAGGAGAGGATCGTCAACAACTACACGTGGGATGCCGCCCTTAAGCGCTACCTGAGGGTCTACGATGTGGGAGCTCAGGAGGGATGAGGCCCTCTCAAGGCTGGAGGAACACCTGAAGGCCGGCAGGGTGGACCAGGATATAGTGGACCTGTTGAGGCTCATAAACTCCTTGAGTTACGCTTTCACCACAAGCTCCTGTTCCGGGCGAATCCAGCTTTACGAGGCCAAGCTCCCTGGAAGCAAGTTCGACATGAGGACCACGGGCAAGTGGCACAGGCCCATCAGCTTGGAGGAGCTTAGGCCCCTCATAAAGGGAGAGAACCTGTGGCTTGCTGTCCTGCCCCCAATCCTGCACGTGTCGGTTAAGAGGGGTGAGGAGCTCAGGTTCCTCCAGCTCCTCAGGGATTCTGGGTTCAAAAGGGCCGGCATCATCTCCATCAGTGAGGACGAGGCCATAATAGAGGCCTCCGGCACGGAGAGGCTTGAGGCCCCCCTGATCTTAGAGGGGGTGAGGGTGTACAGGGATGAGGCCCTCCCCCTGTTGGTTGAGAGGGCCAACCAGTTACTGTTAAAATCCAAGGACAGGCTTCGAAGGTTGAAGGAGGTGCTCTCAGTTGAGGTTGCCGGAGGCCTGGATAATATCGGTGGGAAACGAGCTCCTGAACGGTAGGATAACCAACACCAACCTCACCTGGCTGGCCAAGAGGCTTACAGTCATGGGCTACCTGGTTAGGGGGGCCATAACGGTGCGTGACGAGTGTGAGGACATATCCTGGGCCTTCAGGACCGCCCTCTCTAAGGGGGCCTCCCTGATCCTCTCTACAGGCGGGCTAGGCCCCACCTTCGATGACAAGACCTCTGAGTGCCTCTCCAAGGCCCTGGGAAGGGAGTGGGTGGTTAACGAGGAGGCCCTTAAAATGGTGGAGGAGAAGTACAGGAGGGCCGGGCTCCCAATGACCGAGCACAGGGTTAAGATGGCCAGGATGCCCGAAAAGGCTGAGCCAATACCCAACAGGGTTGGTACTGCCCCTGGAATCCTCGTCAGGGAGGGACAGAGCCTCATAGTGGTCATGCCTGGAGTCCCGGCGGAGATGAAGGCCATATTCGAGGAGGTCGAGCCGCTCCTGAGGGAGAGGGCTCCCAGGCTGGAGATGGTCAGCGTTGACGTCATCATAAAGGGGGTTCCAGAGTCCAGCCTGGCGCCCGTTATAGAGAGGGCCATGAAGTCGGCAAACGTCTACGTAAAGAGCCATCCCTCCGGCAGGGAGGTTGAGGAGCCGGTGATAAGGTTGAACGTGGTGGCCTCGGCCCCCACCAGGGAGGAGGCGGTGGAAGAGGTCAAGAAGGCTTTGAAGGTGATATACGAGCACATGCCCCCTGGGGGCAGGGTAGAGGGTGAAGAGTGGTGATCCCCGGCTTTGAGATAACCCCCTGGCTTGTGAAGGGGGACAGGGTGGACTACAGGAAGGTCCTTTCCTACTTCAACCTGAGGCCGATAACCCCGGACGTTAGGAACATGATGAGGGACGCCTTCGGGGACGTGAACTACTTGGTGAGGAGAGGCCTTTTCTTCGCCCACAGGGAGATGAGACAAGCCTTACTGGACCTGAAGTACAGGAGGAGAAGAGTGTACCTGTTCACAGGCAGGGGGGCCTCCGGCCCCATGCACATAGGCCACCTGGTCCCCTTGCTGTTGGCCAGGTGGATGCAGAGGAGGAGGAACCTGACTCTAATCTTCCAGATATCCGACGACGAGAAGTTTGTTCTCAGGCCCAAGTTCACCTTGGAGCAGGTCAGGGTCTTCGCCAGGGACAACGCCCTGGACTTCCTGGCCCTGGGCTTCGACCCGGATAGGACGAAGATAATATGGGACACGATGGTGGCGAGCTGGCTTTACCCCCTCACCCTCAAGGTGGCCAAGCACGTAAAGATAAGCGAGCTTAAGACGGTTGTCAAGATAGACGACAGCTGGAACGTCGGGATAGCCTTCTACATAGCTGTGCAGTCCCTCCCAGCCCTGATGTACGAGCTGGAGGTGGCCTTCCCCGTCAGGTCGATAGTGCCCATGGCCGTGGACCAGGACCCGATACTGAGGGTAGCCCAAAGGCTTGCTGACAGGCTGGGGCTGACTAAGCCAGCGTTGATACACAGCAGGTTCCTGCCAGGCCTCAGGGGGGAGCCTAAAATGGGGGCCAGCAACCCCAAATCAGCAATATTCCTGACGGACGGGCCTGAGGAGGTTAAGGAGAAGGTTGAGGGGTCCAGCTGCGGGCCCCCTGAAATATGCCCCTCAGTCCAGTACCTGAAGGTCTTCGAGGAGGACGACCACGTTTTCTACAGCGTTTGGGAGCAGTGCTTAAAGGATAGAGTTCAGGGGTGTGATTTAGCCAAGAGGAAGCTCCTGGACATCTTAATACCCTTCATGGAGGAGCACCAAAGGCTGAGGAGGGAGTACCAGGACAAGGTGGATGAGTTCCTCATGAAGGAGCCGCCTAAAATGGAGGACCTGGGGGAGGGGCTACTGCCTCCTCATCATTAGGGCTGCCCCCAGGAGCATTAGGGCCAGCAGGGCTAATAGGATGAACCCTCCCCACCTCCCTTTCCCTCCCTCGTTACCTCCCTGGCCGCTCACCTCTAGGTTGCCAGTAGGCGTTTTCGTTTCCGTCAATTTTTCTGAAGTCGTGCTCCTCCAGGCCTCTTCAGTTCTAGTCAGGCCTCCCCCTTCAACAGTTTTCACGCTACCCCCTTCGCCGTTGACCTTCGCCATTCCATCCTGGGTGGGGACCTCACTCCCTTCCTTAATCCCTCCCTCAATTTCTATGGTCGTAGCGTCTCCAACCGCTTGGGTGTCGGGGTTATCGGTCAGCAGGTCCCTCTTAACCCCCTGACCCACCACCTCAACCTCGCCCTGCAGCTGGTACTTTCCGGGTTTCCCGTTAACCGATAAGGTAAGCTTCCTGATGGACCAGGGTGGTAAGTCAACCTTCCAGATCAGGGGGCTCAGCCTAACCACCTCGCCCCTGCTGGCGTAGAACGAGGTAACTGAGAGGTCCCTTAAGTCCAGCCTGACGGTCGCGTTGAGAGCAGCGTTCCCCAGGTTCCTCAAGGTTATCAGGAGCTTCCTGTTCAAGGACTTCAGATAAGCTCTCACGTTAACCACGGGTTCAACCCTGAATAGGGCTTTGGAACCATCAAGGGAGACCAAGCACTCCTCCCCGGCCAGCGCTTTCTTCGGAGGGGTTACCGAGAGGTAGCCGGACCTCAGGCTTACGTTCCACCCCTCGCACCCCTTGAACTCCGTGGAGTTAACCCTAACCTTGAGCTCCTCTCCTGGCTTGACGTTGAAGACGGCCCACTGGACCTTCGTCACCGTCGGGTCACCCAGGGACTTGGTGCTTGGGTCGTCGCTGAGCACCTCATGCGAGGCACAGGAGGGGGATAGGCACTCTGCCCTCCCCTGGGCGACCAGGTCCTCGCCCAGGGATAAGTTAACTACCTTCACCACGAAGGTGACGTTCACCCCCTCAACCCCCACCTGGCCCTCCCAGCTTATGGAGCCGTTCAGGACCTCGTAATCCCCTGATGTGGCGGTCAAGTTGACTAGCCTAGTTCCCCTGGGTATCGGGTTCTCATAGCTTACCTTAACCTTGCAGGAGCTCCTTAAAGTGGCGTTGTACCTAACGTAGTCCCCGAGCTCTAACGGTGGGCCGTCCAAGTCTTTGTAGTCTAGTTGGGCCCTCAGGTAACAGGTTTCCTCCCCAGCCTCCTTGGCGTATAGGAAGACCCTGGCCTGGTCCCCCTTCACCGGGTCGCTGAGCGATTC
>JAOZFG010000040.1 GCA_027491435.1 Thermoproteota archaeon
CCTGTCTCAGGGTCCAGCGCCACCCCAGTAAACCTTACAGCGAAGTTCACAACTGTCTCGTCCACGACAGCCACTCCCTTGCTTTTAACAGCCATGATCTCGCTCATCCCGCCTAAACCTGTACCTTCCTTACCTTCATGGCCCCTAACGCCTAGCAAGCTAAGCTGGCTGACACGCCTGGCAGGCCCGAAAGTAAGCAGGGCGTAAGCTACTACCAGCAGGGGGGTCCGCTCTCTAACGGAGTTGAAGGTTCTCTTTCTCCATATGACATCAGCAACCCTGCTTATAACCACAGCTTAAGTTGACAACATAAGGCACCAAAATTTCATAATCTAAAGGGGATTATTGAAATTCAAGGACATAGTATTTAAATACCCTCCTTGAGGTCGCACGTGATGGGGACGCGGACATGAAGTTGAAAGATTTATCTATTAAGCTAATATCGGTTATAATTGCGCTCTTGATGGCGATCTCTCCTTTACCCTTAGCAGCGTATGCCGGGAGTGCGGGGGCTGGCATAAAGCCTGATGTAATTAGGAGTTGCAGCAGGGTTTACATGTACGTTGGCCCTGGGGAATACGAGTGGGAGGTTATATACGTAGGTCATGTGGACTCTTGGTCTGTCAGATTAGTTTATAATTCACACCCGTATTTCCTGTGGTCAGCCTTCTACTCAAATGGATACATATATATAATCGTTCATAATTTACACCGATATAGTGGGCTATCGCTGGTCTTCGAAGTTTGCTGGACCATCTACTGATCATTATCGTTTTATTTTTAAAGGAGGGATAGCGGTCGATGAATTATAGAATATTTATAACGGACTCGAAGGTCTACAATATATCGTTAATTATAGCTCTAACCCTCATATACACCCTCTTCATGTTTGGGGTTTATATAGTTCAATCTACTCAATTTATTAGCGAGCAACTGGAAAAAACTACTAAATATAGCTTCATAATGGTTCACTATATACCACCATCTGAGTACCAGGGGCCTGAATCCGCAGGGACTAAACTAATGGAGCAAATTTACGAAACCATAAATTATCTGAAAGGTCATGGAATAAAGGTATATGAAACTAAGTTTTATCCAGATAAACTTCCCCCAGAGTATGCCTGTAACTACATGGAGGAAATGATAGACAGGTCCATGAAGAGCAAAGAGGCGCAAGAGAATTCAGGGGTAAGGGAGAACCTAGAGTTGATAAAGGAGATAGCTTGTCTCCAAGGTTATTCTTTAGAACTAATAGCCATGACTGACGAATTTAACTGGAATTATCTCTCCTTAATTTCTGGAAGGTATCCGGAGAAGAGGGGCGAGTGTATAATTCCGTTGGGACTATACTATATGATTAACATGGGAACTGAGTTGAGGTTGGGGGACGAACTAAGGCTTACCAAGTACAGATGCAGGGTAGTTGGCATATACCTTCCGATAGAACCGACAACCCCTAGTAAGCTCGTCATAGTAAAGGGAACTCCGATGAGAGCAGGCAATGCGTTATACGATGAGTCCCCTGTAACAATCTACTGGGTGGACCTGTCAAAGAACAGGTCTGAAGTCCTCCTCAGAGTTTCCTCCTTATCCTTATCAGGGCATCCCGGATTGCCCGCAAGCGTTAGATTAGAGTTTGAGAGGTTCCAAGAGTTATCCGCTAATACCTCTTACCTCCTGGTGATTTTCTCAGCATTAGCTCTAATCCTGCTCACCTTAGTAGAGATGAAAGTGGAAGTTAGGAAGAAGGGCATTATCATATCCCAGGGCGTACCTACCGGCTTCCTAATGAGAGTTGACTTCTTAAGAGAGGTCATGCTGCTACCCTCCTTACTTCTGGGATTCTTGACAGTTCATCAACTCTACCTGGATATGGTAAAGCTATTCTTCTCCAGTTACTCCATCACCAGTTTCCTAGAGCCCTACTTCTACTACAGCAGACCCTCACTTAACATCCTGATTTTGAGCCTGTTGTTGCCCCTCTCTAGGCTTCTAGCCTTGTTAGCCTACTGGAGGTGGTTGAATGGCAGGCAAGTCGGTAGTATTATCGGTTGATGGGATAAGCAAGAGGTATAGAGACCTCGTCTTCTCCAACTTCACCTGGGAATTTCCCAATTCGGGCATGTTCGTGATCAAGGGGCCTAACGGATCGGGCAAGTCCACCCTGCTCAGGGTGCTGGCCTGCATGGAGCCCCCGGACTCCGGAGAGGTAAGGCTGATGGGCGAGGTTGTGAGGGATTACAGGGCCAAGGTGTACCATAAATACGCTAGGGTGATAAGCTTCAGCTTTCAAGAACCAGCTCTCCTCCCCATAAGCGTTGAGAGGAACCTGCAGGTTCCTACTTTAGTTGATGAGGGTAGGTTAGAAGAGGTTATAGATGCGTTAGGCCTCAGAAAACTTCTTAAGAGTAAGGCCACCAAGATAAGTGGAGGAGAGAAGAAAAGGACTGATTTGGCTAGGGCTTTATCGAGGAAGACGCCTGCTCTATTAGCAGATGAGCCTCTATCCTTCCTAGATCCCGAGTACGTGGAGGTCGTCACCTCTTTGCTGAGGGAGGAGGCCAAGCAGAGGTTGGTAATAGCCACCACAACGGGCTCAGATCAGCTCACGGATGCTGCAGATACGGTTATAGATATAATGGACTACAAAAGGGCTAGACAATGAAGCATAAGACCCTGATGATTGTGGCCGACTTCCTGATAACCTTTTTCTTGCTCACTACCCTGTGGGCCACCTACTCCATGACCCACGCCTTGAAGGGGAGGATAGGAAAGGTCAACTACTTTGCTGCCAGGAACCCAGTGCCTGCCGAGGGGCTCTATAGGGTCAACGTAACCACGTGCGGTAACCTGACGGTCGCATACTACTTGGAGCTTCCAGAGCCGGCCATGCCCTTGCTACTCAAGGGCCGCTACCCCGATAAAGGGGAGTGCGTAGTCACACCTCTCCTTTATTCTCAAATCAAGGGCGACAAGTTGAACTTGGGCAACCTGACTTGTGAGGTATCTGGAGTAGTATCTATGTGGAGGGCAGTTAACGCCTCTAGGCTAGTTATGGTCAGGTCTAGGGGTTCTGGCTTTCCTATCTACGTTATTAGGCTGGATCCTCAACAGATTCAAGTCATCGAGTCTCATCCTGAGCTCGTCAGCCTAGCCCTTCCCCCTACAATATCAGCGATTGCTGTGGAGAGTTCCTTGGGGATGCTTAACTCTCTGACGACAGCTCTCACGGCGATCTCTCTGGTCTCCTCCGTCTTCCTATCTTTTATAGTCATCAAACACGAAGAGTTGGGTAAGTGGGCCCTAAAAACTGCTATGGGAAAGTCCTGGTGGTGGACTTCCCTTCAGGACGTAACTGTGTGGGCTTTAATTCTCTCCTTAACATCTCTAGCAGCCTATCAGCTGACTGCTACCGCAGGAAAAGGATTTGCTGAGCTCCTGCTAGGGTTGAGCTTGTCCGATGTGTGGACTCATGTCCCCCTCCTTGAGCTGGCCTTACAGGTCTTGACCTTCCCGGTGGCCTACCTTACAGTAGGGGCCGTAGCCTCAACTGTTGGAGGCCTTCTCCCCCTTAGCAGATCCCTTTAACTTCATCCTAGTGAAAGCGCTGTAGGATCTCTCTCCCACAGTTATATAACTTAGCAGGACTATCAGAAATAGCCCTAGCTCCAACCTATCAGTTAAGCAGGCCAAGGAAGCTATTATCATCCTCTCCGGCCTCCCCGCCAAGCTGAACTCCGTCCCCTTAACCCCTAAGGACTCGGCCTTGGCCCTGACGTAGCTAACCATCATGGAGGAGTGTATTGCTAGGGCCGACATCAGGAAGTCCTCGCCAGGGAAGCCCATCCCCAAAAGAATCAAACCATCAGAAACCCTGTCAAAGACCGAGTCCAGGAAAGACCCCTTCTCACTTGCCGAATTGGTAGCCCTAGCTATTGCACCGTCGATCATGTCAAGAAAGCCTGAAGCTAGTATAAGGAAGCCGCTGACCCTAACGTATCCCTTGTAAAGGGTGTAGAACGTGAAAGCCGATAGAAAGAGGCCCATTACAGATACGTGATCCGCTCTAAGTCCGAGGTTGGCTAGCTTGAGTCCTATGCTCTCAGTTATTCCTGAAACTCTCGACCTGGCCCTCTCCAACATTTTACTACCATAGGGTCATAGGTTATCTAAAAAAGGTTAGTCCTAATCTAGATGCCGGACGTGGTGGTCATACTGGTAGAGCCCGAGAACGCAGATAACGTTGGAATGATAGCCAGGGCAATGAAGAACTTCGGGTTTCGAAGGTTGAGGATAGTTAGGCCCATGTTCGACTCCTTTGACAGGGCCATGGCCGCAGCCATGAGGGCCAAGGACGTGCTTGAAGGGGCTGAAATATTCCTCTACTTGGATGAGGCCTTTGAGGGAATAGATGTGGTTATAGGAACCACCGCCAGGATAAGCAAGTACAACGTGGACCGTAGGGCCATACCCCTCAGAACCCTAGTAGACTCACTAAAGTGGGACACCGTATACGGGTTGGTGATGGGAAGGGAGTCCACAGGGCTTACCAGCGAAGAGCTCGCCAAGTGTGACGTGGTAGTCACCATACCCACCAGCTCAGAGTACCCCGCCCTCAACCTGGCCAACGCCACAGCTATCATGCTATACGAGTTCTACATGAAGTTCAACAAGGTCGAGCTCTGGGAGAGGCCGGTCAGCAGAAGGGTCAGGGAGATGACGCTCAACTATATATATAAGGTAGTGGGGGACCTGGATATACCGGAGCACAAGAAGAAGGGGGGAATGGCCCTAATAAGGAGGATCTTAGAGAGGGCCTACCCCTGTGGAGTGGGAGAGGGAGAAGCCCTCTACCTGCTGGAGATAGTGAAGAAGGTGTATGAAAGGTTAAAAGGTGGTGAAGATGTCCCTGAGGCCAGCCCGTAATTATAGGAGGTTACAGAGGCCTTACACCCGTAAGGAGTACATAAAGAGCATACCCTACAGCAAGATCCAGAAGTTCAATCACGGAAACGTACACGGTAAGTTCGACTACGAGATAAGGTTGGTGGCCACTGCTAGCTTCCAGGTTAGGAGCAACGCCTTGGAGGCGGCTAGGATGACTGTGATGGCTCAATTGAGGAAAAGGCTGCCCTCTGATGAGCACTACTTCTTCAAGATAGTGCCTTACCCGCACCACATACTGAGGAAGCACGCAATGGCAGGGGTGCACAAGGCTGAGAGGCTCCAGAAGGGTATGAGATTGGCTTTTGGCAAGCCTGACGGGAGAGCAGCTCAGATCAGAACTGGAGACGTCATCATGTTCCTCAGGGTAAACAAGGAGCACTTGGAAGTAGGGAAGTACGCCATGAAGTTGGCTAAGCTGAAGATACCCTTCATGACCAAGCTAGAGATTGTCGAGCTTGATTGATAAGAAGTCCCTGGAGATCCTCCTGGAGAGCTTGGAGGGGATTCCCAACCCCTCCCCTGAACTTGAGCAGCAAGATACCCCTGCCGACTTGGCCTCCTCCCTGATTTCCTTAGCCTCCCTGATGGGCGACCTCCTGGGTAGCAAGGTGATAGATTTGGGGTGTGGATCAGGGATCCTCTCAATAGGCGCCGTCTTGGCCGGCGCTGAAGAGGCCGTCGGAATAGATGTGGACGCAAAGGCAGTAGCTACCGCCTGGGCCAACGCTAGAAGGCTGGGCGTTAAGGATAGAGTTAGGTTTTACGTCCAAGAAGTCAGGTCCTTTGAGGGGAGGGGAGACCTAGTCATTCAAAATCCGCCCTTCGGGGTGGTCAGGAGACACGTGGACCTGATTTTCCTGGAAAGGGCCTTTAAGTCAGCTGACGTCGTCTACTCCATTCATTTGGCGGGCAATTCCAGATTTCTCAGCAGATTTGCTGATAAGCACGGATTTAGACTCACTCACGTGGAGAAGTGGCCCTTTCCAATTCCCAGGAGGTTCTGGTACCACAGGAAGAAGGTTGTGAGGATACCCGTTGAGATCCTGAGGTTTGAGAGGGAGATAACATGAGGAGGATTAGAGTTACCGTTCCGGGCGAGAGCTTAGGTGTAGTGGAGGAGTACATACCTGGGGATGGTGTCCTAGAATCTGGAGGCATAATAACTTCCAAGTACCACGGCATCCTAAAGGAGAACAACAACAGGATAAGCGTTGAACCATTCAAGAAACACATATTCCCGCCTAGAGTTGGAGAGATAGCCCTGGGGGAGATAAGAGGTGCCGACAGGAACAGCTTCCTAGTTCACTTGGTTGCGATAGTCAGGCCCAGGAGGGGGCTTCTCGCCCCTCCCGTCGTGGCCACCATGAGCAAGAGGCCAGCCAACCTAGGAGTTAGGCCCAGCGACGTAGTCCTGGTGAAGGTAGAGTCCATAAAGGGCGGCCAAGTCACCGTAACCTTGGCCGGCTCCCATGAGCTAGGAGTCATCAGGTCTTTCTGTCCCCATTGCGGCACCCCCTTAGTTAAGGGGGTCGGGTTCACTCTGATATGCCCTAGCTGCGGAAAGATCTTCCTCGAGAAAAAAATAAGTAGTAAGTACGGATGGAATCCATTCAGGGATGGGTTGATAAAATATGTTGAGAGGAAGAGGTGAGCTTGAGAAAAGGAGTGTTGTGCTTGACGTTAAAGGAGAGTATTTAGAAGAATTTCTGGACTACGTGGAGAAGAAGTTGGAGGGTTTAAACTACTCCTACAAGTATACCCATGAGTCTGGGCTGAAGATAACCTTCGTGGGCACAAAGGAGGAGAACAAGGAGGCAGAGGAGCTTGTGAGGAGGTCTTACAGGAACTTCATGATCGTGCGCTCCCCAGTGGGAAGGATGCACAGGTACCCGACAGACTGGCTTCTGGAGCACGGAGGCGGCGTTTCCTTCGACCTGCTCACCCTCTCCATAAGGGGAGCTGGCCTAACGGCCAGCTGGAGGGGAGACCTCCTCTACACTGAGTTAGACCCCCAGGAGATGGTCGACCTTCTGGGAGAGCTCAGGTCGTTAATAGAGGAAATAAAGTACGAGGTCAGGCAGAGAAAGGCCAGGGAAGTTGTGGTGGCAGCTGCCGTGAACACTGGGGTGTCGCCCCTAGCCATACTGGACATAGCCGAGGAGGAAGGCATCCTGGAAAGGGACGAGGCTGGAATCTGGTGGTTCAGGGTGGATCCAGACCTGGCCCTCAAGAGGCTTATCCTTAAGGCCCAAGAGCTTGAGGATGAGGAAGGTGATTGAATGGATGTAGTAGTGAAGGAGAAGTCGAGCACTGAGCTGGAGATCAGGGTCAAGGGCGAGACATACACATTAATAGTCCCCATAGCTGAGAAGTTAAGCGAGTTCGAGGAAGTTTTGTTCGCTGGTTACGACGTGCCCCACCCGTTAGTGGAAGAGGGAGTAATTTATCTTAGGGTTAAGGAGGGAGTGGATCCCCTCTTAATGCTCAGAAAGGCCACTGAGATGGTCATCAGGGAGTTTGAGGAGCTGGAGAGCTCTTTTAAAGAGGAGCTCTCTAACCTCAAATAACCTTTTTTATAACATTTGAGGTCATGAGGGGGTGTCATATTGAGCAGCGAAAGGAAAGGGCTCATCATAGACTCCTTGGTTGTAGCGGCCACTTACCTGATAAGCCTAGTAATTAGGATCCTGCCGACCTTCAAGTACGGCGCCCACCTGACGGCCGACGACCCCTTGCTCCACTACAGGATAACTAAGGCCCTTATTGAGACTGGGACTATACCCCATTATGATCCTCTCTCCTGGTTTCCCTGGAGCTTTGACCCCACCAAGATATTGCCTCCGCTTCACTACTACACGGGAGCGGCCATTTACTTCGTAGCCAGTGCCCTCGGCTTCAAAGACCTTTACACCGTGGTCGTTTACATACCAGCTTTCTTCTCGCCTCTCGTGATCATACCCCTTTACTTATTGGCTAAGGAGTTGTGGGGAAGGCCCGCTGCCATAATATCGGCCTTAGCAATATCACTATCCTGGGCTTACGCCAGCAGGTCCCTGGCAGGCTTTTATAGGCACGAGCAGTTCGCCATTCCGATATTGATGGCCTCCCTATACTTCACCGTTAAGGCCATGAGAGCTAAGGAGCTCTGGAAAACTGTCCTGTACGCAGGAATTAGCGGGATATTCTTGGTCTACGCATCAGGCGTATGGGCGGCCTTCAGGCTTCTCTACGACGGATACGCCCTCTTCCTGATAATACTTCTCCTGCTAAACAGGCTCTCCATTAAGGAGCTCCTGGCCTTGGGCCTACCTCCGCTCTACGTATTAGTGGCCTCCTTTGGAGCTCTCTCAAACCTGGCCTTCAGGAAGCTTTACATAAGCTTTGAGAGCACCCTCGTGTGGGCTGCCTTGCTGGCCTCGTTTGTGTACGTGACCTCTCCTAAGCTGAACTTGAGCTTGATAAAGGGGAGAAGAAGGGAGGTGTCCCTAGCCGTAGGGTTGCTGTTGCTTTTAGGATTTCTAGTGACTGGCGCTTATCACCCACTAACAGGAAGGTTGATGAGGGTCCTCAACCCCTCAGCCAAGCTATGGCACGGAAACGTCGTTGAAACGGTAGCCGAGCACGGGTCGGGGGCGCTAGTGGAGACCATGACTACCCTGCTTATCCCCGGAGTGATGGGCCTCTTCTTCTTGGGAGTTAGCAGGTGGAGGAACAACGACGAGCTCCTCCTTTTCGTCCTATCCTTGGCCTCGCTTTACTTCGCCCTGAGCATAGTTAGGTTGCCCCCCATAGCCGCCCCGTTCATGGCTTTAATGGCGGGTTTCTTCACCGAGAAGGTGCTGGAGCTCTTTCAGGACAGGTTTAAGAGAGTTGCTTCTTTGGAGAGGGCCATGTCCAAGAGGGGGGCTAAGCTCCCCCTTTCCAAGAAGGTCAAGATGCTCAAGGCCCCCGTTATAACGCTAACCCTCTTGGTGGTATTGCCCGTCCTGCTTCAAGGCGGGATCATCAGGTACTCCGGCAGGTACGTGTTCACCCCGTTGATGGCCTCTGAATACTCCCTTGGGTTCTCAGAGGGATGGAGGCAGACCCTGAGCTGGTTAAAGAACAACACTAAGCCTTCAGACGTCGTGATATCCTGGTGGGACTATGGGTACTGGATGCAGACCGGCGCCGGCAAGATAACCTTGGCGGACGGGCTCACCATCAACGAGACCCAGATAAGGCTGATAGCTAAGGCCTTCATGGGCAGTGAGGAGGAAATGCTCAAGCTGGCCAGCATGTTCAACGCCACCTACGTGGTAGTCGACGTGCCAGCCGAAGTTGGCAGGTTTTCTGGAGGAGGTAAGTGGGTCGCTATGGCCTGGATAGCTGAAAAGTTTAAGTACAGTCCATACAGGCCCGACGAAGCCCAGAAGTGGTTCACCCAAGACTTGCCCAAGTACTTCAACGTGGACAGGAACACTGGAATGGCCTATCCAACTGAACGAACCATGAACACCACCTTGTTCAAGATGGCGTTAGGGGCCGTCAGGGAGGTTCCCATGAATTACTTCGAGAGGGTCTTCGTAGGCAAGACAGGTGGCTACGTCCACGTCGTCGTTTATAAGCTGAAGGGGTGAAAGGGATTATGGACCCGCTATCCTACTTCGATAGGGAGGACGAGGTTGAGAGGGAGGAGTACACCCGGCTGAAGGAGGAGTTCCTATCAGCGGCTGACGACCACCACATAAGCGTTCTCCCCAAGATAACTTTTGCCATGGTGAAACCAGATGCCTTCGTCAGGGGGCTCACCATCGAGGTCATAGAGAGGCTGAAGCAGAACGGGCTGTCACCCATAGCCTTAAAAGTAACTGACATGGATGAGGCCCTAATAGACGAGCTTTACATGTTCGTCAAGCAGAAGTATTACGAATCCTGGTGGATAATGCCCAAGGTCTTCAGTCAAGCCCCGGTAATTCCCATGATCCTATACGGAGATCCCGGCGAGTTTCCCCACCTATCTGGTAAGCTCAGGGATGTAATAGGTCCCACCTCACCTGACGCCGGGAGGCAGGGCAACATAAGGTACGACCTCAAGGGCACCAACAGGGTACTGAATATAATACACGCCTCTGACGACCCCGCCGCTGCCATTAGGGAGGCCAAGGTCTTCTTCTCACTAGATGAGATCTTGGACTTAATAGCCAACCCAGTTGAGGTCAAGTATGACCCTGATGAACTGATGCCCGAGGAGGTAATGGACATATCGCGCTGGAGCGTGTTTAATAGGGTGAAGAGTGAGGCATCCGAGTACCTCGAATACAGGAGAGATGAAATTTCACAGCTCCTAGACATAGAGGCTTCAGTCGTCGAGAAGAACCTCCCAATAGATGAAGAGAGGGAGGCTTTACTGGAGGTTGAGGCTAAAATGTCCCAGCTGTGCAGAGAAATCCTGGAGAGGATAAGCGGGGATTTCGTTAACTCAGCTAGGGCCCCTGCTGATCCCAAGGGGAAGGGGAAGCTCGCAGAGAGGTATGAGGACACGGCCATAGCGGCCGAGCTTATAGGGGTGCTGAGCGACGAAGGCTGGATGTCTGAACATCAGGAGTTCGATAGGCTCCTAATGTTGAGCATGGCTAGGGAGTTCATAGGAAATGAGTGGGATGAGGTCGTGGTCCATAGCACCTGGGCCGTGATGCCTCAGATGGTCAGGGACCTCGAGAAGTATGGGAAGATGGTTATAACCTCCTTAACCAGTAACATACATTCTTAACCCCCTTTCCCCCTCATTATTGCCCTCTTCAGACCGTTAATATCTTATGAGTGGACATTATAACGAATATCTTTTTATCTCTTACCCCGAGGCTTAACCTGGGGGCGGTGATCGAAAACGATACAGCCGTGTGAGATTGTTGTTAAGACGCTAATCCCTTGCATCAGAGCCTCTGTTGCTAAAGAGCTTATAGAAGTTCACGGTTTTAGACAGGTGGATGTGGCAAAAATGTTAAACGTTACTCAGGCGGCGGTGAGCCAATACATCAGAGGGTCTAGAGGAGGGACCATAGACCTCAGGAAGGACCAGGACATATACAGGATAATAAAGAGGATTGCTCAGGGGCTCGTAAACGGTGATCTCAGCAGGAGAGAGATATCCATCCTGGTTTGTGAGGCCTGCTATCTAGCTAGGAAGAAGAGGATAATCTGCGGAGCCATAGGTGAGAAGTACGCTGACATAAAGGACCTGGTGTGCTTTGATTACGATTTCTCCAGGGACAGGGAGGAGATAAGGAAACTCATCAGCAACCTCCTCTCAGACGTTCAGTAGTTCGAAGTAATCACCATAACTACCATCTTTTTAACTTAGCTGAGGAGGGATTATAGGTGACTCCCCATGGAAGTACCTAAGATTGTCGTCACCCCTCCCGGCCCTAAGGCCAAGGAATTGCTTGAGAGAGACTCCCGTGTCATTTCCCCCTCATACGTCAGGTTTTACCCGCTAGTGGTTGATAGGGCTGAGGGTTCCCTTATCTACGACGTCGACGGTAACGTTTACATTGACATGAACGCTGGCCTGGCGGTCATGGCGGTCGGCCATAAACACCCTAAGGTTGTCGAGGCGGTTAAGCGGCAGGTGGAAAAGCTAGTCCACTATTCAAACACGGACTTCTACTACGAGGAGTCCGTCAAGTTCGCTGAGAAGCTCGTCAGCATAGCCCCTGGAGGTACCCCTAAGAGGGTTTACTTCGGGAATAGCGGCGCTGAGGCCATAGAAGCGGCCATTAAACTTGCCAGGTGGAAGACCAGAAGGCAGTACATAATAGCTTTTATAGGAGCCTTTCACGGCAGAACCTACGGGGCTATGAGCCTTACAGCCAGCAAGCCCGTGCAGAGAGCAGGCTTCTCCCCCCTGTTGCCCAGCGTAGTCCACGTGCCTTACCCTTACCCGTTCAGGTGTCCCTTCTACGCCCCGCCTGACGACCCCGAGGAGTGCGGGAATAGAGCCTTAGCGTTCATAGAGGACTGGGTGCTCGGCAGGTACGTCCCACCTGATGAGGTGGCCGCCTTCGTCTTCGAGCCCATCCAGGGAGAGGGAGGCTATGTGGTCCCTCCAAAGAACTTCATACCAGGTTTGAAGAAGATAGCTGAGGAGCACGGAATACTCCTGATAGACGATGAAATTCAGTCTGGAATGGGCAGAACTGGTAGGTGGTGGGCCATCGAACACTTCGGCGTTGAGCCAGACATAATGACCAGCGCCAAGGCTTTGGGAGGGGGCTTCCCGATAGGGGCGACCATAGCTAAGGCGGAGATAATGGAGTGGCCCGGAGGGTCCCACGCTTCCACCTTCGGAGGTAACCCCGTGTCCTGCGCCTCTGGCCTGGCCACTATAGAAGTAATAGAGGAGGAAAAACTCGTGGAGAGAGCCGCTAAACTTGGAGAGAAGGTGATGAAGAGGCTCAACGAGTGGAAGGAGAAGTACAGCTCAGTTGGGGATGTCAGAGGATTAGGGCTAATGATAGGAGTGGAAATCGTGAACAGGGATGGGCGGCCGGGTAAGGAGGAGGCTCACGAGATAATGATGAACTCCTGGAGGAGAGGAGTTGCCATAATAACGGCGGGAAAGAGCACTATCAGGGTGGTACCTCCGCTGAACATACCTGAGGAGTACTTGGACAGAGCCCTAGACATAGTGGAGGAAGAGGTTAAGAAGTTCGGGTAACCTCCTCCACCTCCTTTATCAGGCCCTCTAGAGATTCCCTGAACCTATTCTCGTACTCACCCAGCCTGCCTATATCGTCAAGCGTCTTCCTTCTCCTGGCGTTTATCGCACCCTTGAGGAGCTCTGGATTGGGCCCTCCTCTCCCCCTGCTCTTAAGGACCTCCTCCAATTTGGGCATTTCTACCTCTAACCTCCGGGACGCCTCCTCCAAAGACCACCCGGCCTCTCTCAGGGCCGAGGCTAGCTTGGAGTGGGCCTCCCTGTAGGTCATCCCTCCCCCCTTTGTCAGCCTCTCAGCGACGTCTTGAGCTAAAGTCCCTCCCTTGATCGCCTCTTCCCTTAAAACTTCACTTCTGAAGGTGATTTTGGACAATAAATCTGACATCACTTTCAACGATGACCTAACCTCGTCTATTGAGTTTATTAGGTGTTTATTAACCTCCTGCAGGTCGAGGTTGTAGCCCGAGGTTATCCCCTTCTGAATTGTCAGGGAGGCGGTGAGTGAACCTAAGAGCTCGCCAGCCTTAGCCCTCACTATTTCTAAGGTGACGGGGTTCCTTTTGTGGGGCATTATGCTGCTGGTCGACACGTGCTCCTCAGGCAGCTCCAGGTACCCGAACTGTGGGGAAGACCACACTATGAAGTCCTCAGCTACTCTGCTCAGGAAGGTAGCCAGAGAGGCCAAAACCCCCAGGGTCAGGTTAATGAACGTCCTACTTCCTGTCGCGTAAACGGTGTTGTCCTCCACCCCAGAGAAGCCCAGTAGCTGTGCTAACCTGCCTCTATCTAATTTCACCGAGCTCCCGGCTATAGGCCCTGAGCCTAGGGGGGATAGGTCCACTTCCCTCGTCAAGACTTCCCAAAGAATGTCCCAATGGGCTGACGCTTCCCTCTCCAGGTAGATCAGGTAGTGGGCCACCGTCGAAGGTTGAGCCGGTCTCATGTGTGTGAAGAGCGGCAGGGGTGTCTCAACAAGATCTTTAGCCCTGTCCAGCGTCACGACCCTGAACTTGAGCAGATCCCACAGCAGGCCTATCAGCGACCTCTTGGCCTTTAGCCTGAGGGCAGTGGCCACCTGATCGTTCCTGCTTTTTCCAAAGGCCAGCCAACCAGCTCCTTCACCCGATTGATTAAGAAGCCAGCTCTCTAATGCTTCGTGTACGTCCTCATAACCTTCTAAAGGGATCCTTTCACGAAGAGCCCTTACCAAATTTTTCAAGGCTGGTATTGTCTCCTCTCCCACTATCCCCAGCTCAAATAAATGGTAAAGGTGAGCTAGGGCAGTTAGGACGACTTCTTCGTATATCTGAACGTCATGCCTCGTGGAAGAAGTAAACTCCCTTAGCCACTGGGGCTGTTCCCCTAATCCCGATTTTCGGTACATCCCTCCTCGCCGCCCTAGTAGTCAGGGTGTGAAGGCCCCAAGCCTGTATAAAGCCTCTCGCCTCCTCATCGCTCGGGTACCAACCCTCGTCGTAGCCAGCTATCTCCTTGGAGTAGGCTGAGTAAGGCGAGGACCTGCCCACTACGATAACTGAGCCCTTGTAGAGTTTGATCCTGACCTCCCCAGTCACATAATGGTTCAACTTAGCTATGAACTCCTCAAGGCTCTCCCTCAGAGGATCTGCCCACAGTCCCTCGTAGACCAAGTTAGTCCACTCGTTATCGGCCAGCGACTTGAACTTGAGCTCCCTCCTGGAGAGGATGGCCTTCTCAAGGTCCTTATGAGCTTCTATTAAGGTGATGGCAGCGGGCGCTTCGTAAACCTCCCTGCTCTTGAACCCTATTACCCTGCTCTCCATGTGGTCCACCCTGCCCACCCCGTGTTCTCCAGCCATCTTATTGAGTTCAGAGACCAACTCGGGCAGGTCAAGCCTCCTATCATTTAGGGAAGTTGGTATGCCCTTCTCGAACCATATGTTCAAGTACATCGGTTCATCCGGGGCTTTTTCCGGGTTAACCGTCCACTCGAAAGCCTCCTCTGGTGGCTCCGCCCAGGGGTCCTCCAGCTCGCCCCCCTCTATACTCCTACCCCATAGGTTCTGATCGACGCTGTATTTGCTGTGGGTTTCGGGGATATCAAGTCCCTTTAATTTAGCGTACTCCAGCTCCTCCTTCCTCGTCCACTTCCAGATCCTGGTAGGGGCTATTACCTCCAGGTTGGGATCGAGGGCCTTTACGGTGACGTCAAACCTGACCTGATCATTTCCCTTCGAAGTGCAGCCGTGGGCTACGGCGTCGGCTCCTTCTTTGTGGGCGATTTCCACAAGCTTCTCAGCTATTAGGGGTCTGGACAGGGCACTTGACAGGGGGTACTTGCCCTCATATAGGGCGTTAGCCCTTATAGCAGGAGCCACAAATCTCTCAGCGAATTCCGAAATCAGGTCCAGGCTGTAATGCTTGACCGCTCCGGCTTGATAGGCCCTCTCCTCTATGGACCTCATGTCCGCCTTTTGTCCGACGTTGGCGGTTAGGGTCACCACCTCTACGCCTTGATCCTGGAACCACTTGATCGCTACAGTAGTATCCAAGCCTCCAGAGTAGGCCAGGACTACCTTAGAAACAGACTTCAGGAGCTTCTCCGGTAACGCACAGTCTCACCTTGGGGCAGGTCGCCCCTTTGACAATAAAAAGTTTTTGTTCCGACGGCACGGACGTTCCGTCAAATTTATTGGGTGAGCTATCTCACTTATCCGATGAGACGGGACGTCAGGGAGATCTGGGAGCTTATAAAGGATAAGGTAGACGTAACGGAGGAGGAGTTCCTCAGAAGAATTGAGGGCTTGAAGAGGAAGTTGAACTTAGCTGATAGGGCTTTAGCCATAATAGTGGCGAGCAAACTTGGTGTTGATGCCAGCGAGCTGCTTCACCCGCCTTTGGTGGGCAGGCTTATGAGCTTTTCTACTAGGAAGGTCACGGTGGGCGGAGCCCCGTATAAACTCTTCACGCTAGTCAACAACAGAGAGAGGTACTTCTGCGTGGCCTTTGGCGAGGATAAGGTTTCCATGATAAATTCTGAAAACGAAGACAAGGTGTTCAGGATAAAGAGGTATGTGGAAACTAGGCTGGGAGGGTCTAAGGCCTACAGGGCTGGGGAGAGTTCTATTGTGGAAATACTCCCGGACGACTACCTGCCACCCATAACTGAGCTCCAACCAGCTAGAGGTACCATTGAGAAGGCCTTGAAGAGCAGGCTCTACTACATAGTCACTTTCATGGTACTAGATGAGGAGTCCGTGGACTATCTGGCCTGTCCCATATGTGGGAGGGGGCTTGAGGCCAAGGACAGCGAGCTCATATGCCCGGAGCACGGCGTGATAAGGGAGGCGGAGACCAAAACCGTGCTGAGGTATAAGGTGGCGGACAGCACGGGCATATACTCGGCGGTCTACTTCGGCGATTATCCTGGCCTCATGAAGGGTAAGCTTGTCACAGCGAAGGGGTTCGGAAAGGAGGGTGACTTCCACATAACTAAGTTCTACAAGGCGGAAGAGGTTGACGTCTGATCAGGAGTACTCTCTCCAAGTGTAGCCGCACTTAGTGCACGTGTATATCCTGGTCGGAGGCTCATCGGCAGCCCTAGTCTGCACTATCTGGAAGTAAGCCCTGTTGTTCCCGCACTTGGGGCAAGTGGCTTCCACTACTGGGAAGGGCATCTTTCCCCCCTCCTTTATCTCCACGTCCTCCCTGTTGGAGACAACCTTCGTCGTCACGACCGATGAGATTCCTGGATTGTTCTCCATGACGTAACCGCAACTGGGGCAGACGTACACGAGCTTCCCATCTTCCACCCTGGGCCTCATCAACGTGCCGCACTTCGGGCAGAACATACTTATCAGTTAAAGTCGTGGAGAGTGACCTATTTAAAGTATAGGTGAACCCCTCTCCAGGATAGAAAGTGAAAGTGCTCAAGAGTGTCAGGAAGAAGGCGAAAAAGAGGCAGTTGGCCGTGATCGTTGATGGGCCCAACATACTTAGGAGGGATTTGGGGATAGACCTTGAACAGGTCAGGCAGTTGGTGGAGAGCGAAGGCAGGCCCAGAATAGCTGTCGTCGTGTTGGACAGGAAGGCTCCGGAGAAGCTTGTGGAGGCCGTGATAAACGCGGGTTTCAAGCCCCTCATATCCACTAGCAAGGTGGAGGTAGACTTCACGATAGCTTCGATGGAGGCGATATACGACGAGAAAGTAGACGCCTTGGTGCTGGTCACAAGGAGCGCCGCCTACCTGCCGATAGTTCATAAGGCCAAGGAGAGAGGAAAGGAGGTACTGGTAGTGGGGGCCGAGCCGGGCTTCAGCACAGCCCTCAAGAAGACAGCAGACGTTACTGTCTTACTTCCAACCTCGCCCTCTGAAGATCTCTCCTAGCTTTATAGTTGTAAAGAACGATATGACTATCATCACGAAGGTAATCCCGACGTTCATGAGGAAGCTTAGAAGACCAATGCTCCCCTCCATGTATAGGGCTAGGGAGT
Source organism: Thermoproteota archaeon (assembly GCA_027491435.1). Taxonomy (GTDB): domain Archaea; phylum Korarchaeota; class Korarchaeia; order Korarchaeales; family Korarchaeaceae; genus Korarchaeum. Next base: position 17,120 of record JAOZFG010000040.1, read on the forward strand.
AAAGTATCGCCCAGAGGGCAAGCACCAAAGTCGCCCCGAATATCTTCTCGAACGCGTTAACCTTGTTCTCAGCTATACTTTCTATGGCCCCCCCTAGGAACATGACTATGAGGGATAGGGCAGTAAGCCAGCCCACCTCTATCATGACTCTAGCTACCATTATCTCCACGGGGTAGTTCTGAGCCGTGAGGACTAAGGTCCTTGAAAAGCCCAGGTAGAAGGATATTACCATTAGGATTATACCCAGCATTAGGGAGTAGAGCCCCAACCTACTCCCGAAGTACTGCACCCCCTCTTTTACTTTGGATCCTATCCCGAAGGCCCTATCTAGCAAGACCATTCCGGCTACTATGCCGGCCCCTACATAGAGGTACCTTTGAAGGCCCATCAATAAGAACAGGGCTGAAAGTATGAGCAGGATTCCTGGGATGCCCAAGACCAGGGCTCTAGAGGTGGGGCTGCTCAGGAGCTTCTCCAGGTACCTCTTTATCAGTATGTAGGTGTGCTCCAGTTCCCTGCTCTGTTGGACTATTACCCTTCTAACCCCCATTATCTCAGCGTAGTTGTTGAGAAGTGGTATCACCAGCTCGTCATCGGCCCCATCAGACACAAGGATTATCTTAGTGGGTTTAAAGGACTTGGCAACCTGGGAAAGTTGCCTCGCTATCTCTATATCGGCAAGGTTTTCGTTCTCCGAATGGCCAGTTATCGTGACTACCTCGACCTCGGCATCCCCGTCGAAGATGCTCTTAACCTCGTCGTAAACCTTAACCGCCCCGAATATGGCGTTCGCATCCGCCTCAGTAGGATCAGCCAGTGCTAGCTTGCTTGCCGCCTCTAGGTTCCTCTCCCTTCCAACAACTGGGCCTTTTATCCCCGTCTTCACGCCCAGATCGTCGTCTCTGTCGACGCATACCACCAAGATCCTTTCTTTTTCTTCAAGATCGGGCATCCCAAACTCTTAACCGTCTTAAAATAAAAAGGGTTCAGGGACTTTTGATCTCCTCCAGGAGGCCTACCTCGTAAAGTATCCTCAGTTCCTCTATGGAAAGCTTCTCCCCGGCCTTATACTTCTTGAGGGCCTCCTCGGCTAATTTCTTCTTTAACTTCTCTTCTACCTCTCTACTAGTTGCAACCATTGTCTCAAACTTCTTTCTTATCTGCTCCTGAAGCTCCTTCACTTGACCTCTCAGTTCCTCAAGCTCCTTCTTCATCTCATCTACCTTGGCGCTTCTCTCCTGAATCTCCGAGTTTATTCCCTCTATTTCGGATCTCACCCTATCGAGCTCCTCCTTCAGAGCGGATATCTTGTTGTAGATCTCGCTTAGCCTCTCCCTTATCTCCCCTATCTTTTCCCCAGAATCCCTGACGAAAAACCTCCATTTCTCCACCTCGGCCATTACCTCTATGAGCTTTCTCTTTATTGCCTTAGCCCTGTTTAGGTTTTGGAGTAGAGCCTCGTAGTGACTTATCTGCATCACTATTTCCCTCTCCTGATCTTTGTTTAGGGGAGCCGTCTCTATCCTCCTCTCCAGCCTGGCTATCCTCTTCCTAATGACCCTTTCGGGCAACCCTACTGACTCAACTAGGAGTTCATACTCGTTCCTCAACTTGTTAGCCTCTTCCTTGGCCTTTCTGAAGTTCTCCAAGGCCTTCTTCCTTTCCTCCCTGAGCTTATTCAACTCGCTCTGTAGCTTTCTTTTCTCATCTATTATTTGCCTGAGCTCTTCCCTCTTATTTCTCACGTATTCTATTAACTCAGATTTCCTGTTCCTGAGTTCTCTGAGCTCCTCTATTAGCTTTCTCCGTTGCTCACGAAGCTCATTCAACTTCCTCTTAAGCTCCCTTTCTTTCTGTCTAAGATCATTTATGGTACTCTCCGTTGCGGACATTGTTCATCTCCTACTACCAGTTCATTAAGGGCCGGTATAAGCTCTAGGACCATATTAAAAAGTGTTTGGTTTGGGCGTGCGTTTCTGACGGTGACAGGTTTTGCGAATTCAGCAAAGTTAGGAACCTTTATAAGTGTCCTAGGCGCAGGCGCGCTCTCCTTTAAAAAGGTCTTGCAGTAATAAAGGGGAGATGAACGTCAGGGGGATAGCGCCACAGGCAACGATAGCAGCTCTAACCGGGCTAGGTGACATGATAGCAGGCCTTATACTGGCCATCTACTTTCCCTCAGAGGTGGGTTGGGCCGCGCTGCTTTACCCCCCTATAATAGGGGTAAGGGGGGCCGTATCTGGATCTTTGACCGGCAGGCTGTCCTCGGCCTTAAACGTCGGTATGATAAGGCCGAGGTTCAGGGAGAACACTGAAAGGTTCTACGAGATAGTGAGCAGCACTATGATGGCCTCATTCCTAGCCGCCTTGATCTCCTCTGTTATAGCCATATCTTCGGCGACGGCCTTATCAATAGAGTACAACCCCCTAGACGTCCTGTCCATCTCACTCCTGTGCGTCACTGGAACCACTACCTTGCTGATCCCAGTGAACCTGTTAACCTCATTCACGGCGTTTAAAAGGGACCTGGACCCAGATGTGGTGTTATATCCTACGATGTCGACGTTAGCCGACATCTTGGTGACCTTGACCTTCATAGGCAGCATGAAGTATAGGGGCACCCCGACCTACGTTGTGGCAGTCCTCTTCGCTTCCTTCGCTGTGGGGTACTTCTTGATGCATGGAAGAGGGGTCAGGGACTTGGTAGAGGTAATGATCGCTTCAGTGATAGTATTGATTCTCGAGGGATTGGCAGGATCCCTGCTGGAGAGCGTGAAATACGGTTTGAGCCCGGCCGTGCTCCTGCTCTACCCGGCTATGATGACGGAAGTAGGGGATAGCGTCTCCATAGTTGGATCCCTCATGACTACAAGGCTCATCTTGGGCTCCACCAGCAAGATCCCCCTTCTTGACGTCAAAGATGAAGTCCTGGGGATTTTTCTGATCTTTTCCACCTTCTTTGGGTTTATGGGGGTATTATCCTCTTTTTTAGGAGGCAATCCCTTGTATGGGCTGATAGTGTTCCTGATATCCTTCCCGGCCACCTTGCTGATCACGACCGCTGTCATAATAGGCACTAAGGGGAGGGCGGATCCCGACAACTTCGTCATACCTATCTCAAGCTCGGCCGCCGACTTGGTGACTACGGGGACCATAGCTTTGATCATCAGAATAGGCCTGATATAACGGAGGCCACCTTCTCAGGGTCGGGCACCCCATACAACGAGAGGAACGTCCTGGCCCTAGGTACCGCTACGGTCCTGCCGCCGGCCACCCCTACCTCAAACCTGTGAACCTTGATGGAGGTGCCAGCCAAGGCTAGATCCTGACCTACACCAAGGCCTGACGCCGTTAGGGGTATGACGTGTCCGAACCCGAAGAGCCTTCCTAACAAGGGTATCTCAACCACCAAATCGTTTATCTTAGACACGGGAAGCTCCCTGGACTTCACGGATAAGAACCTTAGCTCCGTGATTATCCTCTTGTTGGTAACGTAGTAGTGGTGGGCCCTCCTGTAAAGATCCGTGGTGGAGAGGCCTATCAAAGCCGTCATGATTTCAGGAATCCAGAGGGGATAGCCCATCCGATCGAGGATCGCTGAGGCCCCTGCTAGGGCCAGCGAGATAAAGGCCCACCTCCAAGATATCCTGAGCAGCGAGTAGGCAGTTAGGGGTACTATCAGGGCCAGGGCTAAGGCCAATAGCTTGAGGTAGGGGCCCGAGATCAGTTTGTTCAGTAATGGTATATGAGATTCATCGTAAATAAAGCCAAAATAAAGCCCGACCAGCATGATGTAAGAGAAGACCAGGTAAAGCGACGCGAAGGCCAGCGGGTGAGGCCTCAGGTCAAGCAAAAGCTCTTCATCCTTTCCTAGCTTCATTGAGCTAACTCGGAGACTACCCAAATAAAGTTATCTAGATACGGAGTGCGGATGAAATGGTCACATTTATTAAACGTGAGATCACAATAACATTATGCGGGAGCTGAAGGAGATATACATAAAGGATGGTGGCCTGATCAGTTTTAAGAGGGATGTTGACGTCATACTGTTGACCCATAAGACGTTTGGTTCCTTCATCAAGGCAATTTATGAGATAATAGGTAAGGCCGGTTACAAGACGACTACTTACATGCAGGGTCGACTATCCTCCCTAGGGGTTAGTGAATTCATAGAGAAGCATTACGGTGGATTCCAGGGGATTCCCGAGCTCTACAGAGAAATCGGCTGGGGAGAGATAAAGATAGTGAAAGATGGAGATAACATGGTGTTTGAGTGGTCTAATAATCCTGTAGCCCTGGCTTTAAAGGCTAAGGGCGTAAATAGCGATGAACCCATGTGCTACTTCACAGCTGGCTACGTACACGGTTTGGTTGAGGGCCTTTTGGGGGGTAAAAAAGTCAAGAGGGTTGTGGAGGAGACGTGCGTAGTGAAGGGAGACGACAAGTGCACCTTCAGGGTCGAGTTTGAGGAGGGTTAGATGAGGACCTCCTCATCCACCTCCGGTGAGAAGGCCGACACCCCCTCCTTCTCTTCCAATTCATTGGCAAACCTTTCTGAATCCTCTCCGTGAACCACCATGACGCCTGATGGTTTCACCGCAGATATGAGCTTCATTATCCCTGACCTGCTGGCGTGAGCTGAGAAGTTGAGCTGATTTACCCTCATCAATATCCACTTATCCTCGCCGTCTATTTCCACCCTGCCCTCTTCTAGAAGCCTTCTGCCCTCGGTACCCTCTATCTGATAGCCTGTTAGCGTTATTGAGCTGTTCTCATCCTCTCCTCTCTCCTTGAGGTAGTAGTGAACAGGCCCTCCCTCAATCATGCCGGAGGTCGTGAGTATCACTGAGGGCCTCTTGGCGACCTTCTTCCTCATCTCCCAGTTCTTCACGAAGGTTATCTCTCTAGTAACGAGGGCCATCTCGCTATAATCCCTGACCCTTTCAGGGTAGCCCTCAGTTATCTCCGTGCTCTTCCTGGCCATCCCGTCAAGATAGAGCCTTCCCCTGAATCCCTGAGCCTTGAGTGCCATTGCCACCTCTAAAAGCCTTCCTATGGCGAAACCTGCCACTATGGCGGTTCCCCCAGACTTAATCGTGTCCAACACGACGTGCTTTAGCAAGCGCTCCTGCTTGTCCCTGGGAGGATGCTCTTTAAAGGCGTAGGTGGACTCTGTTATCAGGAAGTCAGTTTTGGGGATCTCTTCTACGTCGGCAGCTGGCATGAGCCTGCTCTCCACCGTGTTGAAATCGCCCGTGTAGAGGAGCGTGCTGCTATCATACTTTATGTAGAACATGGCGCTTCCCGGTATGTGACCGGCGTTGTAAGCGGTTATCTCCAGGTCTCCTACTCTGAAGGGAACTCCATATTCTATGGGCCTGAAGTTATTCAGAACCCCCCTGACCTCCTCAGGCCCATACCCCAACGAGTGACCCTTTATCTTAGCCACCTTGATGGCGTCGTACAGCAGTATTTCCGAGTAGTCCCTGGTTATATCCAATCCGTAAACTGGGGGAGTCCTGCCCTTCCTGTACAGCCTGGGTATTGAGCCTGAGTGGTCCAGGTGTGCGTGAGATAGCAGTATAGCGTCTACTTCCTCATCTAAGAGCGGCGGGAACTGTGGGTGCTCTTTGGGTATCAACTTCATCCCATAGTCCAACAACACACGAGTCTTACCAGTATCCAGGAGGATGGCACTTCTGCCAACTTCTCTAGTGCCTCCTAGCACCCTTATCGTCAGCTTGCTCATCTGAAACACCTCTCCAGCGGGCCTCGTTTTTCAGGCCCTTACATGACTTCGCAACAAGAGTGCCTTTTAAAAGTGATCCTGAGCCTAGAAGTTGGTGATAACCTTGGCCGGTTACGTCTCCTTCTCGGAGTTCAAGAAGCTGGACATAAGGGTTGGCGAGATAATATCGGCGGAGAGAATACCTGGCTCAAGGAAGCTGCTTAAGCTAAAGGTTAACCTGGGAAGCGAGGAGAGGCAGCTGGTAGCTGGATTAGCCGAGCATTATACTCCAGAAGAGCTCGTTGGAAAGCAGATCGTGGTCTTAACTAACCTACAACCCAGGAAGTTCATGGGGGTTGAATCCCAAGGCATGCTTTTGGCTGCAGTAGTAGGTGAGGAGGGGAAGCCTGTCTTGCTAGCGCCCGAGAAAAAGGTTCCGCCAGGGAGCCCTGTCTCATAGCTCGTCCTCCTTAACTCCCAATATCCTGTAAACCATTACTCCCTCTTCCCCTATCTTCTCGAAGTCCAGGTAGGCTAACCCCTTCCTCTCCAGGGATTTCAAAACCTCCTCAGCCACTTCCACCGGGACGTTGAGGGCTGAGGCCACCTCTGCCACCGTGACCTTGCCCCCTGACCTCTTGGCATACCTTATCACCTCAACTTCGAGCATCTTCCTCCTCTGTTCTATCTCCCTACCCTTGACCGCGAAGTAAAGCAGGGCGCCGGCCACTAGTAACATGAACAGCCCAGGGACAACCCTTATCGGCTCGTACACTGAGGCTATCATGAAGATAATCCCCAAGAAGGCCAGCACCGCCGATAAAAAGTAGGAAATGGCCCTGAGGAGTGACATCCCTTCACTCACCTAGCTCGGCCTTTAGCCTCCTCAACTCCTCCTCCACGGAGCTCTCTATCTTTATTTTGTCCAGCTCCCTCTCTATCTCATCCTTCTCCTCAGGCTCTAGTACGTCTAAAGCTCCTCCTGTGGCTAGAAGTTCATCTAGAGCTGCTGCCCTGGCCTTCATCTCCTCTATCTTGCTCTCTGCCCTCTCTATAGCCATTCCAGCCGAAGCCATGTCATCTCCTAGGCCTGTGATCATCTCCTGAACCTCAACCTGCGCCTTTGAGACCTCGTATTCCGCCTTTAACTGCTCCTTTTTAGCCTTGAAGAGGTCGACCTTAGTCTTCAGCTTATCCCTTATCTCCTTGAGCTTCTCCTCATCCTCTTTCATGTCAGCTATCTTCTTTTCGAGGACCTCTTTCTGGTTCATTAGGACGTGCTTTCTCTCAAGAGCCTTTCTAGCTAAGTCTTCCCTTCCCATCTTAAGCGCTTGTTTAGCTTTTTCCTCAAGATCACTTATCTTCTCATTTATTCTCTCCAGCTCGAACTCTAGCTTCTTCCTAGCGGCGATAGCTCTAGCTAGGGACATGTCAACGTTGTGAAGCTGTTGAACCAGTTTATCATAGGCGTAGTCGAGCTGCTCCCGGGGATCTTCAAAGCTTTCCAAAAGTTTGTTGAGTTTGGCCTCTATGCTGGCCTTTAGCCTGTCCCAAAAACCAGTCATCGCATCACCTGCTAAATTGTCCAATCTTCGATTAAAAACCTCTGCCTATTTTTAGGTCTGTTACCTAAGCCTGGTGCCTAGCTCTACCATCCTCTTCACCACCGATGAGGCTCTCTCTGGGGTTGAGTATACTGGAATCCCACCCTTCTCAAGCCTGAGCAAGGATTCCTTAACCACCTCGTTGGTGGGAACTGCTACGGCTACTACAGGTATGTCTATCCTGCTCTTCAACTCAAAAAGCGCCTTTTCAACCTCGCCGGGCCTCATACCGGGAACTCCGAACAGGGGTATCAGGTAGAGCACGTCAAACTCGCCGCTCTCAGCGAAGGCTAGGCCAGTCTCCAGGAATTGTTCTGGAGTAGAATCTCCAGTCAAGTCCGTCGGGTTTCCAACCGGGTAGTAAGGAGGGAGCATGGCTCTTAACTTCTCCTCGAGCTCCCTCGAAGGTTTGGGCACCCTTAACCCCTTAGCCTCTAGGGAGTCTACCGCTATTATGCCGAAGCCCCCTCCATTTGTTATCACGCCTACTCTATCGCCCTTAGGTAGAGGTTGGCTTGCTAGGGCTATAGGCACGTCCACGAACTCCTCCAGGGTTTCCACAACCACGGCCCCTCCCTGCCTGGCTGCAGCTTCAAATACCCTGCTGCTTCCCGCTATGGAGCCCGTGTGGCTCCTGACGACCCTGTCCCCTGACTGCGTTCTCCCTCCCTTGAGCACGACTACCGGCTTCCTTCTAGTCGCCTCCTTCAGCGTCTCTAGGAACCTCCGCCCGTCGTCAACTCCTTCTATGTATGCGGCTATCACTGAGGTGTCTTCGTCCTCTGCCAGATAACTTATGAGGTCGGACTCGTTAACGTCCGCCTTGTTTCCATAGCTGATGAACTTGCTTATGCCCCTCCCCTGCTGGTATATCCAAGTGAGTAGGAAGCTCCCCAAACTCCCGCTCTGAGTTATTATAGAGACCTTCCCAGGATGAGGTCTGGGTATCATCTCCTCAGGGAGGAACAGCGTGTCCACCCTGTTCTTCGGATCGTATACTCCTAGGCAGTTGGGGCCTATAACCCTGATCCCGTACTCCTTAGATATCCTCTTGATCTCAAGCTCGGGCTCAACATTACCTATCTCAGAGAAGCCCCCTGACACAACTATGGCCGCTTTTACCCCCTTCTTAGCAGCGTTCTCGAGTGCTCTAGGAGCCAGGTCGGCCCTCAAAACTATGACGGCCATATCCACCTGGTCAGGTATATCCTCAATCGAAGGATAGCTCTTCAGGCCCATTACTTCCTCAGCCTTCGGGTTTACCGGGTAAACCCTGCCGGGATAGCCTATCTCGATCAGCCTCCTGAGCACAACGTTGCCTATCTTCTGAGGGTCTCTGGAGGCCCCGATAACTGCCACAGAGCTTGGTTTGAAGAAGTAGTCTAGCATGTTCCCTACTGATTGACCAGCGAGTTTATAAAAGGGTCACTACGCTTAAATTGGCTAACCGCGCTCCCTGTCTCGGATGAGCGTTAACGACTTGAGTTTCATGACCCTCGAGGAGAGCTTCGTTAAAGTGAAAAGCAAGCTTCTGGAGGACTTTTCGAGGAACTATGATGAGGAGAAGGACTTGTTCGACAAGCACTGGTCCGAAGGTATAGGTAAGGGGGACCTCAATCCAATAGCTGCGGTAGATGGTGGAAGCAGGCCCGTATCCTACACTCAGGGGAGGGTCCTCTTCCTCACCTCTGCCGCCATGATAGTTAAGGGCTCTAAGCTGAAGAGGTACAGAGTTTACCAGTTCGGAGTAACTGACTACTACGAGGCCAACGAGAGGATAAGGTATTGCAGGGAGGTATTGGAGAGTAAGATGGCGAGGGTCTTCCTGTTTGAACACGATGAGGGCCTCCTCCTAATGGACGGATCCTTATCAGCCCCCCTTGAGCACAGGGTCTACGTAACTAAGTACGAGTTCACATCCCCCTCCTCGCTGAAGTACGTCTTGAGGAGCCTCATAGAAGAGATGCAGACCTTTCAGGGGATAAAGTCGTACACACATGACTTGAATAACAGGGAGAGGCTTCAAAGTGAGGTGTCCAGCTCCCTATCTAAGCTGCTGGGAGAGGGGGCTGTAGCTAAGGTTGAGGACGTGTCCATGGCCATGGCCTTCCTGGAGAGATACGAGGCCCTAGAGAGCTTCAAATCCCTTTACGAAGGGGCCCTCTCCGGTGAGGTCAAGCTCATCGGCATCTCCAAGAGGTCTTCGAGCAGGAGGTACTTCGAGTCCAGGATACCTGATATAGAGATAGTCGGCCGCTTGGCCAAGTCCGTCGGCTACCTGAAGCCCAAGACTTACGAGGTCAGGCTCCCAGATTACGTGGGGAACCACTCATTTCCAATAACCCTGACCTATGTCAAGTTGGAGGACAACACGCCCCCCATGAAAGTGGAAGTTTTGGGTTCCATAGGGGAATCGGAGCTCCTGAACATACTGGGTACTCTCCGGAGGTATTCCGTGAAGGGCTACCCGTATCACCTTAGGCTCGTCCACGAGATGGCCAAGATAAGCAAAGACATGGTTGATTTCGTGTTAAGAAGTATTGAGACCGGTCCTACTGGGAGGGAGTGGCTTGGAGAGTGACCACTTGGGTAAGGTGGGGCCCAATTCAACCCCCACCAGGGTTAGGCTCATCGCCTATCAAGGAGTGGTGCCCAGCGTTGGGGATTACGTTATCATCGAAGGGGATGACGAACAGCTCCTTGGGATGGTCAGCGACGTGACCAGGGGGGCTATAGAGTTCTCCAGAACCGACTTGATACAGGCTGACTATTACGACAGGATTCTGGAAGTGGTTGAGAAGCCCAGCCAGTGGGCGATAGCAGAGGTCAGGATATTGGGCAGGCTCGAGGAGGGCAAGCTAGTGGGGCTGTCCAGGAGGCCTCCCCCCTCAGGAGCGAACGTTAAAAGGGCCCCTAAAGATGTTTTGCAGGGGATATTCTCACCTCCCGAGGGAAGAGAAGGGATCAGGATAGGCAAGCTCATGTCCAGGGGCGATGTTGACGTTTACCTGGATCCGGACAACTTGATAGCCAGGCACCTAGCCATAATAGCTGTAACGGGAGGCGGGAAATCCAACACGGTCGCTGTTATCCTGGAGGAAATCCTCAGAATGGGCGGAGTGGCTATGCTCTTCGACGTACACTCCGAGTACGTTGGAATGGAGGTTGACTGTGAGGGTTGTGAGGTAGAGCCTGTGGATCCCATATTAGATCCAAACAAGCTGTCCAAAGATGAGCTGGCCAGCCTCCTGGGAATAAGCTTCAGGTCAGCTGCCAAGATGTACATATACCTGAGCAGAGCGTACAACAGGGCAAAGAGCCTGCTGATGAAGGATTCGCTAGCCGACGTCCTTAGAGAGGCTGACATGAAGGATTACAACTCCAAGGACCTATTAGCTGGGGTGATGGCCCTCCTTAAGCTGACCGTAAGGGAAGAAGAGGGCCTAGGAATTCCTTTGGACAGCAAGAAGGATAGGGAAAGCGTATACAGCCTCATCTCCAGGATAGATCACCTCATGTCCGTTTACGGGAAGATACTCAAGCCTGGGGCCGGAGACCTGACAGATCACTTGGACTACGGAAAACTGGTCATAGTTAAGCTGGGCCAGCTAGACCTGGAGCTCACCGATGTAGTGGTCGGAAAGAACCTGATAACCCTCCTCAACAAGTCCAAGGTCATGAAGGTCACAGGGGAGCGCTTAATCCCTAACCCTGTGCTGGCGGTCATAGAGGAGGCCCACGTGCTCCTGCCGCCAGGAGGGGACACTTACACCTTGAAGGCGGCCTCGGCAATAGCTAAGGAGGGGAGGAAGTTCGGCGTCGGTTTATGCCTGGTAAGCCAGAGGCCCAAGAAGCTTGACTCCGACGTCCTCTCACAGATGGTGAACAAGATAATCCTCAGAATCGTTGAACCAGACGACCAGCTGTACGTCAGGAGGGCCACAGAATTCTTGAGCGAGGAGCTCACCTCCTACCTGCCGTCGCTCAACGTGGGAGAGGCCATAGTGGTGGGTCCAATGATAAGGACACCAGCTCTGGTCAAGGTTAGGCTATTCCAGGGCAAGGCTGGCGGGGAGACGCCCAGCGCTTACGAGGCATGGCGGAGGGGCAAGGAAGAGAAGTCCTTAGCCAAGCCTGATGAGGACTACTACAGCTCAATAGGTGATTAGATGAGGATAGTGCACTTCTCCGACAATCACCTAGGAAAGCTCCAGTTTAGCCTACCGGAGAGGGAGGAGGACATCTACAGGGGTTTGGAGAGAGCGGTGAATGTTGCTTTAGAGGTTAAGCCCGACCTCGTGTTGCATACGGGCGACCTCTTCGACCACCACGCCCCCCACCCGAGGGCTTTCGTCAGGGCTGTCGGCGCGATAACGAAGCTGCTGGACAGCGGGATAGAGGTGGTAATGATAGAGGGGAATCACGACGTGGGACCTGACACTGTCAGAGGAAGGACATCCTCAGCGATAATCAACTTGAGCAACCTGCTTAGGCAACTCGGGTACGATGGGTTTCACCTGCTGAGGCCCGGCACTTCCTTGAAGGTGAAAGACGTAACTGTAGTTGGGCTCCCCTACACTCCCAGGACAGTTAACGTGGCCGATGCCATAAAGTCCTTGGATAAGGTGAACTCACCAGATAGGGTAGGCGTTCTCATGCTTCATCAAGGGGTAAAGGAGATGATAGCTGCATTCTACCCTGAGATAGAGCTCAGATCCTTGTTAAGCACCAGGTTCAGGCTAATAGCCATGGGCCACTATCACAAGAAGGTTGTGGTGAAGAAGGGGGACAGGGTCCTAGCCTACTCTGGGTCTACTGAGGTAATAGACATAAGGGAGGCGAACGAGCCCGAGAAGTACGTGTTGATATACGAGCTTGATGGAAAGGAAATAGAAGTTAAGGAGAGGACGTTGAAGACGAGGCCCTTCCTCAAGTTAAACAGGAGGATCAATAAAATAAAGGAGCTGACCTCATTAGTTGAAGAGCTCAGCGACCTGGCCTCTTCCTTTGAGGAGAAGCCTGTCCTAATCCTCAACGTGACTACGTCTGAACTCTCGGCCAGGAGAATAAGGGAGGAGCTTGAAAGCGTGAGGGACAAATTCCTCTACGTTAGAGAGAGGATACAGGCTAAGATAAAGGAGGAAGAGGTGGAGATGACTCCAAGGGGCTTTGACCTGACTGAGCTGGTCACCTCAATGATCAAGGATATGTCCTTGGACAACAGGGTTAAGGAGACCGCCATAAAGGCGTTCAGAATTTGGTACCTTGAGGGAAAGAGGGGTGATGACTTCGTTAAGGCCTTGAAGGAGCTCTGGGAGGGTTACTATGAAGATAAGGGCGATATCCCTTGAGAACTTCAGGTCCCACGTTAGGACGGAGCTCAACTTTGGGGATGGGATAGTGGCTATAATAGGTGAGAACGGGGCGGGGAAAACGTCAATCCTTGAGGCAATAGCTTATGCCCTATTTCCTGACCTGTTTAGGGGGAGGACAGACTCCTTAATGAGAGACGGAACGGACTACCTCAGGGTCTCCTTGGAGTTCGAGGTCAACGGCAAGGCGTATAGGGTTATCAGGGAGAGGCCCAGGGTGGGCCAGCCTACTGCCATAATAGAGGAGCTAGGCGAGAAGAGGAGGGTCCTTCAGAGGGGGCAGAGAAACGTGAACAAACAGATACTGGAGCTACTTGGCATGAGCCCCGAGGTCCTCATAAGCGCTGTTTACGTCAGGCAGGGCGAAATAGCTGATCTGATAGAGGAGAGCCCTACGGAGAGGAGGAAGTTGATAGCTAAGCTCATGAAGGTTGATCAGCTTGAAAGGATCTGGGACGACCTGGGGTCGGCTATATCTCACTTCAGGTCGGAGCTGGCCAGCGTTAAGGGCGAACTAACCGCCCTTCACGGGGCTGAAGGCGAACTCATAGAGTTGAAGAGGAAGAGGGACCTCCTCCAAGTTAGGAAGGAGGAGTTGAGCGGGAAGCTTGAGGACCTAATGAAGGAGAAGGCTGAAGTGGAGAGGAGGCTTGACGAAGTTCAGAGAAGGCAGGAAGTTTACATGGAGGTCAAGTCGGAGTTGGATAGGAAGGTAGGAGAGGCTCAACACCTGGAGGAGAAGATCAGGAGGCTGAAACGGGACCTAGCCATCATTAGTGAGAGGATAAATAAGTACAAGGAAAGAGTAAGCTCTCTAGGCAATCTAGAGATTGCTATGGAGGCTTACAGGATACACTCTGAGGTTGACAAGATATCCTCCGAGATAAGGCGAGTCAAGGACTGGAGAGATAGGGTTAACAGTATAAGGGAGGAGCTAGACTCCATAGAAGTTGATGAGAGCTCTTCTCAGCGTTACATCGAGGTTAAGAGCGCTATTTCTAAGATTCAAGCTGAAATCTCCTCGAACAGAGAGGAGGTGGGCGCTTTAAGGTCTAAGCTTATAGAAAAGAAGGAGAGGATGGCCAATCTCATCTCTGAGGCTAGGAAGAGGATGAGCAGGCTATCCTCGATCACCGGTCTAGAGGTAAATTCTTTAGAGGAAGTTGATGAGGTCAACGGATTCATTAAGGAGTTGGAGGAGAGGTTAGCCAAGTTAGAGGAGAGGAGAGACCTCATAATCAAGGAGTTGAGCGCTCTGGACGCTAGGATTAAGGAGTATAGGAGATCCCTGGAATCGTTAAAGGGGGCAAGAGGGAAGTGCCCAGTCTGCGGGTCTGAGCTCAGCGATGAGAGAAGGTCTGAGCTTATGGACGAGTTCAGGGAAGAGATATTTAGGAGCGAGAAGAAGAGGTTAGAGCTCGATAAGGAGTTAGCTGACATTAAGGAAAGCATTCAGGAGGTCAGCGCTAAGCTTAACATGCTCAGGTCGTTCGACCTGAACTCGTTAAAGGAGTTGTTCACCACCATACCCTCCCTGGAGTCTGAGATAAGAAAATTAGAGAATTCTTTAGCCTTAAAGAGGTCAGCCCTCGTTGAGTTAGAGGGCAAGCTCTCAAAACTAGTTGATGAGAGGGATCGTCTGGAGGGGGAGGTGAAGAAGCTAGAGAGGAAGAGGTACTTGAGGAACCTGCTGATGACCGAGTTGAGGAAGGGAAGGAACCTTCCAGACCTAGATCAACTAGAGTCCAAGCTTAGAGAGCTGAGAGAGAGGCTGTCCGATCTGGCTGCAAAGTTAGGCCTTGACGTTGATAGGGTAGGCTCCATTAGGGAGAAGGTAATTGAGGTCAAGAGGTTGCTGGAGGAGCTGGACAGGCTGAAGGGTAGGAAGTCGGCTGTTGAGGAGGAGCTGGAGAATCTTGAGAAAAGGCTTAACTCTGCTAGAATGGAGATCTCAAAGCTGAAGTCGAGCTTAGAGTCTGTGGGTTATTCCAAAGAGGAGCACCTGAGCCTAATCAAGAGGTTGAAGGAGCTCAACTCCTTGAAGTCGTCGGCGGAGAGAGAGCTTGGCTCCCTAGAGGGAGAGATCAGACGCCTGGAGGAGGAGATAAAGAGGAAGGAATCCGAAGTTAAGAAGCTCAAGGAGCTAAGGAGGAGGGCTAAGAGCCTTGAGGAGTACATAGGGATTCTAGAAGAGGTGAGGGACATATTCCACAGGGAGAGAGGTATACAGAGGTACATCAGAGAAAAGGCCAGGCCCTTCATAGAGGAGAAGGCCTCTGAGATATTCTCATCCTTCGGCTTCCAGTACGACGGCCTTGAGATAGACCGAGATTACACCCCATACCTGATAAAGGGGACCAGGAGATACGGGATGGATAAGATGAGCGGTGGCGAATTAATAGCAGTCGCCCTATCTTTGAGGCTGGCCTTAGCTAACTTCCTGGTGGCTTCGGAGGTCGAGAGCATCTTCCTAGACGAGCCCACAATACACCTGGATGAGAGCAGGGTCGACAGCCTAGTCGACTCCCTGACCCACATGGAAGTGCCCCAGCTCATCGTGGTGACTCACTCAGACAAATTCATGAACGTGGCAGATCAGACCATCTTGGTTAAGAAAGAGAAAGGCGTCTCCGGGGTTGAAGTGATACAAACGTCAAATAAGGGATACCCTTAATACTGGTTACCTACACATATCACTGGTGGTGATAGGTGGCCAAAAAAAGGAGGGAGAGCGCCGACGACCCGTTCGATTCCTTCATAAGGGATATGATGGACTTCCTGAGGAGGATGGACGAGGAGCTCTCGGATCTGTTCGATGACGAGGTTGACAGCGAGTTCGTGAGTGATGATGCACCCTATGGATTTATAGGGGGTGATGACTTGGAGCTGGAGGAGTCTGTTGACGTTATAGAGTTACCTGATGAGGTTCTGGTTGTTATGGAGATTCCTGGTGTTAGGAAGGAGGACATAAGCATAAAGGCCAAGGGGATGGAGCTTATAATAAGGGCTAAAGACCTGTTCAAGAGGGTCACTCTCCCAATAAAGATAAATCCGAGTAAGGCTAGAGCCACCTATAGAAACGGCATTCTGGAGATAAAGATCAAGAAGTAGGGGCGAGGCTTGAGGATTAGGAGCTCTGACCTGCTCAACAGACTGGGTTATGAGTACTACAGCTATGTGGAGGAGGAGACCTCCCCTGAAAGCTCTAAGCTCAAGTTCTCGGACCTGATTCCCGAAATCAGGAACTCCAAGAAGGGTAGTAGACTAGCTGAGTTGCACCTCTACTCCCATCAAGAAAAGAGTCTTAAGTCCCTCCGCGAGGGTAAGAACGTCATATTAATATCGGGAACCGGGAGCGGAAAGACTGAGGCCTGGTTCCTATACACGGCCACTTCGAGGGTTAAAACCCTTGTTGTGTATCCAACCCTGGCCCTTTCTAATGACCAGATTCAGAGGTTGAAGGATTACTCTCTAGCCTTAGGCCTGAAGGCCACAATACTGGACGCCTTGCACAGGAAGGAGCTGGTGAACCTCAAGGGGAGGAAGGGGGCTATAGCCGAGCTAGCTAGCTCCGACCTCGTAGTGACCAACCCTGCTTTCCTAATGTCGGATGTGAAGAGGTTGACTGCTGGCAGGTCTTACCTGGCCGACTTCATAAACCAACTCGAACTCCTGGTGATAGACGAGTTCGACTTCTACGGGCCTAGGGAGATAGCCCTGCTCCTCTCCTTGATCAAGATAATAAACTACTTCTCTGGGGGGGAATTGAGATTTGCTGTCCTGACAGCAACCTTAGGCAACCCAGAGGAGCTAGCGTCCTTCCTGACCTCAGTTAACGGGAGGGAAACTGAAGTCATAGTGGGTAAGCCGTTTAGGCTGAGGAACACGGTTTACGTTGTATTAGGAAAGAACATGAAGTCCCTTTGGGAGGTACTTAAACAAAGCTTAGACCTAGTGAAAAAGCACGTTTTAGGTGAGGAGGAGCCTAAGTTAGGTGAGGATATCCTAGAAGCTTTGCTGGATTACGAGAAGTTCAAGTCGGAGGCTTATAAAGTTGTTGAAGCCCTCAGGTCCATAGGGGTTGACGCCCCTTACCCAGGAATGGACCCCGTTGAGCTCCTCAGGGAGTACGCTGAGGACGACGGGGTCACCCTGGTGTTCACTAGGGGGATAAGGTCCGCTGAGCAGGTCAGGAGAAGGCTTGAGGAGGAGGTTCCTGGGCTGGTGGCCTCCCACCATCACCTGGTCTCCAAGACACAGAGGGAGGAGATAGAGAGGCTAGCTAGGGAGGGCGAGCTGAAGATCCTGATAAGTCCTAGAACCCTGTCTCAGGGGCTGGACATAGGAACTGTTGTGAGGGTAGTCCACCTAGGCCTCCCAGAGAGCGTAAGGGAGTTCAAGCAAAGGGAAGGTAGGAAGGGGAGAAGGAAAGAGATTAAGTTCACTGAGACAGTGATAATCCCTCAATCTCCCTGGGATAGGGAACTCCTGCAGAGGGGTATAGAGGCCCTCAAGGAGTGGGTCAGCCTCCCCCTGGAAGTAGCGCTGGTAAACCCTTACAACAAGTACTCCAAGCTCTTCGAGGCACTCTTCAAGGTTAAGCACCCTAGCCTGAGGGGAAAGCTTGAGGAGGACGAATACGAACTTCTAAAGAGGTTGGGGTTGATTAAGGCTGGAGAGCTTACCGATAAGGGTAAGAGAGCCTGGAACTACCTAAACTTCTACGAGTTCGGCCCTCCCTTCGGCTTCAAAAGGGTGATGAGAGCAGGCCCCTCCGACAAGTACTTGGAGGACATAGGCCACTGCGACCTGGTGGAAAAGTTTCAGCCGGGGAGCTTCGACTACGGAAACGACGGCGTAGTCACAGGGTTCCTGAGGAGAGGGTCTATCATAACTGGGATCGTTGAGGAGCCGATAGACGAATCGGTCCTCAACCACTACGACTTCTTAGCTCACACCCTGGAGGAGTACTACAAGACCAAGTTCGAGTGGAGGGAACCCCCCAGCATACTCTCAGATTATTATAAGGGAAGGCTGGCCAGCGAGGTCATATGCGTTGTGGACCCCCCAACCAGGGGGTTTGGCGTGAAGACTAAGGCCCCCAACAGGGTCTATTGGATAGTGACCTCCTCAAAGTCCAGGCCTTTCATAACAGAGGATGGGAAGACCGTGCTATTAAGGGATAGAAAGAGCATACCCGTCATAGGCCCCACGGGGGGCGTTTACAGGGATTACACCTACGGGTTCGCTGTGGAGGTAGACCCCTCAGAGGATATGAGCTGGGCCAGGATAGGGCTGGCCGTCATGAAGTTGGTCATGAGGAAACGCCTCAACATCCCAGTGGACGCCTTGGAGTACGAGATATCCAACCTGGGGGATAAGAAGCTGCTGATAGTGCACGAGCCTGAGTCGGCTGGCCTAATAGAGCAGATGGACTGGAGCTCGCTGAGGAGGGCCATATCTGAGTACAAGCCAGACGAGCTAGACGAGGTGCTTCTAATGCTGATAGACGAGAAGGCCCACTTCGAGTTCGTATCCTCTGGTATGGAGTGGAGGCTAGCCCTTAAGTCCGCTGAGAGGATGGTTGACTACGTCATTTCCACCCAGAGAATAAGGTTGACGCTAGAGGGGCTGGAGTTCCATATACCTAGGCCCAGCAAGGCTCTGAAGGTCGCTAGCCTTGAGGTAATCTCCTTAGGGCTGAGCGAGTCTTTGTCGCTGGGGGGTATAGCTATTTATGATGGAAATGATGTGAGCGTCGACGTGGTGGTCAGGGAGATCTTTCAGAGTCCCCAGGTGGAGCTGAGCCTCTTAAATGAGGTGATAAACTCCGGCTTTAAGGTGGTGGTCTGGGACCTCCAGTCAACCCTAAATGACCTCTCCTCTCTGGGGATGAAGTCCATCCAATACATGTTAATGGGCCTGCACGCTGAGAACAGGGTTTACAGCCTTAAGGGGTTGGTCGAGGAGAAGCTCGGCAAGCCCGTGCCTCCTGAGGAGCTCCTATCCTCCTTTGGGGAAATGGAATACAGGTTGAAGGACGTGCTGGCTGAGTTCAAGAAGTCAAAGGGCATACTGGAGGAGAGGGGTTTCCACCAGTGGCCTAGGTTCACTAAGTTCCTCCGGGAGAAGTTGAAAAAGGTTTTGGAAGACAGGGCCAGGGCCACGTACCTAGTCTACTTGGCCCTAGGTCAGTAGACGGGGACCATACCATCTATCAACCTGTTGACGAACTCCCCTATGTTCTCTATCTCCCTGGCCAGTATGTCCTCTACCCTCTCCTTAACCGACTTGAAGTCCTCCTCCGTGTAAACTTCGGCTGCGGCCATGGCCGGGTCGTTTATCGGAACCCCTATCTTGCTGAGCAACCACACGTAGACTTCCTGAACCTCAGGCACCTCCTCCACTATCTTCCTAGCTATCTCGTGGGTGTAAGCGTTGTATATCTTTCCTACGTGGCTTATCGGGTTCTTGCCGGCAGCCGCCTCCGAGCTCCTAGGCCTCATCAGGGGGATCACCCCATTTACTCCGTTACCCCTTCCGACTTGTCCTGAGTCGCCTCCCTCGGCTGAGGTGCCTAGGACCGTGAGGTAAACTCCATGGACGCCCCTGCCCCTGACGTCCAAGGTGTTCAGGTGGACGGTAATTTCGTCAAACTGGTCTGAGTACCTCTCGTTCAGGAAGGCCACTATCCTCTCCTTCACCTCCTCCTTCTTCCTGAAGTAATCGTTTTCAGACTCAATAAACCTGTCCACGAAGGCCATGGCTATAGTCAGATCTAGGTGGCCGTTATGCCTGCTTCCCATTATCTTTATATCCTCACCGGTCTCAGGATAAGACTTCTTGAACTCCGGTGAGTTCAGGTACCTCTCGAGTTCGAGGACCACCTTCTCGGTCCTAGACAGGGGGGCATAGCCGACAGCTGCTGAAGTATCATTAGCCCCCTTGACCTGCTCTCCCCTCCTGAATATGTCCGTAAGTTCAGCGCTACCTGGCTTTAGCTCTACCTGGTACCTCACGTGTTCATCCGGGTCCACGAACCTTAGGTTCTCCTTGATCCAGTGCTTAGCAGCGTTTATCACTATCTCCTCAACGGAGATAACCTCCCCCATGAACTCAGTCGTGGCCCTGTCCCCGAAGACTATGAGCATAGGACTTACTACTTCCCCTCCCCCGAACTTGGGGTTCGTCACTCCGGCAGCTAGTAAGGACTTGTCTGCGTTGTAATGCAGGATGCCCCCAAACCTCCGCATATATTCCTTGTTTAGCTCTAGAGCTACCCTCTCCATTATGCCGTCGGTCATCGTGTCGGGATGCCCCAGGCCCTTCCTCTCGACTATCTCAATGGGCTGTCTGTCCATGGGAATCCTGTTGCACCGAGAAACCTTGATAAGCCCCATGAGCGACACCGCAAAACCGGCATATTCATAATTGATAAACTTCTCTACTCGCTGATTACTGAGAGGTGGTTTAATGCTCTACATACTCTTCACCACCGGCGCTTGCAACCTAAGGTGCACCTACTGCGGCGGCAGTATACCCAGGGAGTTAGTACCTTGGAGCATAAGTTACAGCGTTGAGGAGCTAAGAAAGTTTATTGGCAAGGATCCAGACCCCATAATAGCTTTCTACGGGGGAGAGCCCCTTCTAAATCCCGACTTCATCATGGAGGTGATGGACTCCCTCGAGGCCAAGTTCGTGATACAGACTAACGGAACCCTCGTTAAGAGGTTGCCCGTGGACTA
The DNA here is from genome assembly GCA_027491435.1 of Thermoproteota archaeon. Classification (GTDB taxonomy): domain Archaea; phylum Korarchaeota; class Korarchaeia; order Korarchaeales; family Korarchaeaceae; genus Korarchaeum. The sequence goes on from JAOZFG010000040.1 coordinate 37,569, forward strand.
CTGGATGAGATTTGACGCTGTGCTCATGTCAATAGATGGTAGAAAGGAGGTCAACGACCTCTATAGGGGGAAGGGGAATTATGATAGGGTAGTGGAGGCAGCTAAGTGGCTGAAGGAAATGGGCTTCAAGGGCGACCTGATAGCTAGGATGGCCTTATGGTATGCGAGCGACGTCTACGAGGACGTGAAACACTTGCTTTACCTGGGCCCCTTCGATCACGTTCACTGGCAGCTCAACGTGGTTTGGACCGAGAGGTGGGACTTTGAGGGGTGGGCTAGGAGCTCTTACCTTCCTGGGATAAAGAAGCTGGTAGACCTCTGGATTGAGGAGATGGGGAAGGGAGTAGTTCTGGGAATAGTCCCCTTCCTGGGGATAATGAAGGTTGAATTGTTCAACGAGTGGACGGCCCCTCCTTGCGGGGCTGGGGTGGAGTCCTTCTCTGTACTGCCTGACGGCAGGATACTGGCATGTCCTATAGCCTTCGACGTGAGCTGGTCACTAGTAGGGGACTTAAGAAGGGGGATAGAGAGGAAGGTTTTCATAGGAGAGCCCTGCACTTCCTGCCCTTACTTCAAGTACTGCGGTGGGAGGTGCCTTTACGCATACAAGGAGAGGCTCTGGGGGGAGGAGGGGTTCAGGTCCATTTGCGACATCACCAAGAGGACAATTGACTACGTCCTCTCAGCCAAGAAGAGGATACTTTCCCTGATTAGGGAAGGCGTGATAACCAAAGAACAGCTTTACTACCCCCCGTTTAACAACACTACTGAGATAATACCATAGGGTGATCCTTCTTGAACTGGGAAGAGGTTTTGGTTGAGGCTTTTAAAAATGAAACCAGGTTGAGGATCATCAAGGTTCTGGCATCTGGCAGGAAGAACATAAGCAGGATAGTCAGAGAGACCGGCAAATCTTACGTTTCAGTTGAGAGGAACCTTGAAGGTTTGAGGAATGCGGGCATAGTGAGGGAAAGCAGGTTAGGGAGGATTAGGCTTTATGAGCTGAGCGATGATGAATATGTGAGGAGAATACTGGGGTGTATATTAGGTGTCGTGGGAGGAGTTCGACAGGATAGCTGAGAAATACGACAGGTGGTACGAGGAACACTTAGACGTTTACGAGATCGAGCTAAGCTGTCTCAGGAGTTTTAAGTGGCAGAACCCTGCTTTGGAGGTTGGGGTTGGTACTGGCAGATTTTCCTCAGCGCTGAGAATTGATATGGGGCTTGACGCCGCCCTAAGGCCTTTAATGATGGCCAGGGCCAGGAGGACTGAGGTGGTGCAGGGGCTTGCCGAGCGCCTCCCCTTTAGGGAGTCAGCATTTAACTCCGTATTTTTCATAACATCCCTGTGCTTTCTGGACCCAGAGAAATCCTTGAGAGAGGCTTACAGAGTCTTGAAACCTGGTGGCAGGCTAATCATCTGCATAATCCCCAGGGATTCTCCTTTAGGGCAGGAGTATTCTTCAAGAGGGGAGAAGAGCGTATTCAGGTATGCCAGCTTCCTGTCTATTACAGAAATTTTCGAGATGGGGGAAGACCTTGGAATGGAAGTTGAAGCGATCTGTGAAACCCTATTCTCAAGAGGTAGGCCATGTTTTTCTTGCGTTGAGATGAAAAAGGGTAAAAGGTCCCCGAGCCCTAAATAGTATGCCGGACGTGTTGCTTGTCGTAGACGTCCAACCCGTGTTCAAGGAAGTAATACCCAACTTCGAGGGCCTGTTGAGGAGGATCGAGCTATCAGCAAGGGCATTCAAGGAGCTTGGATTCTCAATAGTGGGCACTGAACAGTATCCGGAGAAGTTTGGGGAGACGCCTGAGCCGCTCAGAGGCCTTTTCGACCACGTCATCAGGAAGATGACATTTAACGCTTTTCTAGAGCCCAGCTTCCTGGAGGTTTTGGGGGAGATTTCCCCTGAAGCCCTTTACATATCTGGAATAGAGACCCACATATGCGTCTACCAAACGTCAGTTAGCGCCTTAGAAAAGGGGTACAGGACCTACTTGCTCAGGGACCTAACAGCCTCGTTCAGGGGTTTAGAAGAGAATGTAGCAGTGGAGGACCTCAGGATCAGGGGAGTCAGGATAACAACCTCAGAATCAGTTATTTATGAGAGGGTAGCAGATCCCAGGAGGGACGTCTTCAAGAGGGTGCTTCCCCTGGTCAAGGAAATGAGAAAAGTGGGTCAGTAATCGCTGACGTCCCACGGATTTCTTCTCCTTTTAACGGGCCTCTCCCTCACTTTTCTCCTCTTGACTTTAGCTGGCTTAGTGGCCTTTCTCCTCCTCTCCAGCTGGTACATTATTTCTGCCCTCTCAGCTAGTCCTTCAGGCCCTTTCCTAGACTCCCTGTAGGCCAACAAGGCAGTAGAACCCACGACTAAACCTCCTACTATGAGGGCTTCATTACCCATGCCCATGACTGAGCTGGCGCTTGTCGGAACCGTGACGTTCACCTTCCTCACTACCCAGCTGGACCAAGCCCCCCTCTCATCCCTAACCCTGAACTTTACGGTGTAGACCCCTGATTTGTCGTAGACGTGCTCTATCCTTTTATGAGGTATAAGGTTACCCTCCAGCCTACCATCCTGTGACGTCCCGTCGCCGAAGTCCCACTGATAATAGACTACCTGTCCATCAGGGTCGCTACCGCTTCCGACCACTATTAACCTGTTTCCCCCTTCGAGGAGGAAGCTTACTACAGATGCTTTGGGCGGCTTATTGCCCCTAACAGCGATGGAGAACTTGTAGACGTTTGACTTAGCCCCTTCAGGGTCGGTGACGTAGACCTTTATCTCGTATGTACCGGGCTTTGAATAAGCATGCTTAACTAGGGCGGGCCCTTTCTTACTAGTTCCATCCCCTAGGTCCCAGTAGAAAGTTACCTGTTTGCCCTCTGGATCGTAGGCAGTAGCCCTGAACTCGACCTCCTGGCTTACCTCTATCTTGGTTGGTGAGTATTCCACCTTTTCTATAACAGGGGGCTTGTTCTTGGGCGGAGGGGGAGGCGGGCTACTTACAAATATAGTTAAGCTGACAGGAGGCGATAGCTCTCCTTTGTTGTCCTTGACCCTTAAGACTACTTTGTACTCACCTGGCTTGGAATAGGAATGAGTCACCTTGGAGTAGGCTCCCTTCACGCTCTCTTTCTTGCCGTCACCGAAGTCCCAAATCATCTCCACTACATTACCGTCAGAGTCCA
>JAOZFG010000041.1 GCA_027491435.1 Thermoproteota archaeon
CAAGCTAAGCTGACCGACACGCCTAGCAGGCCCGAAAGTGAGCAGGGCATAGGCTAATCAGCAGGGCTCGCTCTCCAAAGAGTTGAATCCCCCATATGACATCAGCGACTGCTTATATTGCCTTAAGTTGACAGCACCGCCCTGACGTGTAAGTTGGCGCTTGCCAGCGGGGGGTAGTGTAAACGCCACCCGGAGATTAAGGTAAAAAGGTCAGCCTCTCTAAGTCGGTACGTTCATACCATGAGCTGGTCAACCCGGGATGTGGCCCTTATCTCCGCCAGGGCCAACGTCATGGCGGCCACTGGCACTCCCCCGTTTCTTTCTCACCTCCCTCTACGGGGTGTCCATAAGCCTTGAGAGGGCCACATATCAGCTGGTTAAGGAGCACGGCTGGTTCGGGGTGAACTTCATGGAGTACAGGTACGCCAGGCGGGAACTATGTGGGACCGTTTCGATGAGGGAGGTGAAGGACAAGGTGGCCAGGTCTGGCCTTACCCCGGAAAGGGGACCTAATGGAGTTCCCCTGGTCAAGGAAGCTTACCGGTCCCTGGAGTGCGAGGTTGTTGATGAGAGGGAGCTTGGGGACCACGTGTGGTTCACTGGCCTTGTCAGGTCCGTCGTAGTCAGGAAGGGATTGAAGCACGTGAAGCCGCTCCTGTACATGGGAGGACGTTACGTGACTGTGGATCCAGAGTCAGAAGTTGATGTGGGGTATTATGAAGACCGTGCCACGTCCGAGACACTGTAAATCGCTTGACAGCTCGGGGCACAGGCCTCACGTCAACGGCCAATGGCTTTACCGGGTTTAAGAACCCTGGGATCCTCGGATAGATCTTTCAAGCTCAACTTGCCCCTCACCCCCTTTCCCAGGGTGACGTAACTTCCCTCGAAGGGCATCACGTCCACGTCCTTAAAGAAGGCCCAGACGAAGGCGGAAACCATGGCAGGCCCCCAGTAAAACACCTCGGCCCTGCTCTCCTCCCCCGTCTTCAGGTTGTAGTAGTAGGTGCTGAAGGTCCCCCTCTTCCAGTTGTAACCCATGTTGACCGTGAGGACGGGCCCCTTGTCCCCCACGTTGGCCATGACGCTCCTGTAGCCCAGGTAAAACATGGCGTAGTGGAGATCCATTCCCTCCACCAGGATGACCCCATCCCCCCTCAGGGACTCCGACATGTAAGCTAAGGCCTTAAGCATGTCCCAGGGGCTGAAGTGCCCGTGAGACGTGCCGAACATCAAAGCCAAGTCGTAGTTCCCCCTGAGCTCCTCCAACCTGCTCGGCGAAGTTAGGTCGTCCACCACAACTCTAACCTTGATGCCCTCCCTCTCCCCCCACCTCCTGGCGTAGCTAAGGGCCTCCTCCCTGACGTCAACCAGGGTCACCTCCTTGAGACCAAGCCACTTGGCCAGGGTTATGCCGGCCATCCCCTTGCCGGAACAGAAGTCCACGACATTCTCCCTTCCCTCCAGCCAGGGGTGGTCGAAGAGGGTCTCCCAGAGCCTCTCCAACCTCTTTACCCTGAGGGCCCCGGATTCGGTCTCGGGGTCTTCAGGCCAGAAGCCCAAGGAGTAGAGCCTCTCGTACTCTGACATAGGCGGGATAACGGTAAAATAATAAAAGGTTAGATCACCTGCCTCACCACCTTCTCTCCAGGTGGAGGCCCGTAAACGTACCTTATGCCGAAGAGGTCGGCCAGCTCCTTTTTCAAGGCCCCCACGTCCTCCTTTGAGAGCCTGTTCATGTAGTACTTGCCCAGGGCTGAGGTCAAGAGCATGACCTCAAGGCGCACGCTCTTCAGGTAGTTCATTACACCCTCTACACACTTGCCCAGCCTTATCCCGGTGCTAAGGAGCCTCTTGCTCAAGCTGGCCAGGGGCCCCACCCTAAACAACTCGTTCTTGATGAACCACTGGGCCAGGGGTATCCTAGCCAGGCAGGAGTACACCAGGGGCCTTCCGAAGGCTACAGCATCAGCTCCCAAGGCCAGCGACTTCACCACGTGGGTTCCATCGTAGAGCCTGCCGGAGATAACCATGCTTATCTTAGCGCCTCTCTCCCTGGCCCTGCTTATGGCAGAGAGGCACGAAACGGTGGGCAGGCCCAGGTCCCTCATGGCCGCGACGGGGCTCATCCCCGTCCCCCCTTCCTTCCCGTCCACGATTATGGCATCAGCGCCCTCCCTGTCGGCTATCTCTATCACCCTGTCCAGGTCCCTGTAGGGCCCGGTCTTCACGAACACCTTCACCCTTGGGAAGTTGTTCTTAATTAGCCTTATCTGAGAGGCCAGTATCTCCTCAGTGAAGGTTCCCGGGGCCGAGTGCCTCTCGTAGTACTTCTTCACCACCTTCTCCGGGTCATCGGGTATGTAGTAGTGGTCTTTAATCCTCAGAGCCACCTCCCTGGTGACCAAAACTTCGCCGCCCAGCCCGGGCTTCGCCCCCTGCCCAGCTTTTATTTCAAAGCCCACCAACCCCTCCTCTATGTACTGGTCGAAGTCAGGGTCAGTGTACACCTTCTCCCAGAGCTTCATGTTCTCGTCCTCAACGCTCTGCTGTATCACCAGGCCGCCGCCTCCCTGCATGTTCTTTAAGTAGGTGAGGGCCCTCTCCTTGAAGCTGGGCTGGTCGGTGAGCCTCTCGTCGTACCCCCTGATGCTGGCTATGTTCTCCCCCATCCCGTATATCAGGCCCATCTTCGCGCAGGCCTCGGCTATCTTGATCCCCAGGAGATTTGCGATGTGAGTTCCTCCCATGGAGGCGCAGAGAACGGGCATCGCCGTCTTGAAGCCTCCCACGGTGGTTGATGTGTCCACATCTATGTAGAGGGGCTCCCTCAGCAGCTCCACACCCTTCTCAAGCCTTTCAGGGGTGAATTGGGGAGGTAAGAGCAGCAGGTCATCCAGGAGCAGGAACCTCCTGGGCTTATCGTAAACGTCAGCCCCGAAAACGTTGTAGCCGAACTCATCAGATCTGGGGAAGACGGACTTCTCCCCCAGCTCGGCCCTCCTGAATATCTCCTCAACAGGGTAGCTCATGGCGAGTGCACCCCCGGAACCTTGGGAGCGGGCCTGGCCAGGTGAATTGAGGGGAGGTCGCACACGTACTTCACAAGCCTCTCCATCCCTATGCCGAAGCCGGCTGTGGGAACCCCATGCCTCTTCAGGAATTCCAGGTACCACTTGTATATTGCCGGGTTCTCGTTGGTCTCCCTCATCCTGGCGAAAACCCTAGTTACTTCGTACTCCCTGGCTGCCCCCGAGGAGAGTTCGCCGTGACCTTCAGGGGCCAGCAGGTCGAAGTCCATCAAGATTCCAGGCTTGTCCGGGTACTCCCTGTCGTAGAACCCCCTGGCCCCCTTGGGGTAGTCGTGGATGAAGAAGGGCTCCTCGTGTATCTTGGACATGTACCACTCCCACTCCCAGGGTATTTCAGCCTTAAAGCTAAGCCTGGAGGCGGGATCCTTCACCCCAAACTTCTCCTTAAGGAGCTTTATCACCTCAGGGTCCTTGGCGTGCTCCTTAAGGATCTCCACGGCCTCCCTGTGGGTGTACCTCTTCAGGGGGAGGCTGAAGGTCCTAAGCTCCCTTCTCTCGGAACCGAAGAACTCCCAGATCCTCCTCAACCTGTCCTCGTACTTCTTCATCTCATCAACGACGTGCTTGAGCATCCTCTCGGCTATCTCCATCACCTGGAAGTGGTCGGCGTCCCTAACCTCTAAGTCGACCTGGACGAACTCCACCAGGTGCCTTCCAGTCCTACCAGCGTCTATGGGCTCGTGCCTCAGGTTTGTGTAGAAGAAGTAGACCCTGCCCTCCTCCATGGCCGCTGCCAGGAGCTGCTTGTAGAGGATGCCGCTCCTCATTATCCTGTACTCCTTCCCGTAGTACGGGATCCTGAACTCGAAGGCCCCCCTGGTGCCCGGGTCGGTCACAGGGCCTATCAGTATGGGGTCGAACTCCACAAAGCCCTCGGAGTCCAGGAAGTCCCTTAAAGCTCTAGCTATCCTGTGCCTGAACCTGTAAACCTCTTGCATGACCGGGTGACTCACTATCCTGTATATGTCCTCGGCGAAGGCCTCTGGCTCCAAGGGAATTTGGGCTTGCATATGGCGTCACACTGACACCGCTTATAACACTTACCGTCATTTTTACAGAAAATCTCATAAAATTTGTCTATATGATAGAAATTACCTGGCAGAATGTCAGTAATAAGGGAAAATAATGGCTCAGAAGTCATAGTGACCTTAAATACTGCGTAAATGTTTTCTCCATAGAAGCTGCGAGCAAACGTTAAATTAAATTGGGCCTCCGTGGGAGGGGTGTCCCATGAGATTATCCCCGAAAAACGTGATAAGTTTAATCTTATTAGTAGCAATTGCGGTAGTGCTGGCCATATCCTTCCTCCCACTGGGGGGCGAGCCAAAACTTGACCTGAAGATAAGGTATAAGAGGCAGATTATCTCCGCCGCCTACAAGGTATACGGGAGGCCCGAGCTGAAGTTCTGGGTCGCCAAGACGGTCATAAAGAACGTGGGAGAAGTGCCCATAAGGAACGTGGAGGTTAGCTATTCCATAGAGGGCTTCACTGACTGGTCAACTCCCGTGAAGTACGATGAGATACCGCCGGGAGGGGCTTTAGTCGACCTTTACTACCCGATGCTCCCCAGCAAAGTTGCTACCCTGACGTCCCCTGTTCCAGCGAAGTTACACGTCAAGATAAGTTACGATAAATGGGGGAAGAGGGAGACAATAGTGGAGACTAAGGATATAGAGGTGCTGGGCGTTCACGACATGGTCTTCTCAAGCATCCCGCCTGAGGAGGCTTTGCCCACCTTTGAGGACAGGTTTAGTAACGCCCCCCTGTTGGCGGCCTGGGTAACACCGGGGGACCCTGTGGTCAGGGAGTTCTCGGATCTAGGGAACAAGCTGGCCGGAGGTGCTGGCGCAGCCCTTTCGGATAGGGAAGCTTTTAAGACGATGGAAGGCGTATGGAAGGCACTTCTAAAGATAGGGATGAGTTACAAGACGGAACCTGAAGGTTACTGGACCGGGAAGTTCGCCGAGTACATAAAGTTCCCCAGGGACACCATTCTAGACGGCCAAGGGACCTGTATAGACCTAACGCTAATGTACGCAAGCTTGTTAAGCGCTCAGGGACTGGTCCACACGTACATAGTGCTTGTCCCTGGGCACGCCTTCCCCATAGTCAGGCTGCCCGAGAGCGGCGCCATGATACCCGTAGAGACTACTACCCTGAACAGCGGAGCATCTTTAAGGGAGGCCATACAGACAGCTGTTTATAACTGGCAGAACAGGTTCAGCAAGGGGCCCTACCTGATAGTGGACGTCTACTCCTGGCAGGCCTCCGGGGTCACGCCTCCCGAACTTCCCAGCCTTCCTCCGGACATACTGGAGAGGAAAGGCATAAAGCAGAAGCTAGAGGGTTACATCAAGCTGATAGGCGGGGAGCTCAAGTCCTACTCCAACGGCCTCTTCTCCATTAAGGTTCCCTCGTCCTGGAAGTCCGACAGCGGAACTGACGAAGAGGGCACTTACCAGTCCTGGTTCACCGACGACGAGGGCATCATACTCTACACGTCCTGGACCCCCTTCCAGGGATCCCTGTCAGACTACGTAACTTACATAGAGTCTCTGTATCCTGAAATAACCAGGGTAAACTTACAGCAGGGGCAGTTTGGGTCCTGCCCATACGCGATGGCCTCCTACCAATGGGTGAACGAGGGAGTGCCTTGGATGAGCAACGAGCTCTACATGGCCTGCAGGGGATACGGGATTCACGTGGCGCTGATGGCCCAGAAGACCTATTGGGACGATGGAACTGCCTCAACGGTGTGGGAGAGGGTGATTTACACGTTTTACCCTAACATAGCGGCGGGAGGTTGATGGCATGAGGTATTTACTTCCGTTAATCCTTATCCTTTTGGCACCAATCGCCTACCTGAACGCTCAGCCAATAGTCGGCGAGCAGCCTCAGGGAATAGAGCTGCCCATGAAGTTGGAGATGGACGAACTGGTCAACATGACGGTGCTTCCCAACGGGGTGGTCAAGGTAAGTGAGGAGGTAAAGGCCACCTCCACAGGATACTTGCTGCTGAAGAATCAGTACCCCATGCCCTTTCTGTTCAAGAGGTTCATAGAGATGGACAAGACTCTCCTGGAGATAGAGAACATGACCGTCAACTTCGACGACGTGAACAAGAGGGTGACCGCTGACTACGTAGCTTTGGGTATGGCAGCCAAGAGGAGGGGTGTCTGGGAGCTCAGGCTAGAGGGGAAACCCAAGCTGACGACCAGGACGGGGAACACCCTAGTCTTCACCACTAACTACCCCCTACCCTTAGGAGGCAAGAAGAACGTGATAATCACGATACACCTGCCAGAAGGGGCTAGGGACGTGAAGGTATCGGCCGAAAAGTGGTACACCAGCATAAGGTACACGCTCCCCGGCAGTTCTGAGAACAACTTCCTGTGGCTGGCTGTTGCGGGGGTGCTGGGCGCTTTGCTGGTCGTCAACCTGATAATGAAGGATGGCCTGCTGGGCCTGTTTAAGAGGAAGAAAGGGGAGTTGGCCCCCCTCCCCAGCTAACTTTTTGGTGACTGTCTTGATCAGCTCTACCTAAAGCTAACAGTAGCACTTTGAGGAGGGCCTTGAGCGCTACACGTAGTTGCACTACGTACACACTACAAAAGTCCACTGTGAGCTGTTTTCCGGGGAGTTGCACCTTGGAGGCGATCTTGAAGTTTCAGTTAGCGCCGCTTTCCTAGGACATCGCTATAACCGCTACCGAAAGGCTTAACTGACGACACGTCTCAAAGTAATTAGAAAAATTAGCGCTTAACTGTTTGGAGGAGGTGCTAGAACGTTTTAATTTTTCCACTAATCCTTCAGGCAAGGAGGGAAGGGTTTGAAGTGCAACTAACGATAGCAAGGCCCTATAGTGCCCTAATCATATTCTCATTGATTGTTTTAGCGATAGGAGTTGTTACTATAGCTAGGGTAGGGGCTACAACCTACATATACGTTACCTCTTTGAGCGATGGTGCGGGGTCCTGCTCGGGAAGCTCGTGTACCACCTTGAGGGCGGCTATTAACTACGCTCAAAGCTCTTATTGCTGGGATGACGTTGTAATTACCTTTGACCCCTCCCTCTCAGGAGTTTTAAGGCTCAACTCCCCATTGCCCGACTTAACCTGTCCCATGACCGTAGATGGCGATAACAGGGTGACAATATCGGGAGACACAGACGGGGACGGCGATGGCGACGTCGAAAGGGCTTTTACCATATACGCCTGGGACTACGGGCCTAAGGACCCTGACATCCTGATAACCGGACTGACCTTCGAGAAGTTCACCGGCAAGGCCATAGAGGCCGACCCCTCAGGCCAGCTTAAGATATCCAACGTGGTGATAAGGGACAGCTACGCGGGCATAATATCCTGGGCTCCATCTACAGGAAGGCTGGAGGTCGAGAGCTCCACCATTTACAAATGTAAAAAATGGGGCATGTACTTAGCCCCTTACGGAGAAGTTGTGGTTAGGGAAACTGAGGTAAAAGAGAGTGGCTCCGGCTTGGACGGCGGCGGCATAGTGGTGCTCAGGAATTCCGGAGGAACCGTCACCATAGTTGACTCTGAGATACACGATAATAGCGTATTCGGCCTGAACGTTTACCAATCCTCATCAGCTGGCGGTCAGGTGAGGGTTAAGGGAAGCCGATTTCACTCCAACGAGAGGCAGGGGGTCCTGCTAACCGGGGACGGCTACCCGGTGGAGAACGTCTGGATCGGTGAAGCTGGCGACGGCAATGAGATAAAGGAGAATGGGCATCAGGGCATCCTGGTTTACGGTCAGGCTGACAACGTGTACCTGTTATCAAACGAGGTTTACGGGAACGGCTACGAGGGGATCAAGGTTGAGGCCTCAGGCACTGTACAGAACCTATACGTTGGGGATCCCTCCTCACCTGGAAGCGGCAACAGGGTGTACGGCAACGGGGATATAGGCATTCTCTTGTTGGACGTGCGAAGTTCCTACGTTTACGGCAACGTGGTGGGCTTAGACACGTCAGATAGCCCCTCTCCCAACGGAGACGGCCCCGGTCCTAGAGGTGACGGGGGAATAATCATGAGGGGGTGCAGCCAGATCACGGTCGAGGGCAACGTGGTGGGCTATCACCACTATCAGGATTT
>JAOZFG010000042.1 GCA_027491435.1 Thermoproteota archaeon
TCAAAACTCCCTGACGACCCACCCGATCCTGTCGAAATCCCTGTCGTTACTCAGCACCACCCTCACACCTTCCCTCCTCATCTCCACAGCTATAACCAGGTCGTCCCACATCTTGAGGCTTATCCCCTCCCCTCTAGCGTAGTTCACGGCCTCCAAAAAGTCTTCAAAGGTCGTGGGAACTACTTCCACTGAGCTACGCAGGAACTCCAGGAAGAGGGGGATGGCCTCCAGCGAGCCCTTCCTCTCCAGGTGGGCTATCACTTGGGAGACCACCAGAGTTGAAGTTACCAGCCCCTCCTGCCTGAGAAGGACCTTTGCCCTCTCCCCGTACCTGGGATCAGCCCTCAACACGTATAGGAAGACGTTGGAGTCAACGAACTTCCTCTCCGGCAAGCCCTCCCTCGACATCCTCCAGCTCCACCTCCCCAACGCCCGCGGCCCCGAACAGGTCATCGACGGAGACCTTCCTCTTAGGAGTGAGGAGGATTCTCCCGCCCCTGACCTCCATTATGAGGGTCGAGCCCTCCCTCAACTTGAGGAGCTTCCTGACCCTGGAGGGTATAACTATCCTCCCCCTCTTCCCGACCCTCACCTCCAGCATTTTCACCCACTATTTGATGTGGGATTTCCCATATAATATTTCCCATAACTGTTAAGGGGCTGTGGGCGTGTAACTAGCCGCTGTCCAGGAGTCGGCAGCCTTCTATATATATTCTTGATGAAAGGGCGCTCACCCTCCTCACACGAGGCCTCAATCCCTTCCTCCACCCAAAACCCTTAGGTGGCCCTTGGCTTCACTCCTCCAACACCTCCTCCAGGGCCCCCTTTAGAGTCCTGTAGAAGGTCCTCAAGAGGTCGTAGCCTATGAGCACCACAAGCACGACCACCACCAGGGCGAGCGCCTTCTCCAGGAGGGGTCCAACCCCGGGAATGACCCTGACCCTCTCAGGCAGGTAGTAGAGCATCAAGGAGAAGAGTATCAGGTACATGAGGTCGAACGTGGCCCTCTTGAAGGCTACCTCCGTGACCCCAAGCTTCTCCACCAGCTTTTCGCTGTATATGTTCAGGAAGTACCTGAAAGAGTCCAAGATCCTGTAGCCGAAGTAGATGACCGCTATCAGCTCTAGGAAGTTTATGAGCTGGGAGGTAGTGAGCGTCAGAAGTTCCAGGTTCAACTCAACCTCTGGAACCAGCAGGTGGGCGGCCCTCAGCACTATCAGGAGGATTATCAGCCTTATCGTAGAGGATATCAGTATTATGGCCTTCTCCTCCTCTTCCTCCTCCCCCGGAGCCCTAACCTCCGGGATCGGCTTCCCCCTCCTGAGCCTGCTCGCCGCCCTTTTGATCTGATGCTTGTAAGCTAAAGCTAGCGCTACGACAGTGAAGATGACAGGGACAAACGTCATGTACAGGAGGAAGAGCTCTCCCCTCCCCAGGGCCACCAGAGAAGCTGCTAACAGCACCCTGACGTCCCTCGTGCTCATGCTGAGCTTCCTCAAGGTGGGCACGAACCTGAACCCTTGGAGGAACTTGCTGACGTAGCTTACCAGGAAGACGTTGGCCGAAGCTAATCCGGTTAACAGCGGGGAGGCGCCCCACCTAAGTGCTATTGCCAGGGTGTAGGCTAGATCGGCGTACCTGTCAAGGAAGGAATCCAGGGCCCCCCCGAACTTGCTCTTGACCCTGTAGAGCCTGGCCAGCTCCCCGTCAACCCCGTCCACCACCGAGGATAGCTGCATTAGCAGGGCCGAGATTAGAGGCTCCCCCTTTATGAGGAGGTAGGAGGCCAGTAAAGCCATTAGGAAGGCCGACAAGGATACGAGGTTGGGGCTCACGTAAACCCCTTTTAGGTAGAGGAGGACGGAGGCCCTGGTGCTTAAAGGCCTGTTAAGGTACCTGGACACGGGGCCGTCCTCCTCCTTGTAGAGGCTCCTCCTTAGTATCCTGGGCAACATCCTCCTGGCCTCGGCCAGGTCCTCTGGTGTGTCCACGTCCATCCAGGTCAGGCCGGTGACGTCCACGTAACCCACTTGCCCGTGCTGTATGGCCTCCCTGAGGAGGTCCTCGACCTTGGCATTTACCCCCTTCTTCCTGAGGGTCTCTCGAACGAGCTCCTTTATCTGGGGCCTACAGTAAAAGGCCCCCGTGTCTATCCCGTAGTATGGAGGGGCCTGCTTGCCCGCCTCCTCAACCCTCCCCTCCCTTACCACCACCTTGAGCCCCTCCTTTAGCTTCTCCCAGTTCGGGTTCCTGTCCAGGCAGAGGGTTATAGCCTCCCGTCCCTTCCCCTTTATCAGCCTCTTTAGGACGTCCAGCTCCATTATGTGGTCTGACATGAGGAGCAGAAAGTCCCCCTGAACCCTCTCCATCCCCACGCTCATGGAGTAGAGGTTCCCGAAGTCCCCCTCATCAACCAGGGCCAGCTCCACCTTGTCCCCGTACCTCTCCCTGAATACCCTTTCAAACTTCCTGCGGGTCACCACCACGACCCTCTCAACGCCCAGCTCCTCTAGTAGCCAGAGGATTAGGTCCATGATGGTTAGGCCAGGGGCCAGCTCGAACAAGGATTTGGGTACCTCTTCGGAGTAGGGCCTCATCCTGGTCGCTTTTCCCGCTGCTAGTATTAGGGCCTGGACCATCGAACCTCACGGAACTCAGGCTTTTTAAATTTCAACGGCCGTAGACCAGCTAGACCCTATAGAAGCTTTGCCCTAAGGCCCATAAAAGCTACTCAGAACTCTCCATTCACCTCAAACTGATCCCTCTCATGTTAATTTTTGAAAAAAGTGGTGTGTGCTTGGATTTTCCCTTACCATAAATTTCACATAATTCAAACTATTAGTTAATAATATTTTCAGTTAATTGTGTAAACAAAAGGTTTACCTTAGCTTACGGGATAACTTTTAATGTAATTTCGTGAAAATACAAGGGGGCGGAGAGATGAAAATCCGGTGCCCCGTTTGCAAATCAGAGGTTGAAGTCACCGTAGAGCTTGAGAAGGGATGGAACGTCATTCCTCACTTTGATCACGCCATAGTTATCTGGGTAGACGACAGGGGGAACGTTAGGGAGATTTACCCCGCAAGAACGATCTCCGCCCCCGTGGACGGGATGGAGCTGGACCAGGGCAAAGCAGATTTGGTCCCCCCTACCATAGACCTGTCCAGGGTCTCTTTAATCCTAGACGGTAAAGTCACCCCTACAGAGTCCGATCTGGCTGCTCTAAGGATCCTGTTAAAGTTAGGGGTTCTGAAGCCCAAGGGGAGGTGATCACTTGGATTTCTCCGTTCTACCCCTTATATTGAGGTCTCTGATGGATCCCGAGGCCAGGAAGGTCCTTAAGATAGGTAATGAGGTGAAGAGGTTCTCAGATTACCTGGCCTGGTACATAGCCAGGAAGGTCATGGAGTCCGTGGAACTGGACGGGGTTCCACTAACCGAGTTCAACTCAAGGATTAGGGACCCGCACTTGGCCAGGGCCCTCTACGAGCTCATGGAAACCTGGGGGTACGTTAGGGTCGAGGACGGCGTGATAAAGGTGGTCAGAAGGCCTCCCGAGAAGGGGCCCGTGATGACGGCCCCATCCACCCTTGAGGTAATGCCCGTGTTTAACAGGATAATGGACACGCTTCCTGAGGCCATAAAGACGGGAAAGAAGACGTTCTACTGGAAGGACAGGGAGAGCAAGCTCCTGTTCCTCAGGTTCCTGGACAACACCGGGTACAACTTCGTGAGGCAGGTGTTCGCCAGGTGGATAGGGGTTCCCGAGCTGGGGCCCGAGGACTGGGTGGTGGACGTGGGCTCGGGGATGGGGCTGAGCGCCGTCATCCTGTTGAAGCTGGGTAAAGCCAAGGTGCTGGCCATAGACCCGGATCCAGACAGCCTCTCCATAGCCGAGGATTACGCCAAGATGGCCGGGGTGGAGGGAAGGTTAGAAACCGCTATGGGGAGGGGGGAAGAGCTGTACGAGATAGTGAAGGATAGGGCCCCCCTGGGCAGGGTTAAGCTGGTCACCATGGTCTCGATACTCCACTGGGTGGATAGTCCCGAGGAGGTTCTGAAGCAGGCAGGTATGGTGGTGGCGAGGTCTTACGGAAAGGTCGGGCTTTTCCAGGGAGTTTGGGAGAGGAAGATGCTCCCCTACATGGTGGTGACCTGGCTCCTGGGCTCCAAGATGATGCCAGAGCCCGAGGACCTCAAGGGGTGGATCAGGGATGCGGGTCTTGAGGTGGAGAGGTACACCAAGTGGCCCTTCGACATGTACCTGTTGAGGGCGAGGTCCCAGTGAGGAGGAAAGTCGTTCTCATGGGAGATTCAGGGGTTGGGAAGACCACCCTGGCTAGGAGGATGGCCGGATTAAAGGACTTAAGCCCGGACATGACCAGGGGGGTTGAGTTCTACCTGGTGGAGGACTACTTGTTATGGGACCTATCTGGCCAGGAGAAGTTCTTCAAGCCCCTGGAGGAGTTAGCCCTTAAAGGGAACTTCGTGGCCCTCCTGGTGGTCGACAACACCAGGCCCAGCACCCTCTACAGCGTCAAGGAGAAGTGGGCGAAGAAGCTCCCCGAGGGAACGGTAAAGGCCCTCGTGATGAACAAGATAGACCTGGCAAGGGCGCCCGAGGAGGGGAGGGCCGTAGCCAAGGAGCTGAACGCTCAGTACTTTGAGTGCTCAGCAAAGACCGGGGAGGGCGTGGAAGAAATAGTAAGGTGGTTGAAGTCATCTATGGGAGAGGATCAGGGTTAGTGGCTCCTCCGAGTCCACCCTGGCGAACCCTATCCTGAGAAGCTGCACCATATCTCCCTTTCTCAACTCCCTCATGGCCGGCTCCCCGTAGCCGCCCAACATCTCGTAGGAGTAAGGGGAGGTTGGGTTCATCACCCTGACCGGGGTGGCGTTCCCGTAGGGGGCCCACTGAATTATCTGGATCCCAGATATCCTCTGCTCCTCGCTGACCCTTAAGCTCACCTCGTCCGGCCCCACGTGCCTCACCTTCACAGTGGCGAGGCCTCTCAGCCTTACCTCCTGTCCCTCCCTCAGGGACTTCGCGTCCTTTAAGGCTATGTAAACGGAAGGCTCGGTCAGCTCAATGACCCTCCTATCCTCCCTGTCCGGGTGCACTGGCACCTCTGCCTTGAGGACTTCCAGCCCCTCAACTACCGCCTTGACAGGATCCGGGACGAACATGTACCTAGGGGCCACGGGGTCCAGGACCTTCCTGTTCATGGCCGCCAAGGACTCGAAGTTTATGGTGGCATCCACCTTGCTAGGTCCCAGCTCGTAGAAGAACCTCACTAGGGCCTCCGGAGTTATCCCCCTCCTGAACAGGCCCTTCAGCGTGGGTACCCTGGGGTCTGACCAGCCGTCAAGTATTCCTGCTTTTATCAGGGGCCTTATGTACCTCTTGGATATTGGTATGCCCTCCATGGTTATCCTGCCGAACTGTATCATCTCGTACTCCCTTAGGCCGAGCTTCCTCAAGATGGTCCGCTGGACTTCGACGTGAGGCTCGAACTCCTTGCTCCTAAAGGCGTGCGTGACCCCCGTGAGGGAGTCCATGACGCTTATCGAGAAGTCGTAGGTAGGGTAGACCCTGTACCTGTCGCCGTGTATGGGGTGGGGGGCGTCCACTATCCTGAAGATTCCCGGGTCCCTCATGGTGTAGTTGGGGTGCCTCATGTCGGTCTTCAGCCTGAGGTGAGCTTCTCCCTCCTTAAACTCGCCTTCAAGCATCTTCTCCCAGAGCTCTAAGTTCTTCTCTACCGGCTGATCCCTATGTTCGCACTCCTTGCCCTCCTTCCTGTAACTCCTAACCTTCTCAGCCGGACAGGTGCACACGTAGGCGTCGCCCTGCCTTATTAACTGCTCGGCCAACTCGTACATCTTGGGCAGGTAGTAGCTCTCTATGACCTCCTGATCCCATCTCCCAGGGGAGAGGCCCAGTTCACGCTCAGCTGCCTCTAGGAGGGCTGAGAAATCCTCCCTTATTGCGTCGAAGTACTCCAACCTCTCAACCCTGGGGTTAGTGTCTTCAAACCTGAGGAGGAACTTCCCGTTGTAGAGGCGGGCGTATATGAAGGGGACCAGCAGCCCCTTAGCGTGGCCTATCGTCGGGTAGCCGTTGGGCTCAGGGGCAACCCTGGTGACAACCTTTCCGGGCTCAGCTTTGTCCAGAGGAGGCCATTTCCTCTCCTCTTTCTTCTTCTCCCTCTTTTCTGGTCCAGCAAGCTCCCTGAGCCTATCCTCGGGCATCCTGTTTATCTCCTCAACCACCTGGTTCACCAGTGCTAGCACTTCCCTGACCCTAGACCTGAGCTCAGGCATCTCAGCCATGACCTTGCCCATGACGGCCTTCGGGTTTGCCTTACCGTACTTTAAGGCGTTCTCAGCGGCCAGCCTCTCTATCAATTTTCTCAGGTCCATGGGATCACCGGGTAGTGAGGTGAGCCAGCCTTATAAAGTCCCAGCGCTCCCTCGGCAGAGGGGTTTCGCTAACCTGTCAGCCACCCTTCAAATAAATTTTATACTGTTTTTCGTCTAATGCCTGGTGAATCAATGAATAAGTTAAAGATAACTATTGATTATCCTATTTAAAAAGAGCTATGCCGTTGAATTTCACTTTGGAGTGTATACAATTTTTTATTGGATCATGGCCGCCTAGGTTTTAGGAGTAAAGATAATCTCTCACTCGGCGGAATGGAAAGTATGTGGTCATGATAGACGTTACTTGGTTCTCACTCGAAATCAATTAAGGCGAAGAGGTAGAAGAAAGATCACCGAGCTCAACTTCTCTGCTTACATCGAGATAGCTGGGGATAAGCGGTCTACATCAACTGATGGTTCGACGGGAGTGCAAGTAACTAGTGAGCGAGCTTTACGAGTTAATCACGGGAAAGGCTGGCAGGAATGTCACCCAGTGACTCGGGAGTCGTGGTTGAAAGGAGAATAAAGTGAACTTTCTCCTCCTCCCCTTATTTATGAAGCTAAAAGCTGCCATCACGGCCTCAAATTGATCAAAAGCTTGTTAAAACCAGCAATAGGCCTCATAACCACAGGAAGAGCACTTTTTAGTCCTCCTAATCCTGGGGATCTTCCCCCTGTATATCCTGAGCACCTGCTTGACGGTCCACATGGTGTGATCCCTTATCTCCCTGGTCATGGGAACCTCCACAAGCTCGTCCTCATACAGAAGGAAGAACCTCCTGGTTAAGGTGCCCATCCTCTCCTCCAACAACATGCTATAAGCGGCGCCCTGTACTCTATGGCCTATTGGCACGTCCTTAGGCCTTCTAGATCCCTTCACCTCTACGACTGCCCACTCCTTTCCCATCCTCACGGCCAAGTCCAAGGTGCCAGCCAGGCAGAGCCTCCAGCTCGTCATGTAAAGGCCGCTTACCCTCTCGTCCACCTTCAGCCTTCTTAGGCCAGCCAGAGTCTTCCTCCTTCTCTCCCTGCTCCATATCTCCTCCTGCTTCTCCTTACCAGCCTTCATGTACTCCTTCTCAACTTCTTTAACGCCCAACACGTGGTAATAGACAACCCTAGGGCAGAAGTGGTACTGCCTCAACTCGCTGACAGGTACGGGCTCCTCGCACTCAGAATATGAACTCTTGGCTATGTTCCTCAACCTCCCCTATTACCTCTCTTAAAGAGACGTAGGGCTCCGGTATCAGGAATATCTGCACGTTCCCTTTGACCCCCTTCATCGCCTTTTCAATTCTCTTCTTCATCTCCTTCCTCCTCTCGCTGGATAACACGCCTAGAAAGGCGCTCTTCTGTATCCTGACTAGGCCAAAGTCCTTACATATGGAAGCTACTTTGAGCCTCACGTCGTCTGGCGTTATGTCGTATATTACGAGGGTGTGAATCACCACCTCACCCTGAAGGGCTTGTACTCGCTCCTCCCCATCACCGCTGACGCTAGTCTCTCGGCCTGAAGCCTCATATGACCCCTAATTGTGAGATTTCTCCCCCTAAACGTTACCCTAACCTTTAACCTCTCCTCATAGGCTTTCAAGGCCTCTTTTCTACCTTCCTTCGTTAGCCTCTCGCCCTCAACTATGTCCTTTAACTTGCCGGCCAGGGAAAGGGCTACCCTATCTACTACAGGCTGCCTGAACTCCTCCATTAGGTCTGCCGCTAGGGCAGGCCTCCTATTGTTGGGAACGTGTAGGAAGCCGAGGAAGGGTTCCAGACCAACGCTTTCCAACACGAACCAAATCTCCGACATGAGTATTGAGTACATGTAGTTGAGAAGGACGTTGAAGGGGTCCTTTGGGCCCTCGTACTTCTTCCTCCTGGAAGTGAAACCCAGCCCTTCGGGCAGGATGGAGGCGATAGCTGACCAATAAAGCTTTCCTGCCTCAGCTTCAACGCTTACGAGTTTCCCTCTAACAGCCGCGGGCGAGCCCCTCACCTCGCTAGCACGCTTTATGAGATCCTCTATCTTGTAAGCGGTCCTCCTGAGCAGCTCTCTAACCTCACCTTTCCTGTTCTTGGCTAGGGACTTCAGGAGGTCAGCTTGATTGCCCATTTTACCAGTTACGAAGGCTTTAGCAAGCTCAAGCCCTTCCACAGAATCCCTTATCGAGAATTGCCTCATCTTCAGCCGGATATTAGAGCCCCTCCTGGCGGGAGCCAGCCTCCCCATCAGCTTACCGCCCCTCATCACCAGCATCTCAACGCCATGCTTAAGCATCAGCCTCATTGCAGCTGACGAGACGGACATCCCTCCTGTATCTATAAGGACCTGAGAAACTTCGTGGGCTGGTATCTCACCTAGAACCTCCTTTCCCTTTCTTATAATTAGCCTTTCACCCTTCGCGCCCAGGAAGAGGCCGTAGCTCGATAACACGACCCTCCTCCTCAAGGGCAGACCTCCCTAAGGGGACATGTCTCGGGACAACGTTCGGGCCTCCCAGGATCCTCAGCATTCGCCACTATTGCCATGGCCTCGTCCCTAAGGCTCAGAAATTGTATCCTGAGCTCGTCAGTTATCGGGAAGACCTCATACCTGAATACAGGCCACTTATCCACCCTAACGTAAGCTATTAC
This sequence comes from Thermoproteota archaeon, assembly GCA_027491435.1. Lineage (GTDB taxonomy): Archaea > Korarchaeota > Korarchaeia > Korarchaeales > Korarchaeaceae > Korarchaeum. The sequence goes on from JAOZFG010000042.1 coordinate 9,055, forward strand.
GCCGAAGTCCACTGGCATCTCTATGTCAGCCTCTATAGCCAGGGCGTAGCCTGTAGGAGAGAGCTTGTGAAAGTCCCTTCTCTCCCCGGTTTTAATGTCCACCACGACCCCTCCTTCAGAGTAGAGGTCAACTCTAAGCTGACTTCCCAGCCCTATTAGGCTACCGTCAACGACCCTCTCAGCCACTGGAGGGATGGACATTGCCACTAAAGAGTCAAGGTCTATGTAGGGATGCTTAGATAGGACTCTATCGACCTCCGAGGCTATCTGGACCACTATGTACTTGTACAGGCTGACGGCTTCCTCAAAGAGGTCTAAAGGAACCTCGCCCTCCATTATAGACTTTACCGAGTCGGTTGACCTGACCAGGAGCTCTTCAAGCATCTTATACCCTGGAGTAACGCCTTCGCGGAAGAGGAACCTCTTGGCATCTGTAATCGCTTTGGCCACGGTTTCGTGAAAGAGCACTCCTCTGGTGGCATGAGGGGTCATTACCCCCTTCCTGCCCAACACCCTCCTGACGAAGATGTCCCTCATGGTCTCACAATACCTGGAGGCCACCTCACTAACCCCTAAACGCACGTCGTATGGAGGCCTCACGGGCGGAGAGTCCCAGTCCCACCCCCTCACCTTAACAGGCCCCATGTCGACTCGGAGGGACCTTATCCTCTTTTCGAGCTCCCTCTTCCTGAGGACTGGCATACGCTGATTAGACTTTATAAAACTTATGGTTTTATCACCAAAATCTAATTTTCAACCCAATAGATGGAAAAATGGTTATTAAAAATGGCAGAGTTACTGGGTGAGGTAGGCGACAAAGCAGGCTTCAATCTCACTAACTAGAGAGCTACCAAACCAGAACAAGTCGGTGGTCCGGTAGTAGAGTAACAGTTAGGGTTGTGCTGTATGAGAAGCCCGTCGAAAGCCCGTCAAAACTCCGTAGAATTTATCCAGTGGTAAATTAGGGCTGTCTGAGTAAGCTTCCAGAGAGTTTAGGGTACTACTAGTTTCTAAGGCTACAATTCACGGGCCCGTCTGACAGCGGAGGAAATTCTCTCATAAGCGGAGGGTCAACTCACGTAAAGAACAGTAAGAGCTACCAAAAAGCGGGGAGTATTAACAAGCACAGGTGACGTGAATGGAATAACTTTCAATCCCCTTTTCGGGATTCCTGATACCTTCGCTCGGTCTTCCGCCACCTATGTCCACACTTTCAATCCCCTTTTCGGGATTCCCTGGTGCGGATGGAACTCTTAGCCCCTTATTTCTACAGTATTTCAATCCCCTTTTCGGGATTCTGTTTCTCACCAACAGACGCATCATATTCTACAGGGATTTCAATCCCCTTTTCGGGATTCCCACTTGTAATTCGAAGGGAGCTCATAGACCCATATTGCTTTTCAATCCCCTTTTCGGGATTCTTCCTTACAATGCCAAGATAGGTGGAGCTTGGAAAAGTATTTTCAATCCCCTTTTCGGGATTCCCGACGGTGTATTACCCTTGACTTACTTAAATAGGTTACCTCCACAGTACAATTTTTAACAGCCATTCGCTGCACTCCT
>JAOZFG010000004.1 GCA_027491435.1 Thermoproteota archaeon
CCTGGCTAACTGAGCCACGGTGGCCTTCCTGGTATCTACCCCATCCACCAAAACCCTGCCCTTCATCTCCCCCTGGTAGAAGTGAGGTATCAGCCCGTTGAGCAGCCTGAGCAAGGTGGACTTACCGCTTCCACTTCTACCGACCACGAGTATAAAATCCCCCTCATTTATCTCCAGACTAACGTCTAGGAGCGACGGTTTTCTGTTCCCTTCGTATGTGAAGCTCACTCCCTCTATTTTCACTAGCGCCATCACTCAACCTGAGACACGGTAAAGATTATAATACCACCTGATGTAGGTAGCTGGGATTAGCGATGCCTAGGCGGAGGGCCAAGAGGAAAAGGGTAAGTAAGACTTGGTACCAAGTCTACGCGGACGACATCTTCCCCGGACAATGGATCGGGGAAACCCCAGCTAACGACCCAGAGTCACTCATTGGGAGAAATGTGGAGGTCGTACTGAGGGACATTACGGGCGACTTCATGCATGAGAAGTACAAGCTCTGGTTCAGGATATACAAGGTCGATGGGGTAAAGGCCTACGCAAGGTTTGAGAAGGAGATGCTCAACAGGGATTACCTGAGAAGCATAGTACAGAGGAGGAGCAGCAGGATTGACGTTATGACCGACAGCAGGACCAGGGATGGACATGACGTGAGGGTGTTCACCATAATAATAACGGCTGTAAGGATAAGGAACAGTCAGAAGCACGCGATAAGGATGAGGGTCGATAACTTGCTTAAACAGGTGATACCTGAACTAACCTTAGAAGACCTGGTCAAATCTTACCTGTTTAACGAGCCCAGACCCATAATCGATGAGATAAAAAGGGTTTCCACTAAAGTGGCCCCTATAAAGTACGTTGAGCTTAGGAAGCTCCTCCTCATGAAGAGAGGAGAGGGGGAAGTGTCTAAACCCGCTCCTGAAGAGGAGGAGTTAGTTGAAGGCAGTGTTGCTGGCGGCGGGGGAGGGGAAGAGGCTTAGGCCTGCCACCCTCTCCAGGCCGAAACCCTTTCTTCCCATAGCTGGCACTACCTTATTTCACCATAACTTGTCTTGTTTAAGGAGAGCCGGCGTCACAGATTTTCTGGTTGTTGTAAACTACATGAAGGACAGGGTTACTAAAATCCTAGAAAGGGATGGGCTCTCTTGGATTGATCAGGGAGAGCCCATGGGGACTGGACATGCCGTGATGGTGACTAGAGGGACGATGAGCGGGAGATTTTTTGTATCATACTCCGACGTCTACCTCCCCTGCGGGGTCTTTGAGAAGGCCTCAAGGTCTGCCTCCGACTTCGTGGTGGTCGCGGCAGAAGTGGAGAAGCCCTGGGAGTTCGGTGTCATACTCTTAGAGGGTGGTAAGTTCAAGGGCATCATTGAAAAACCTAGAAAAGGAGAGGAGCCCAGCAACCTGGTGGTAGCAGGCCTGTTCGTGTTTAACGAATCCATATACGACTACCTAGACAGAATCTCAGTGTCCCCTAGGGGGGAATATGAGCTGACCGATGCTATAACTCAAGCTTCCAAAGAAGTTAACGTGGAAGTGATTATCTCCCACAAGTGGGCGGACGCTGGTCGTCCATTCGACTTCTTAAGGGTTCAGAGGTTCATGATGAATGGGGTCCAGGTGCACGAGACTTCAGAGGTGAGGGGTTCTAAGATAATCCCTCCAGTGATAATAGGGCCTGACGTTAGGGTTGAGGGCTCGGTACTGGGCCCTTACGTTTACTTGGAAGGGAGTAATGAGGTGATTGACTCCGAGCTTTCAGATGCCGTCGTGATGAAGGGATCTTCTATAAATTCATCCACCGTAAAGTGGGCCATAATCTCTGACAATAACTTGGTAGAATCCTCAAAGCTACTTCCAGGGCCTGAGGGATTCTCAGCAGTTACGGCCCCTGACATATCACTTGAAGGCTGCACCATGAGCTCGGTTAGGGTCTGGTCGGAGGAAGATTGCTCACCTTGAGGCCACTATCTTTATCACGTCCCTGTGTTTGAGCACTGTGTCCAGGGAAATCCTTCTACCAGTTCTAACATCTATTCCAAACAGGGCCTTCTTGGCTATCTCGCTATGTATCTTCTCTGCCAGGTCCAAGACGGTGGCCTGCCTCTCTAGGAGTACGGCGTCAGGCAACACGTTTCCATCCTTATCGCTGAGCTTGTTTTCGTTTTCCACCGGGAACACTACCTTCATACCTAACACGTCAAATACGGCGGTCTCTAGAGCCTTCTGAACACCAGTACCTCCATACCTCTTCAGAACCTTCTCCCTAACCATCTCGAGAACCTTTCTCTGGGCTGGACTGAGCCTTGACTCGTCCACAACTTCGAAATCCTCATCTCCAGGTTCATACCTTATCAGACCAGCTTTCGCCGCCTTTCTGAGTATAAGCTCAGCTTCAGAGGAAACTGGTATTACGGGCTCCTCTAGGACTTCCCTCATTCTCTTTATATTCTCCTCAGCTCCCTCAACGTCGGCCTTATTGGCTGCTATGACGAAGGGCTTAGATACCCTCCTCAACTCCCTGCTGAAGGTTAGGAGGTCGTCATCGCTCCAGTTCACGAACTTCTTATCCTTCAACCCTGTTTCAATTAGCACCTTGGCTATATCCTCCCTCCTAATTTCTAGCCCAGATAGAGCCTCACTTAACGCTTCCTCAACGCTAGAACCTGAGAGGATCTTCCCCCTTATCTTACCGTACCCCCTCCTTATTATCGAGGAGATCCACCTCGCGAACTCCTCCTTAACTATATCCACGTCCCTTATAGGGTCATGGGATCCGGGTGGAACGGGGTTCCCCTCATCATCTGTGGATCCTGAGGCGTCCACAACCACTATGCTAACGTTGGCCCTTCTAAGGTCGTCTAAAAACTTATTTCCCAAACCCCTGCCTTTATGAGCCTCAGGCACTAATCCTGCCACATCTAATAGCTTTATAGGGACGAACCTGTTGATCCCGTTACACCATCCGTACTTAGGGTTACACTTAACCCCGAATTCAGTACAAACTGACTTTACCCTGACGTAAGCAACTCCTTCATTGGGGTTTATCGTCACGAAAGGTCTATTTCCCCTCTCAGCCTCCACTAAGGTGGCAGCGGAGAAAAAGGTAGTCTTTCCCACGTTAGTTTTCCCTACGAGGCCGACCAACATCTAGCCATCCCAAACTGCTAACTTTAAAAATCAACCTGGCCGGTCATGTGGTGAAGGGTGAAACTGTGCTGGCCGGTAGGTACTACGAGAAGCTCATCTGGAGGAGGCGGAAAGAAGACCCCGACCTCATAAAACTCTGGAGGTCTAGGCTCATAGAGTGGAGGAGACAACCGGCAGTTGTCAGGGTGGATAAGCCAACTAGAATAGATAGGGCGAGGAGCCTAGGCTATAGGGCCAAGCAGGGTTACGTGGTGGTCAGGGTCAGGGTCAGGAAGGGGGGGAGGAGAAAGGGCAGGCCTAGGTCTGGCAGGAAACCAGCAGGTCTAGGGGTGCTCAAGCTTACCCCCGGGAAGAGCATAAGGTGGATAGCCGAGGAAAGAGCTGCCAGAAAGTTCCCAAATCTTGAGGTGCTTAACTCCTATTACGTGGCCGAGGACGGGAAGTATTACTGGTATGAGGTGATAATGGTAGACCCTCACCATCCGGCGATAAAATCCGACCCTAGGATAAACTGGATCACCAACCCAGCTAACAAGAGGAGGGTGTTCAGGGGGCTTACAAGCGCTGGGAAGAAGGCTAGAGGCCTTAGGGCCTTCAGAGGCATACCTCCAGTAGTAAAGAGGTTTAAGAGAAAGAGAAGGGAGAGTAAGTGAGTGAATAGAGTTGGCTGGCAAGGGAAGAGCCAGGGTCAATTCCCTGGAGATATCCACAATGCTCTATCCCACCGAGGACCCCTCAAGGGTCCTCTCACTCTTAAAATCCCTATCAGAATCTGATGTAAGGGAGAGTAAATTCACCAGCCATTACGGATATTCATTTAAGGTTCTAACGGTTACTGTCAAGAAGCCTAAGCAAGCCTCAGAAGAGCTATCGAAGATACTCTCATCAATGGACGATTATGACTTCTCAAGGTTGATCGAAGGGCTGAAGTCCCACTTAGACGGGAGAACTTTGTTCATCAGGATTGACAAGCAAGAGGCTTATCTTGGGAGGATAAGGTTGTTTGAGAACGACCCAGGTGGCTACATCAGGGTGAAGGCCTCCCTCTCGACTAACGAGCTGGAGGAGATTAAGAACCTGTTGAAGGAGATGAGGGTTGCAGTATCACGAAGTTCTAGCGGCTTGGAATCAGAGGCTGAGTGACAGCCTGGAGAAAGCTAAGAGGCTGGGTTACTCAAGGTTCATAGCCATTACCGACGGAAACGTTACAGTTCCAAGCGTTCCTAACGTCTTCATGGTCAAACACTGTAAGGAATGGAGAGAAGTGGCCAAGAAAGCCAAGAACACCTTCAACTGGGTAGCGGGTCTACCTAAAAAGTTAGGGGAGGCCAGAGACATGTGTAACAGTCGGTTAGTGGATATCATAATAATAGACCCGAGGAGGGAACCTTACTTCGATTACGTCTGTGCCAAATACCTGAAGGAAAGGAATGGGGGCGTATTAATACCTATCTCATGGTTATTCAGGAGAGAGTCTTTGAGGAACCTTAGATGGACCTCCTTACAGGCTAAAATAGCTTTTAAAACAGCAATACCCGTAATTTCAGGTTCTCTAGCCGAAAAACCAGAAGAGATCCCCTCTCCAAGGCAGGCCAGGGCTATTCTTACTGAACTGTTGGGGCTATCCGATGGACAAGCCTTGCTCTCTTTAACCACGTTTCCTAAGTATTTCTTCTCCAAGGAGAGGGCCCTAGCTAGGAAGGGGGCGATAAAGGGTGAAGTTTAAGGTTCCAATCTCACTTAGACACAGGAGGAGGTACATATACGTCAGCACCTCAGTTTCCCACAATAGGTTCAGGGAGGAGTTAACCTCCTCTTTAAAGAAACTTTTCGGCGAGGTGGGCCTTTCCAACACACCGGTGAAGGTTATACAGGATGAGGATGGAATCATACTGAGAACGTATCACGACTCGATGTCTAAACTCTTAGTAGCCATTTATCACATGTCTCTAAACGGGATTCAGCTGGAGGTTTGGGGCGTTTCAGGTACCATAAATAAGCTTAGAGAGGGAATAGCTTCTAAAAAGCGGTTAGCTGGAGGTTCAAAGGTTAGGGGTTCAGAGGACCACGAGAGGGATTAGGCACTGGGCGCGCATCAAGTTAAATAAGGGATGCCCACCTCTACAAATGGACTTCGTAGTAGGTCCAAGGGGTGGACAAATGTTCCCACAAATGACCGGCTATGATAGAGCCATAACCGTATTCAGCCCTGATGGAAGATTGTTACAGGTTGAGTACGCTTTAGCGGCTACCAGGAGGACCCCCATAGCTGTGGGGATAAAGTGCAAATCCGGAGTAGTGCTAATGGCGCTCAAGAAGCACGTTTCCCCATTGGCAGCCCCTCCTGAGAAGATTTACCAGATAGACAGACATGTAGGCGCCATAGCTGCCGGCCTAGTTGGTGACGGCCTGGTGCTGGTTGAGAGAAGTAGGATAGAGGCCCAGTACAACAAGATCATTTACGGGGAGCCTATAACGGTGAAGAGCCTAGCCAGGAAGATAGCTGTCTTCAAACAACAGTATACCCAGTACGCCGGCTTAAGGCCATTCGGCGTGATGATGATATTCGGAGGAGTTGACGATCAACCAGAGCTCTACGTTACTCACCCAGGAGGTGCTTTCTTCAGCTACAAAGCCTTTGCCGTTGGTAAGAACTCAGATAAAGTTAATGAGTCGTTTAAACAGATGTACAATCCTGACATGACTCTGGAGGAGTGCCTAACTTTCATCCTCAAGCTGGTGATCCCCCTGGAGGAAGGGGAGGTAACCTCAGATTCGTTTGAAGTGGCCTTCATAGGGGTGGATGATAGGCAGTTTAGGAAGCTATCGCCGGAGGAGATCGCCCCCTACTTTGAGAAGGCTAAGGGGGGTGAATGACCCTGCCTGAGCCTATAATAGCTAGGATTACCCGGAAAGGGAAGAGATACGAGATCTTCGTCTATCCTAATAAGGCCTATGACTTTCTAGAGGGTAAGAAGGTGGACGTCAGGGACATAGTGGCCGTAGAATTCGTCTTCACTGACGCTAGAAAGGGGATCAAGGCCTCAGCTTCGGACCTTGAGAAGGCCTTTGGGACGACGGACGTTTACAAGATAACAGAGATAATCCTGAAGGAAGGGGAAGTGCAGCTCACAGCCGAGTATAGGAAGAAGCTTCAAGAGGAGAAGTTCAGGTGGATAGTTAATTACATCCACAAGAACTTCGTCGACCCACAGACGAACATACCCCATCCAGTATCCAGGATAGAGAAGGCCATGAAACAAGCGAAGGTTAAGATAGACCCTCTAAAGGAACCAGAACAACAGGTGAAGGACGTGGTGGAACAGTTAAGGAAAGTACTTCCGCTTAAGAGCGGAAAGGTGAGAATGAAGGTGACGGTGCCTGCTTCCACGTGGGCCAAGGCAAGGAAACTCTTGGCAGGTCAGGGCGACCTGCTTGAGGAGAGGTGGTCTGAGGACGGTAGCTCAGTCATCTTCTTGGTTGAAATTCCTGTGGGGTCGCAGATGTTGGTGTTAGAAAGAGTGGGAGAGATGGGAGGACATGTCGAAATTGTTTAAAGGGGAAATATACGTACAGGATAAGGAGGTGGTCGTACCAGGACAGCCTCTGGCGAGGGGGCTCAAACCAGGGAAGAACGTTTACGTAGACGAGGATAAGGTCATTAGGGCTAAGAAGATAGGCTTGGTCTCCATAAAAGATGACGGGGAAGTTAACGTCGTTCCCCTAGCCGGGGCTTACATGCCTAAAGAGGGAGACATAGTGATAGGCATAGTGAGCAAGATAAGCGGCTCCACAATACTGGTAGACATAAAGGCTCCCTACCAAGGAGCAATACCCATTCCTAGGGGGAGGGCCGCTGAGAGGGTTGACATCTTCAAGTACGACTTGAAGCCCGGGGACGTGATCCTGGCCAAGGTCAAGTCATTTGACGGCTCGTCATCCCTGTTGCTGACCATAGACTTGGAAGGTCTGGGCAAGCTGGAGGGGGGCATAGTCATTGAGGTACAGCCGGCCAAAGTTCCTAGGATAATAGGGAAGAGGCAGTCCATGCTTAACCTGCTCAAGGAGAAGACTAAGAGCGACATCATAATAGGGAACAATGGAAGGATATGGGTTAAGGCCCCCTCCCATAAGGAGCTGACGGCCTTAGAAAAGGCCATAAGGGAGATAGAGGAGGAATCTCACGTTTCTGGGTTAAGCGATAGAATATCAAGCCTGTTAGATAGGGAACTCGGTTGAAGAGGTGATTTCATGCCCTTATACGTCGAGAAAAAGCCTGAAAGGCTTATAACTGAGGAAGGCGTGAGGACCGACGGAAGGCTCCCACACGAGATCAGGCCAATCAGGATGACTGTGGGGGTCTTGGAGAGGGCTGATGGCTCCGCCCTCGTTGAATGGGGAGGAAACAGGATTTTAGCTGCCGTATTCGGGCCGAGGGAGGTTCACCCAAAACACCTGATGCTCCCGGACAAGGCCTTAGTTAGGGCGAGGTACAACATGGCTCCTTTCTCCACGCCAGAGAGGAGAAGGCCAGGTCCAGACAGGAGAAGCGTCGAACTGTCTAAAGTCATAAGGGAAGCCCTAAAACCGGCTATATTCGTTGAGAATTACCCAGGAGCGGTGATAGACATCTTCGTGGAGGTGCTCAGATCAGACGCTGGAACTAGGGTGGCTGGAGTCACAGCCGCCTCTCTAGCATTAGCTCATGCCGGTATAGCTATGAGGGGGTTAGTAGCCGCCTGTGCCGCCGGAAGGGTAGGGGAATTCGTTGTCTGCGATCCAAATCACGATGAGGACATGTGGGGTGAAGCCGACATGCCCATGGCTATGATGATGGAATCCAGGAAAATAACCCTCCTCCAAATAGATGGACCGATGACCCCTGAACAATTCGAAGAAGCCCTCAACATGGCTAAGAGGGGGATAGAATTCGTCTACGAGCTACAGAAGGAGGCGCTAAAGAGGCCTTACGTGTTGGTGGAGAGGAGAATACGGGGTGTTTAGATGTTGGAGTCGGAGTCAGTGGTTAACACCCTGCTCAGGGATTACCTTTACGATCTGGTCAAGGAGGGGAAGAGGTTAGATGGTAGGACCTTTGACGAGATAAGGCCCATAGAGGTTAAGGAAGGCACCTTCACCAAATCAGAGGGAGAGGCCTGGATAAAGCTGGGCAAGACCCAAGTCTTAGTCGGGGTCAAGTTCGACGTGGGAGAGCCATTCCCTGATACCCCGGATAAGGGGGTTTTAGTCACCAATGCCGAGCTCCTGCCCGTAGCCTCACCGACGTTCGAGCCAGGCCCACCTAACGAGGATGCTATAGAGATATCTAGGGTGGTAGACAGGGCTATAAGAAGCGCTGATGCCGTTGACCTGAACAACCTGGTAATAAAGGAGGGAGAGCTGGTTTACATGATATTCCTAGACATGTACGTCCTAGACCACGACGGAAACCTTGACGACGCGTTGACCATAGCTAGCCTGATAGCCCTAGGGAGGGCCAAGTACCCCAAAGTAATCTATAAAGGTGACGGGGACGTAGAGGTCTTGGATGAGAAGGAGAGCCTTGTCCTGAAGGACCTTCCCATAAACTTCACGTTCGTCAAGATAGGGGACGCCTTACTTCTAGATCCTGTGTTGGAGGAGGAGATGGTCGCGGAGGCCTCGATAACCATTGCTATAAATCAGGAGGGTAAGGTGTGCTCAATACAGAAGAGGCACGGGTACTTTACCATGGAAGAGATTAAAAAGGCAGTTGAGATAGGACGAAGTAAGTGGACCGATGTGGCTAGCGTGATAAGGAGGGAGATATGATGCCAAGAGCTCCTAGATCCAAGCTCAGAACTCCTAGATACGGTCTAAAGATTAGGAGGAGATACGAAGCTGTCCTGAATAAGGCTAAATCAATCTACAAGTGTCCCTACTGTGGAGCTGTCGCCGTGAGAAGGGTTAGGCTGGGGATATGGCGCTGCAAGAAGTGCGGCATTGAGTTCACCGGAGGGGCCTGGGAACCCTGGACAGCGGTGGCCAAGAGCGTGGAGTGAAAGTTGATCCTGATAACTACTACTAGAAGGCCTGCCAGAAGGACTAGGAGCTTCGTGAGGGAGTTGTATCATGTAATCCCAGGAGCTCATAGGGTGAACAGGGGCAAGAGCTCCATAGAAGATCTTAACGAGCTGGCCCTCTCCAAGGGCCTCTCCAGGCTACTGATCGTCGGGACTAGGGCGGGTAACCCTTCCTTCCTCATGTTTTATTCCACAAACCCGCTAAGGCCCTTACTCCTTAACCAGATAATACTGAGGGGCGTCACCCTCAGAAGGGAATTCACTAAGAGGAGGGCTCCATTCTCCAGGACCATGGGTATCACTTATCAGGGAGACTTAAGGAATTTGGCCAAGGAGCTCGCCAGGGGGTTCTCCCTCTCAGATCCCATTTCGGTTAACAGGGAGGAGATACCCAACCTGAAGGGTGAGCTCGACCTAGTCTTACACTTAAGCGGTGGAGGGGAAGTTGTGCACTCCACGTTTTACTACGTTTATCCCTTTCACGAGGTGGGTCCTAGGATAAGAATAAAGGGATATAAGGTGTTTGAGGGTGAGGATAGTTCTTAGAGTTACGGTTAACTCAGATCCAGACGAGCTAAAGGCCCTTAAAGCAGCGCTCGAACCGGACTTCAGCGATTGGGATATAAAGCTGAATGATAGCTCCTTAACCTTTATAAAGGAAGAGAAGAGCCCATCAAGGGCTAAAGCACTTTCAGTGAGTCTGTTCAGGGCAATAGAGTTGTTCTACAGCGTAAGAAGGTTAAAGGATAACCTTTAATATGATGGGTCTCCTTGTGTAGTGGGGCCGGTGGTCTAGCGGCTATGACGCCGCCCTCACACGGCGGAGGTCGGGGGTTCGAGTCCCCCCCGGCCCACTAATCCCAGTCCGAAAGGTAGACAGCTACAATATCGCCGTCCCTTACCCCTAGTTTTACTCTAAGGCTTTCCCTGTGTATGATCTCCAGAACCTCGTCCCCATAATGTCTCCTCTCAGGGAATATGGCGTAAGCTCTTATAGCTCCGTTTAACCTGACTGGCAAAACCTCCACGTTACCGAAGGTCCTTCCTCCTTCTACGAACCCGTGTATTATCTTAGGCCTGACCCTAACTCTCCACTCCCTTACGAGGGCGTAGTCCTTTGCCTCCTTTATCCTCAAGTTCAGGGTACCCGGGTAGGGCACGTAACCTATGACCTTTTTGAACTCTATCGTGTAACCAGGCCGACTCATGTAGTAGGCCCCCTCACCCATGCCAGAGAACACCTCTCCTAAGACTACCTCCTCAGTCCACCTCCTGGACTCTATGCTCTCATATACCGACTGAATCAACTGTATGGCCTTCTGGGTCACTATCACGTACTGTACCTTCTTGGATATGGTGGACTTGAGGAAACCCAACTCCTCAGCTCTAGCTATCCACCTGGACACAGTTGCTCTGGATACGTTGAGGTACTCGCTGATCTCAACGGCCTTCACGGGCTCCTTAGATCCACCCAAAAGTATGGTAGCGACTATTAAGTGGGTGACATAGGGGTCGAGATTCTCTAACTTACCCACCGCCATCCTTATCCCCTTCAACGCGAGAGCAAGCCAACATGAAGTGGTACTCAGAGAGGGTCCTATCCAACACTACCCTAATGGCGTCAACCTTCCTCCTCAAGGGCACGAGGGAATCGGGCACGGTGACTCCCTCAAGAAGGTCATATATACCTTCCATGATCCTGATTATCCTATCAAGTTCTTCTTTAGGTACCCCCTTTTTGGATAAATGCAAGAAGGATCTTCTCAGCTCACCCACGACGTCTGCGAGGGACAGCAGGTAGTCTTTTATGCTCACCCCCAGCCGCTCAGGTTCAGGTAAATTGGAGTCCTTTAAAATTTTAACGTATATCAGGGCTTCCAAACATTCCTGTAGGGGGCCTGACATAGCCTGGTACATTGGACACCAGAACACGTCGCTGACATCCCCCTTAATTCCGGATAGCCAGTCGAGTAAATACCTCAGCGATTCCTCAGCTTTGGCCTCCAATTCATCTAAATTCTCCATTTCCCTAGCTTTATTAATAATCTTCTTACATTCTAAAGTCAGTTTTCTTGATAGGTTTTCAGCCTCAAACCTCTTTTCGATGACCTCCTCGATGGATCTCAACCCTTCGCTTAAGTCAGGCACTCCTCTAGGGGACATTTTTATCCCCTTCCCACTTTACTATTCGGATGACCATGCTAGCACAAAAAGTTACGGTCCCCCGACACGTTAAGGAGCTCATGGAGAAGCAGGGTTACAAGTTCATACTGAATCACTCGGCACTAAAGCCATGTTACTGGTTCAGGAAAGCGCTTATGGAGGGCAAGACCTGTTACAAGCACAAGTTCTACGGAATACCCACCTGGAGATGCATCCAGATGACGCCTACAGCGTCCTTCTGTAACCTACAATGCCTGTACTGCTGGAGGCTTAACGTTAGTGACGTCTCTCCCAAAGACAGGTGGCAGGAAGTTCCTGAAGGGAGGGTGTGGGACGACCCTGAAGAGATAGCTGAGGAGAGCATCAGGATACATAGAATGCTAGTCCAGGGATACAAGGGCGTCAAAGTCTTCAGGAGGGAGTGGGTGTACGAGGCTGAAAACCCGAAACATGCCGCCATATCCTTGACAGGAGAGCCTACGCTTTATCCCTATATAGGGGGTTTAGTGGAAGCCTACTCTAGGAGGGGGATGACCACCTTCATAGTCACTAACGGGACTCTCCCAGAGAGGTTGGAGAAAATAGAGAAGGAGCCTAGCCAACTTTACGTCACGGTTCCAGCGCCCAATGAGAAGTTGTATAACATGATAACTAGGCCCCTCTGGCCGGACGCCTGGGAGAGGCTTAACAAGACTTTGTCCCTCCTTCAGTCCTTCAGCTCGCCGACGGTCATGAGGATTCCTATGATAAAAGGATTTAATATGGATGAATCTAGTCTTAAAGAATTTGCTAAAATAATCCAGAAATATCAACCAACTTACGTAGAGCCCAAGGCTTACATGTGGGTCGGGTACTCTAGGAGGAGGTTGACTAGAGAGAACATGCCCACCCACGATGAGGTTAAGGAATTTGCCCTAAAGTTAGCTGAGCTGACGGGTTATAACGTCCTAGACGAGGCGCCAGAGAGCAGAATAGTGCTCCTTTCCAGGCTTGATAAGGCTATAAGGTTCAGATACGACTAGGTGAGATCATGGGAGCAGTCATACTATTGGGAGGATACGTATTTGACAGGGTAGCTGAGGGAGATCTTCACCTGCTTGAGCAGCTAAGGAGCTCCCTAACTAGATCTAACGAGAAGATAGCCATAGTAGCCGGCGGAGGAAAGGTCGCTAGGAAGTACATAAGCATTGTTGACAGGCTAGGCGGGAACAATTACCTCAAGGATGAGGTGGGCATACTCGCCACTAGGATTAACGCCCAGCTTGTGGTGGCCGCCTTGGGGGAGATCGCCTTTCCCAAGGTAGTGAAGTCTTATGATGAAGCTATGGAAGCCTTCTCCCTGGGACTAATTCCGGTGAGCGGGGGGATGACCCCGGCTCAGTCGACCGACGCTGTAGCTTCCATAATGGCTGAGAGGTTGGGCCTAGACCTTTTGGTGAAGGTCACAGCAACAGACGGCATATACGAAAAAGACCCTATTAAATACCAAGGCTCCGTTAGATACAATAGGCTGACGTACGATCAGTTTGAGGAGATACTGATGAAGCAGAGGTATGAACCTGGGAGATATGAGCTGTTCGACCTGCTGGCCCTAAAGGTAATAAGGAGGTCCAAGATTAGGTTGATAATAACTAAAGGGGACAAGCTGGATAGGCTGTATGAATTGCTGAGCGGTGACCCTAAGGGTTTAGGCAGCCTGGTGGAAGGTGGTTGACATGTTAAGAACTGCCGAATCTTGGAGGAGGAGAAGGAAGGCCTACTCCCGGAGGAGAAAGGGTGTCCCAGTAGTGGTTAAGAGGATGTTGATCGAAGCAGTGTATGGAGCTTTGTTAGCGGTCTTTACGTTTCCAATATCGCTTTTCATAGCCGAGATGGGGGTCTGGGTATCAATCCTATGGATGCAACCGGAGAGCATGATTCTAACAAACTTCTACGTGGTGCTCACGGCCATACAAGCCATGTTTTTGCTGATACCCGCATACCATAAACAGCCCATCAGATTACTGGTGGCCGCGTTCACCGCCTACATGCTGTGGCTGATGCTGGTGGGAGTAGCGGGGTTCCATCCCATACTCACGGTGTTCGGAGAGCTACCGTATTGAGAAGGAGGATGGTGCTCCGGCCGGGATTTGAACCCGGGTCTGGGGCTCGAGAGGCCCCTATGCTTGGCCGGGCTACACCACCGGAGCCCAAGATGGTATGCTGACTGTGATATATAAATTTTGTTGAGGGTGAGCGATGGGCCTAGAGGGAACCATTCTATTAGTGGGAGCGCCCGCTTCAGGCAAGACGACCTTATGTATGGAGCTGTCCCGTAAACTGGGCTGCAAGTGCGTTTCCGTTAGTGAACTGGCTAGAAGAGAGGGTCTAATCTTAGAATACGATGATATGAGGGACACTTGGGTTCTGGATGTGGAGCGCGTCCGTGATAGGATAAAGGAGCTCTTATCTGAGGATAGGTGTCTCGTAGTGGAAACTATAGACCCTTCGGCAGTCCCCGGCCCTCACGTTGTGGGGATAGCCGTCAGGTGTCCGCCTAGAAAGTTAAAGAGGAGGCTGGAGTCCAGGGGTTATAAAGACGTGAAGGTCTGGGAAAACCTGGAATACGAGGCTGTGGACGGCCCCCTATACGATTTGCTCAGAGTGATGGATCTGGACAAGGTAATTGAGGTTAACGGATGTTCCGAGGACTTACGAGGGGAAATAGAGTACGTGCTAAATAAGATGAGGTATGAGGGAGAGTTCGAGAAGAGGTTCAATTGGACCGACGAGTTCATGGGGATGCTCTAACAGCTGAACAGATAGGAGGCGTTCCTCGCGTAACGGTCTAGGGACTCTGGCTCTAACACCGATTCATCAACGGGCACTATCCTAGCTTTATCCACCCTACCAGTTGATGATATCAAGACCTCCCCCTCTCTGAGCTTACTTATCTCCTCCAGCAGATCTTTAGACTCAATCAGGAACTTCAATTCCCTCAAGTCCTTTGAGGAGGACATCCTGTGTAAGACTTTAATGCCTGTGTTTCTCAGGACTCCAGGCGATACTTCGCTAGGCGCCTGCGTCACGACAATCGTTGCCAACCCGAATTTCCTCATCTCCGATAATATTCTATCTGTAGCGGTCAGTCCAGTGGAGTCCCTATAGCTGGGGAGTACTTTTTCGCTTTCCTCAAACACAACGACTAACCTGGGGTATTTAGAGTGACCCTTACTGAGGTAAGCGTCCCTCAACCTTTTCAACAGGAAATGGACGAACAGCTGCCTTATCTTGTCGCTCTTAAGGTGACCGAGCTCTATGACCGTTGGAACCATCAACTCCTCGACGCAGACGTTATCACATGCCAGGTACTTGAAGTCGTCGCTCATCACCACCGGCGTAAGCTTTCTGAGCAGGGAGGCCTTACTTTCCCTCTCCGGTTGTGACTCCTCCTTATAAGATTCTATCTGTTTAACCAGATCCCTCAAGTTAACTGAACGCCGCTCCCGTAAATTCATCAGGGATTTGGACAGTATGTAAAATTGAGAGGGAGTTAGCTCTAGAACGTCTGAGAGCATCTCCGACATCAAGTAAACGTCCCCCATCTCCATATCCCCGAGCCTAGACAAGGGGTTAACGCACGGGAGGTCGCCCTCTCCCAAGATAACTCCGCCGAGGGAGGCTATAAATCCCCTATACTCCCAATGGAAGTCTAGAACGATGAACGGTATACCCCATAACCACAACTCCCAAAGAATTCTTTTAACAGTAGTGGTTTTACCGGAGCCTGTCTGCCCCATTATGGCCGTGTGCTTCGTCATCTCCGCTAAGTCAATCCTCACTGGTCTACCTGATGGAGAGACGCCAAGGGTTAGGAAGGGAGGATCTACCTTGCTAACTGGGGATAACTTGACTTCCTTAAAGGAGACTCCAGTTTTAGGAATCGAATACAGGGATCTCATTATGGAGGTCACTACATCTCTATTGAGCTCCAACTCCTCGAACTTCACACCTGACACGCTAGATATTGCAGACAATCCAGCCCTGAGAAGGTCGACCCCCCCTTCCCTATAAGGAGCCCATATGAACCCGGCATATGCGCTATCGTCGGAGGAAAGCGCTGTTCTCGGAAGGCTAACCGCTAATAAGGAGATTCCAACTCCCATGTTCCTGGCCACCTCCTCTATCAAGTCAAATGGGAGGCTTTCCTTGCTCGCCTCCTTTAGGGTGAAGGGGAGCACGAGAATCTCCCTGCCCAACCCAAGCTTAACAAGATGTGCTGGTCCCTCTCGGTGACCTTTACCCGGCCTCCTGCGTGAAATTTTCAAGATCAGAGGCAACGATAGAGACGCTAGTACAATCGGGTAATTACGATAAACAAATTCTAGAAGGCTTCCCCATCTCTTATAAATTAGAATGCCAGTTAGCAGGAGGAGAAGGGCTAAAACGAGGTAATCATCCCTCTTCAAGGCAAATCCTCCTCATTGAAAGAACTTCTTCCTTTAACATGTCAACTTCCTTGGACAGCTCATCTAGTTTGAAGAAAATGTAAGTTATCTGATTGGCTAAGACCTCCACCTCGAACTTAACGTCCTTCCTCACGGTGTCACCTCAGTAGGCCAACTATTTTGGCTAGAGAGGCTCGGCTTACCCCTATTGAATCGGATACAATTTTCTGGGTCACTAGCCTAAGCCCCAGGGACTGGGCGGCTAAGTAGACTAGAGCTCCTGATACTATGACGGGACTCCTTCCCATAAGCTCTTTAATCCTCCCCGACTTAATCCTTAAGAGCTTCCTGGACTTCACCCTAATTCTATCTAGAATAAGGTGGCTGGGCATCTTCAGATCAGATATTGCCTTGAGGAACTCATCAGATCTACCTAACTTCCAAATGACGTAATTCAGGTAACCCTCCCAGGGTATCGGGGCCCTTATCCCCAACACAGATTTTATCTCACCTATAGCAGCCACTATCCCTCCAGGCGAGACTTTCCCACTTAAAGCGCTGGAAACATCAGAAATAGAGACTGGAATTCCTAGATCTCTGCTGACCATAACGACGCTGGCGGCAGCTATGGAAAGACTGCTCTCTCTACCGCTTTTAGACTTATAAGCTAGGATGAGCTCCCTAGCCGAGATAAACACGCTTTCAGGTAAATTTAACCTGTCCACTAAGGTCTCCACTGTGCTTTCCCCCTTAAATTTGGGTCTCCTGAGCGGCCAATGGTACTCCTTCATTTCATAAGTTACCGCTAACTCCGACATTTTCCCCGAATTAGCGCGCTATATGAATAAAAATAGTATTTCTTACACGCCAGTTAAATAAAACTAATAATTAACTAATTCTCCTAACTACTACGTAAACTTCGTCTCCATCGGAGAACTCATCGCAGCCCTCTACAGTCATCCTCAACCACAATCCGTGCATAGAAACCTCTAAACGACCTTCATCGCACCTGTAGACCACCCCTTTCATCACTATATCTCCATCACCTTCCTCTTCAGACACCACGACCTCAAAGCTACGCCACCCAGACAGGTCTACCAGACCTCTGGGCAACTCTAGGGACATTTCCCTACCGTCGGCCTCGGCGCTTAACACGTCCACGTTAAACAAAGGGTCTTCTTTAACGGCCTTAACGTCCCAAATCTCCTTCAAAACTTTCACCTCCCTCCTGAAAAAGAAGCCCGCAATATAAAGCGTTTGTCCTTACTGACGATGCTTGAAGAGGTTCTGCTGTTTAACGCCAAGTTCAAGTCGCTGGTCAGAGAGTTGTTGGAGGATCCATCCATAGATAAGTTTTGGGATCTGCTCTATGAAGTTGACGCCTTCGCTGAGAAGATGGCCCATGGCGACTTGAGGGCTTTTATGGAAGAGGCCAAAGTTAAGGGAAGCAGGAGGGACATCTTGTTGTCCACATATACGTTGTCCTCTCTCATAGCAGAAAGGGTTAAGGAAGATATAGAAAGGGAGATCAGCCGCCTTTAGTGGCTACGTAAACCTTTAGGTATTTTTCGTCCACAACTATCATCTCTCTTATGTACTTTACTGAGGAATACGGTAGGAAGACATTACCCTTCCTGTCCTTTCTAAGTTTCTGGAGTAATGAGTCCGCTGCCCCCCTACTGCTCCTGATGACCAAAGAAAGCACCTTCCCAGTGATCTCATCAACGACCAGATCGACGACCTCTCCTAGCATCAAACCCTTATCAGTTATTACGGGCTTTCTAGCCAATCTAGCCACTGAGTACCTAGCCATCGTTGACACCCTCAATTTAGTGGTGGGCCGGGGGGGACTCGAACCCCCGACCTCCGCCTCGTCAAGGCGGCGTCATAGCCGCTAGACCACCGGCCCAGTTCATGGGACTTGTCGAGGTAATAAATGTTAGCACCCATAATATATAAAGGGTACGTCGAACATAGCTAACGAGTGACACGCTAAGGGGGATCAGAACTCAAGATCGTCCTCATCTTTCAGCGGGCCCTTGACATCATCCCCCCTTGTTAAAGTTCCCCAAAAGGATAAATAGGTTAGCTAGGTGATGCTCCGATGAATTCGTTGGAAGAATTCATAGCCTCCGTGGTACTAAGGCTCAGGAGAGGAGATCCCCCTCAGGACCTCCTGCAAGAGGTTAAAGGAGTTAACGTAGAGAGCCAACTTTATGAAGAGATCTTAGAGTCGGTGGCAAAACAACTAGCCAACAGCCTAGACGAGAGGAGTCTTTTTGGCAGGTTAGTCAAGCTAGACGAGGAAGGGCTTAGGAGGATAAAGGACTCCTCAGATGAGTTTTTGGAATTTGAACCGTTTAAGGGAGTTAAAAGGGTTGAAGTGTTGGAATTCTGGTCAAAAGTTCTGAACATAGTCTTAGCCGGGCTTAGAGAGGAGGAATCAAGTGAATGAATACCTCCCACCGGCCATCTTCCTTACTTTACCCTCCTCTATGAGCCTATCTAGAACTTCCCTGGCCTCGGATAACTTCATAGAAAGAACTCTAGAAGCTTCTATGAGGGAAAAAGGCCTATCTCCAAAAGAGCTTCTCAAAGTAGCCTCCTCTGGGTCTTTTATTTCTTCCCCCCCTTTTTCCTCTTCTTCCTCAGTTTCCTCTACAGACTCCCCTTTTTCAGCCGACGATATGAGGTTGACTATTTTGTCCTCGTCAAGTCTCCCACTTTCCTTTAATTCCCTAGTGAGCATCGCTAGCAAGTTCCTAGCAAGCTTCATCAGCTTACGGGGATTACCATCGGCCATCTCATTTAATCTTCTCACTATCTCCTTACTAAAGGGGGCCCTCCTGTCTGGCCTTATACCTTCAACCTTCTCCATGAACTTCTCAAATCTCTTCTGCAGGATCTTCTCCGCCTCATCGGGCTCTACTTTCCTCATCCTGACTACCTTGTGAGGAGTGTCCCTTAGCAGGGACTTCATGAGGTCATAGGCAGGCGGTATACAAGCTATCATGATTATGTTCCCCGGGTGCATCCTCTCGTACAACGTCTTCAGGAATTCCGTAAACATCTCAGCGTCCCGTCTAGTACCCAAGACGACGATGTTCTCTACCTCATCGAGCATTAGTATGGAGTGCTCGTACTTGTTTAACTCCTTAATTATCATACCCTTTAATGACTCAGGGTCATTGGGAATCTTCTTCTTGAGGGCCTTGAGCGGGCTAACCTTCTTCAACGCCTCGGCAATTCTCTTGAGCGAGGTCTCGAAGTCGTCAACATCAATTTTTACATAAAAAGCTGGAATATCATCAAATATTTCCTTAACAAGCCTTAATCTATGGGTTTTCCCCATTCCAAACTCTCCTATAAGAAAAATAAATTCCTTTTTATTTCCGCTGAGGGCCTTATTTATGAGGGAGCCCAAAACCTCATCAACTTTAGTGTCTACATGTACTTCCACAACCCTCTCAAGGCTCTCACTGCTGAGATAGGAGAAGGGATTAGCCTTGAGCATCCATCTTAGGTATCCAGCCTCAACAACCCTTATGTCGCTTTCATCCGGCAATTTCAAGCCCCTCAGCCGAGCCTACTTATTATCTCAAGCACGCTTATATAATCTCTCCTAAGTTGGTCTAGTGGTAACTAGGGTGTTCGTCATGGATGGCAGGACGCTCAGATTCATTTTAATGACGATATTGGCTATAGTTATCGTCGCATCACAGATAGATCACCTAAACGGAGCCATAATAACCGAAAAGCCGTACTACACTAAGGCCGATGTGTACGTGATCTTCCCTACAGAGGATACAGCTAAGCTCACAATTAAGTTCTCTATATACGGAGTACAGGCCAACGATATAGAGGCCTTAATCAATAAGACGGGCGAGGAGAACTACACCAAGTCGATCATAGATAACCTTAAGCGCGTGGTAGGTAGGGCTCCCTACATAGGAGGGTCCTACAAATTCTACCCCATCAAAGAAGATGTAAAAATAGTTAAGAAAATTTTAGATAAGGAGAAGGAACTTAAGAGAATAGACCTGATTTACAAGGCCGATTTGAGGGCTAGGGAGGGAGCTCCCCAGGAGAGAGGAGGTAGGAGGGGGCTCATCTATTCAACTAGGGATGATTACACAAACTTATCGCTGTTTTACGCCCTTAGACAATTGGATCTATTAAACCTAACCGTGGTCCTCCCTCCAGCTTACGTTATATCATACGTAAGGCCTAGGCCCTCGCTCTTGTATCCGGTCAACATGTCAGGTGAGCTCAGAGTGGCCTCCTCCTGGATAATTAGGGATCCTTTAGTGGACAGGAGGGAGCACTCATACACGGGCTGGTTTCACTTCGGGATACACAACCTCACCGTCGAGGAGGTTAAAAAGATAGAAGAAATATACAGAAAGATGATAGAATTAAAGAAAGCTAACGCTATATTGGCTGATAAGGATAAACTTAAGGAGGTAAGCAGGTTCTACGACATGGGCTATAATCTACTGATACACAGCCCAGAGAAGTTGGGCTACGGCCCGGATGACGCCCTCAAGCTGATTAGGGAAGCGAGCATACAGCCACTGAGCTTCGATGCTAACCTAATCCTGCCGGCAATTGCCCTCTTGATCACCGCAGCAGAGGTTGGAGTCTATCTGTACTTCAAGCGCAAACGCTAGCGTCAGAAAACTTTTACATACCCCCCTACCTCTTATAGGGGGATAAAGAAATTATTTGGGTAACTCCCTTATAATTGAGGTGCCGGTTTTGCAGGTAATTAGGGACGAGTATAAGTTCTCTGAGGTGTACACACCTCCTAAGCTTCCCCACAGGGAGAAGGAAGTTGAGCTGCTTGTGAATACGATGAAATCAAGCTACGGTCTTAACGAGGGGCTATACTTGATAAAGGGGGAGCCTGGGATAGGCAAGACCTCGGTGGCTAGGCTCTCATCCAAGAAGTTAGGAGAGCTTGTCAAGGACTTTAAAGTGATCCACGTGAACTGCAGAATATACAGGACGCCCACCTCCGTGATACAGAGAATACTCTCAACGATTCACCCAGGCATTCCGAACAGGGGGCTCTCACTTCAGGAAATGATGAGCATATTGGAGGATGTACTAAAGGACGAGAAAAATCTCCTGATAGTGTTAGACGAACTCGATTATTTGAAAGAGGGCGAAGACCTCGTATACTCCTTGCTAAGATCTCATGAAGGGGTCTTGGGAAACCCCTTAACTTTACTGCTAATAGCTAGGTGGGAACCTCCATATCTCATGGAGCCGTCGATAAGGTCCTTTATGAACATGAGAATACCACTTCAGAAGTACAGCAGAGAACAGCTGGCTTCCATAGTCAAGTATAGGGCTGAAGACGCCCTATACGAGGGCACCTTCGACGACGAGATAATAGATATGATAGCTGAGTTCTCAGAGCACTCAGGGAACGCTAGAATAGCAATAAGAATGCTTTATCTAGCCGCTAAATTCGCTGAGGATAAGAAGATGTCCAAAATAACTCCTGAACTGGTGAGAGAAGCCGCTTCCAGCGTGGGCGTGGTGGGAATTGATAACGACATGTTGGCAGCCCTAGATGTACACGATAAGGTCATACTGCTGGCGGTGTCTAGGGTCCTCTCTTCCTCATCAAAGGCTTGGGTTAAGATGGGGGACCTGGTTGAGGAGTACACGCTGGCGTGCGAGGAGTTAGGAATACAGCCATACAAGTACACGGCGATTTGGAAAAGAGTTAGGGAGCTCAGGAAGATAGGCCTATTGGAGACCAAGAAGTCTAAAGAGGGGATCAGGGGACAGACAACCTTAGTCTCCCTGGGATCAATACCAGCGGAGAAAATGGCCAAGAAGATAGAGGAGATACTGGCTGAGGAGTTGAGCCCACTACCTCAAAAACTTAGATAGCTGCTCTACCCCCACGAGGCTCTCCAATAAATCCACAAGCTCATCTGGATCCATCCTCAGCTCCTCAGCTACCCTCTTGGCTAGCTTCTTCCCCCTCCTGGCGTCAATTAGTATTAGAGGAACTATTTCCCGCCTCACGGTCCTAGTTGAGAGGTGTAATCTCTCAGCCATGCTCTTTAGAACCTCCTTAGCGGCAGCTCTCTCAACCTTAGTTTGTGCTAGGGTCTTCACCAGCTCGGGGAACTTAAATCTGACCCCCTTGGGCTTCGTCACCTTTGACGCACAGACGCCCACCGTCATCAACTCTATGTAGTAAACGAACAACCCCCAGTTATTGGTCCTTACAATCCTGCTCTTCACCAAATCGGCCAAGGAAAGGTACTCGTATGCCTGAACCAGCTCCTTGCCTGAGTAGGCGTAAGGCACGTTCTCCTCAATCCACCTCAACAACAGGTCAGGGTCCACATCCGAGTTCATGGCATCTATCCTAGTCAGGGCGCAGTTGGTGCCGTAGAACACCGATGTTAGCACATCGAATACGTCTTTCTCAACGTCCCTCTTAGCAAACCCTTTACCGAACACCTTGGCTAAGTCGGAGGTGCCCTTCACTAGGGCTTCTAGGTCATTTATCGCCGCCCTCAAGTCTCCCTGCGAGTTTTTGGCTATTAGAGCCAAGATTGAGTCGGGAACCTTGACTCCCTCCTTCCTGCATATGTCCCTCAGGACAGACACGACCGTGGCCTGTCTGAGTCTATAGAACTTGACCATTAACGACATGTTCCTTATCTCATACATGTGCCTCTCGTAAGCGTCGTTGGCAGTCATTATCACAGGAGCTTCTCCAGAGGACACTATCTTCTTGACTAAGGATGCCAAGGCAGAACCTTCCTGCCTCGGGATGGCATCAACTTCATCCAGTATTATGAGCCTAGGCTTCATCGTGAGCAGGGACGGAGCCCTCAGGTTCTGAAGTATCTTCTCCAGGTGCTCCCTGTCCCTCATGTCGCTAGCGTTGATCTCAACGGGCTCATAGCCCAAGTCATGAGCTATGGCGTAAGCGGCCGAGGTTTTCCCGGAACCCGGCGGACCAACTAACAGCAGGGCCTTAACCTTCTTTCCAGCCTTTACGTCCTCCATCCACTTTCGTATCTCTTGTAAAGCTTTGTTTTGCCCCCTAATTTCCCTCAAGCTTTTAGGCCTGTATTTCTCGGTCCAAGGTATGTCAGCCATGCTTTGACCCCATCTCTACAAGTTTCGCCAGAAATGCCGCCAGCTGTATATCCCCATGGGCACCCTCTGTTATCCTGTAATCTAACTCGCTCATGAAAGCTATCAATTGAGCTTTAGCCCTATCATCCAAGTCCTTGCTGCTGAGTATCTCCCTATGCATCTGCTTTATCACGTCTTGGGCCGACATTCCGTAATTAATCATGAGGCTCCTCAAGATCTCCCTAGCCTTAACGAAGTTTCCTTTCAAGGCCGTGTTTATCATTCCCTTTATCTCCTCTGGATGGGCCAGGCCGGCCACCCTGTAGACGACCTTAGAGTTAATCTCATCGCTCATAGCGGCTGCGGTCTGCATTATGTTGATGGCCTTCCTGAGGTCGCCTTCAGCTACGTACACTATGGCTGAGATGCCATCCTCAGTGTATTTCACACCCTCGTTTCTGGCTATCATCTCTATTCTCTCTTTTATTGCCTTATCCGGTATTGGGCCAAATCTGAAAACGGCAGTCCTTGACTGTATTGGCTCAATTATCTTCGAAGAGTAGTTACAGGCCAAGACGAACCTAGTGGTTCTGGAGTACATCTCCATGATCCTCCTTAAGGCATGCTGAGCATCCGCCGTCAGGCTATCCGCCTCATCCAAGTGAATTATCTTGAAGGGGACATCCCCCAGCGGGGCCGTCCTGGCGAAGTCCTTTATCTTGGTCCTAATAGTATCTATGCCCCTCTCATCACTGGCGTTTAACTCCAAGTAGTTCGCTCTCACGAGCTCCTCAGAGCCGTAGATGTCGTGAGCCAACGCTAAGGCTGCAGTGGTCTTGCCCGTGCCGGCGGGCCCGGCGAACAGCAGGTGTGGCATGGACTTTCTTTTTACGAATCCCTTGAGGGCCTTTATTACCTCTTCCTGATCGACTATCTCATCTAGGGTTTTAGGCCTGTATTTCTCCACCCATAACTCAAACGTCAACCTAACACCCATGCATATATCAGTTAGACTTTTAATAACCATGCCGACCCGAGAAGTCTGGAGAGATATGTTCCCAGTGCGGTGCTTCACCTGTGGAAGTGTTATAGGAGATAAGTGGGAGGAGTTCTCCCAAAGAGTGGCTCACGGGGAGGATCCAGGTAAGGTGCTGGACTCCCTGGGAGTTAAGAGGTACTGCTGCCGGAGGATGTTCCTGAGCCACGTTGAATTGGCTGATATAGAGCTAGCTTTCTCTCCTGTTATAGAGGGGTGAGTTGATTGAGCTATGACGAATCCGTGATACCCCCTGTAGAGGATAAAGATCTCCTAATTCCAAAGCAGAAGTATTTGTCCGCGGGCGTACACGTGGGCACTAGAATTAGGACCAAGGACATGGGCAAGTTCATATACAAGGTGAGGTCTGACGGGCTCTGCATGATCGACATCAAGAAGACCGACGAGAGGATAAGGATAGCCGGTAAATTCCTAGCTAGGTTCGAGCCCTCCAAGATACTCGCTGTCTCAGCTAGGATATACGGTTTCAAACCCGTCAGGAAGTTCGCAGAGTATGTCGGGGCCACTCAGGTGACCGGGAGGATCCTACCAGGGACTCTAACAAACCCACAGGCGCCCCTTCACTTGGAGCCTGACGTGGTCCTGCTGTCTGATCCGAGGGTCGATAAGCAGATACACGTAGAAGCCATGAGGATGGGAATTCCTGTGGTGGCTTTGGTTGACGCTGACAACACCTTATCCTACATAGACCTGGCTATACCGGCCAATAACAAAGGAAGAAGGTCTTTAGCCCTAATATACTGGCTTCTCACCAGGGAAATCTTGAGAAACAGGGGGGAGCTTGGTCCTGACGAGGATCTGCCTGAGAGCTACGATGAATTCGCCACTAGAATTATGGGCCTGAGATGAAGGTGGTCAGTTGAGGGTGAGGAGGCCAGCCGTCGCTGGCACCTTCTATCCAGCTGATCCTAGCGATCTACTCAACATGATCAACCAATTATTTGTGGATGTTGGCTATCAGGGGATACCCTCTCCTTCTGAAGGATTTCGGGCCATAAAGGGGCTGATGTCTCCCCACGCCGGCTACATATACTCCGGCAGAACCGCTGCAGCTGGTTATGGAAGGTTGGCCTCCGACGGATACCCCGAAACTTTCGTGATTATAGGCCCTAACCACACCGGTCTCGGGGCTTCAATTTCCATATCGTCTGCAGATTACTGGGAAACTCCTTTAGGTAAAGTTGAAGTTGACAAGGAGCTGGCAGAAGAAATGGTGAACTCTTTCGATGGAGCCTCATACGACGACCTGGCTCACATGGCTGAACACTCAGTCGAGGTGCAGGTTCCTTTCATACAGGTTATATGGCCCAATTCCAAAATAGTACCCATAGTAATGGCTCTCCAGGATCCCATATACGCCGACGGATTGGCCAGATCTATAGTCAAGGCCTCGAAGGTTCTATCTAGGGACGTGGTGGTTATAGCATCATCAGACATGTCCCATTACCTGTCTGAAAGGGAGGCTAACTTAAGGGACAGAGCGGCGTTAAACGCCATACTGGAAATGGACGTGGAGAAGTTGTTTAGAACTATAGTAGAGATGGACGTGAGCATGTGCGGCCCTGGTCCCGTGGCTACGGCAATATACTTCTCAAAGCTCATGGGCGCCAACAGGGCTGAACTGGTGAGGTATTCTACGAGTGCTGAGACTAGCGGTGACTACGAACATGTTGTAGGCTACGCGTCGGTGGTGTTCTTATAGTGGATAAAGAGCTTACAGAGCCGAGAAAACTGGATCACATAAGGATAGCTCTAGAGGAAATAGTTGACATGTCCAAGGAGGAGAGGTGGTTTGATAGCGTAGAGCTACTACATAACCCCTTACCTGACAGCTCCTTTGACGAAGTAGACCTCACAACTGAGTTCTTAGGCCATAAAGTTTCAGCTCCAATTCTGATAGAAGGGATGACTGGAGGTCACAAGGCGGCCAAGAGGATAAACGAGGAACTGGCGAAAGCCGCGTCTAGGTTCGGAGTTCCCATAGGGGTGGGCAGCCAGAGAGCAGCCTTAGAAAAGGGCGAACTAGCTCACACCTACAGGGTAGTTAGAGAAATAGCTGACAACGTTCCTGTGATAGCTAACTTGGGAATCTCCCACGTGTTAGGTTCTAATGGCGTTGATAACGCGAAAAGGGCCGTTGACATGATTGAAGCAGATGCCATAGCCATACACCTAAACCCTCTACAGGAGGTGATACAGCCGGAAGGGGATCGTGACCTAAGAGACGGGCTCATTTCAATAAGGGACCTAGTCAGGGAGCTAGACGTGCCCGTAATAGTTAAGGAGGTGGGCTCGGGGATAGGACCTGGTGTAGCTAAGCTGTTGGATTACGTTGGGGTATATGCCATAGACGTGGCTGGCTCTGGAGGGACTAGCTGGGCGCTTATAGAGGGAGAAAGAGCTCCAGACCGTTCAAAGGAGAGAACTGCCTCTAATGTCTACAAGAAGTGGGGGATCCCAACCCCAGCAGCTATTCTATCCGTAAGTGAGGCGATCGAAAGGGCTAAATTAATAGGATCAGGGGGAGTCAGAAACGGTCTGGATGCTGCCAAGTGTATCGCCTTAGGGGCGGACATGGCCGGGGCTGCGAGGCCCTTCTTGAAGGCCGCAGTGGAGGGAAAGCATGAGGCTGTAGTCTCCCTGCTTAATGATTATTCATATCAACTGAAGATAGCCGTTTTCCTTTCGGGGGCCAAAAGCATACCTCAATTTAGAAAGATGAAGAACTACCTGCTCCTTGAACCCCTGGCCAGCTGGGTTAGAAGGCTTCTCATATGACGTTAAAATCTTTATATATGGAGGTCGAGGGTTTCAAGGGGATGACGGATGACGGCCGGTGGAAAGCCCTTCTACGTGAAGTTTGACGTACCCGACGACCTCGTCCCTAAGATATATGAGTTGATTCAGACCGTCAGGGAGACTGGTGGAAAGATAAGAAAGGGCGTCAATGAGACCACTAAATCCGTGGAGAGGGGAGAGGCTCTCTTCGTTGTCATAGCCGAGGACGTCAACCCTCCAGAGATCGTCGCACACCTGCCAATGCTCTGCGACGACAAGGGGGTGCCCTACGCTTACGTGCCTAGCAAGGAAGAACTAGGTAAGGCGGCTGGAATAGAAGTTGCCGCCTCTTCCGTAGCCGTTGTAGATCCGGGACAGGCCAAGAGCTTCTTGGAGAGTTTG
This sequence comes from Thermoproteota archaeon, assembly GCA_027491435.1. Taxonomy (GTDB): domain Archaea; phylum Korarchaeota; class Korarchaeia; order Korarchaeales; family Korarchaeaceae; genus Korarchaeum. Next base: position 27,162 of record JAOZFG010000004.1, read on the forward strand.
GTGGACAAGATAAAGGAGATAAGAGGGTCCTCTTAAGGACTCACCTTTTTAAATCCACATAGTCTCTGGGAAGACGGGTGTATAGGTTGCCCGAAGAGGAAGATAAGGCGTACCCGGCCGAAGTAGTTGAGATCATAGGCAGAACTGGAGTGGCTGGAGACGTCATACAGGTCAGGGCTAAGATTTTAGTGGGGAAGGACAAAGGAAGGGTTCTCACGAGGAACGTGAAGGGACCAGTGAAGGTAGGGGACATACTGCTCCTCAGGGAGACCGAGATGGAAGCTAGGAAGCTCAAGCCCAGGTAGAGGTGATTAGATGTCCTTCATGTTAAGGAAATGTGCTTTCTGTGGGAAGGAGATAGAGCCGGGATACGGCTGGATGTACGTGAAGACGGATGGGACGATACTTTACTTTTGCTCCTCTAAATGTGCTAAGAACTACCTAAAGCTAGGCAGAAATCCTAAGAAGGTTAAGTGGGTAAGAAAAATGAAAGCCCAGGAGGCGAGCCGGTGATCGCTTGGAGAATATGAGGAGGTTCAGACAGCCGTTAGTAGCGGTTTTAGGTCATGTAGACTCAGGTAAGACGACCCTTCTCGACTACATCAGGAGGACCCGGGTTGCAGCGAAGGAACCCGGGTCCATAACTCAACACGTTGGGGCCTCAGAGATACCCACCGATGTTATATACAAGATATGCAAGCCGGTGATGGAGGCTTTGGGCTTAAAGTTCGAGATAAAGACAGGGGGTTTGCTTTTCATAGACCTACCAGGGCATGAGGTGTTCACTAACCTGAGGAAGCGAGGAGGGTCAGTAGCTGACATAGCCATACTGGTCATAGACATAAATGGGGGAGTTCAGCCTCAGACCGTCGAATCCATAAACATTTTGAAGGAAAGGAAGGTGCCCTTCATTATCGCTTTGAACAAAATTGACACGATATACGGTTGGAAGTCTGAGGAGGGAAGGCCCTTCATAATCGCCGAGAAAGAACAGTCTCCCTCAGTAATAGCTGAGCTCGAGAAGAAGTTGTACAGGGTGGTGGATCAGCTTGCCTCTTACGGAATCATAGCCGACAGGTACGATAGGATTGCCGATTTTACCAAGACGTTTGCCATAGTGCCCACCAGCGCCGTGACTGGAGAAGGGATACCAGACCTCCTCACCGTACTGATAGGGCTAGTTCAGAGGTACATGTTAGATCGGCTAGAAATAAAGTTGGAGGAAGGTAGGGGGAGCGTGCTGGAAGTTAAGCAGCAGCCCGGGCTTGGCACAGTCTTGACAGCCATTATATACGATGGAACCCTAAGAAAAGATGACACCATAGTAGTTGCAGGGGCTAGAGGGCCTGTGGTCACCAAGGTAAGGGCTCTCCTAGTACCGGAGCCCCTTCAAGAGATGAGGATGACCAAGAAGTTCAAGAGGATCGATGAAGTCTCGGCGGCAGCTGGAGTGATGATATCCGCCCCCAACTTGGACGATGTGCTTCCGGGCTCGCCCCTTTACGTGGTCAGAGATCCCTCTAAAGTAGAGCAGGTTAAGGAGGAGGTCAGGAAGGAGATTCAAGGCATTATAATAAACACGGATAAAGTGGGGGTCATAGTTAAGGCTGATACTTTGGGCTCACTGGAGGCCTTAATCGCCCAGCTATCCAAGGAGGGCATTCCCATAAGGAGGGCTGACATAGGGGACGTGAGCAAAACTGACGTGTTCGAGGCTACCGTGATAAAGTCTAAAGACCATAGGTACGCCGCCATACTCGCCTTCAACGTTAAGGTTCCGGAAGACATAGAGAGGGAAGCCCAATCCAGGGGCATCCTAATCTTCAGGGACGTGATAATCTACCAGCTGATTGACTCGTTCAAGAAATATCTAGAGGAGCTGAAGAGGAGGGAAGTGGAGAAGATACTGGCTAAATCTGTGTTCCCCGCCGAACTATTAGTCCTGGAGGGTTTCGTCTTCAGGAGGAGCGAACCGGCCATAATAGGGGTGGAGGTGCTGGCCGGGAGGATAAAGCCAGGGTATCCCCTCATTAACGAGAGGGGGAAGAGGGTAGGTCAAATTTTAGACATACAGCACGAGGGTAGGAGGCTAAGGGAAGCTAAGGCAGGTGACAGGGTAGCCATTTCAGTTAAAGGGGGTGTGGTGGGCAGGAACATAAAAGAGGGCAGAAAACTTTACACAGACGTCACCGAAGTTTACGATGAAAAAACCAGGGACGTGTACTTCGGTCACATGACTGATGAAGAGAAGGAGCTCTATAAAAAGATAATAAATATAAAGTACCAGCTGGGGCAGGGACAAACCACTTTTTAATGCGTCCACCTTTTTAATTCCCGAACAGTTGGGAGTCAAGGTGATCCCATGTCAAGTAGAAGGAGGAGAGCTGTAGAGGAAGAGGTATTGATACTGGACGTCAGCGACCCTTCTACCGGAAAGACTTACCACGTGAAGCTCCCCAAAGATAACATCAAGCTGTTCATAGGGAAGAAGCTAGGTGACGTGGTACCAGGCGACCCGCTGGGCTTTAACGGTTACAGCTTCAAGATAACAGGGGGCTCTGACAAGGACGGTTTTCCTATGCACCCCTCCCTCCAATCGACTGGTAAGAAGAAGATACTGCTTTCAGGACCTCCCGGCTTTCACCCAAGGAGAAAGGGTGAGAGAAGAGCTAAGACTGTAAGGGGAGCTATAATATCGGATGCAATTAAACAGATAAACCTCAAGATAATAGAGAAGGGCGAGAAAGATCTAGAGGAACTCTTGAAGAGGGAAGAGGAGGACAATCAGTAAGGTGGGTTAATTGGAACCGCTTCAACCTGAGATGAATATTGGAACTGCCGGTCACGTGGATCACGGTAAGTCCACGCTAGTTCAGGCTCTAACTGGCGTATGGCCTGAGCGCCACAGCGAGGAGCTGAGGAGGGGTATAACTATAAAACTCGGGTACGCGAACGCTGACCTGAGGAAGTGTAAGTCCTGTGAGGACGATGATCCCAACTGCTACACCACCTTTGAGAGGTGTCCCATTGACGGTGGAGACACCGTGCTGCTGAGGAAGGTGTCCTTTGTAGACTGTCCAGGACATGATACCCTCATGGCTACCATGCTTGCCGGCTCAACCTTGATGGACGCAGCATTACTGGTAATAGCAGCAAATGAACCCGCTCCACAACCCCAGACTAGAGAACACCTTTTCGCGCTGAAGATAATGGAAGTCAAACAGATAATCGTGGTTCAAACCAAGATAGAGCTCGTAAGCTTCGAAGATGCTGTAAAAAATTATGAACAAATAACGGAGTTCCTCAAGGAGAACTGGGGTGAAGTGCCCCCTATAATTCCGGTGTCAGCGCTACACGGGGTTAACATAGGCTATCTTATAAGGGAGATGGTCAAGAGGTTCAAGCCTCCAATCAGGGATCCAAATAAAGAGCCTCTTATGTACGTGGCCAGGTCTTTCGACGTAAATAAACCGGGTACTAGGCCAGAAGACCTAAAGGGCGGCGTACTTGGCGGAACTATCGTGCAGGGCAGGTTCAGGGTTGGTGATGAGATAGAGATAAGGCCAGGCGTGCCTAGAGCAGGTAAATTCGTCCCCCTAACCACTAAGATAGTGAGCCTCAGGAGTGAAAACACCCCATTAGAGGAGGCTTATCCGGGAGGGCTTATAGGTGTGGGCACACTCCTCGACCCAGCCATAACTAAGGCGGATAACTTGGTAGGGGCAGTGGTTGGAATGCCCGGAAGTCTACCACCCACCTGGAGGGAGCTGGACGTCGAGGCCCACTTCTTCAAGAAGATAGTGGGAACTAGGGAGGAGATGGACGTTAAAAAGCCGAGTAAGGGAGAGTTCATCCAGCTTAACGTGGGAACTGCCACCATCCCAGCGATCCTGAAGGACATAGTTGACGAGGGCGAAGTGACTAACCTGTCCCTCCTGTTGAAGATACCGGCTGTGGCCAAAGAGGGTCAGAGGGTGGCCATTTCGACAAGAATAGGCAACAGGTGGAGGCTGGTTGGGTACGGACACATAAGGGGAGGGATGGAGTATTCCTACTGAGCGAAAGGTTTTTAGATCTACTATATTCATCTAGCCTAGCGGCCGTGGTCTAGCCTGGACAGGATGCCGGCCCTCCAAGCCGGCGACCCGGGTTCAAATCCCGGCGGCCGCACCACTTTTCAGGTGCCTTATCATGTCGAGCGAGGACTGGGAAGAGCTTGAGAGGTTAGTTAAGGAGATCGCCAGGAAGAGCGGCTATAAATATGATAAATCTATTAACTTAATCGCCGAACTAACCATAGCTTTTTTAAGATCAATCATAGATGGCAAGAGGAAATACAGAGTGATAATGGAGAGGCTAGGGGATAAGGCGGAGTGGATGACAGTGGCCTTTACCGCCAAGAAGATACCTGCGTGCAAGCACCCTTGCGCATTTTCAGGTAACCTAGAAACGGTGCTCTCCCTCTACGGGTTCGGTAACATGAATTACATGACCCTGCTTAAAATGATGAGGAAGGTACCCGATGAGATATAGTCACCTAGCCCTTATAGCCCTATTAGTTCTACCACTCTTTAACTCGAGTGCAATTCAAGGGATTAACCTTCAAGTGTTTTTAGCTCAGGATAAGGAGACTCTAATATATTCCCTACTCAACTACAGAAAGGGAACTAGAATAATTTACAGAAGGTTGAACCCAGCCTTAAATGGGGAGGTTAAGTTAGAAAAACCTAAAATTCCAGGGGATATACCTAAGGATTTACTCAATCTAGAAGGCAATAAGTTGACCCTAATCGTCTGGCGATTAAGCGAGACCAAGCGTTTCAACGAGAGCCTGGACGTCCTTTACAGAGAAGCCTTATCAGAATTAAAGGAGCCTAGAGAGGTGGCTATCTTGTTTTACTCTTCAGACGGTTGGGAGTACTCATTACTGGCCTCTTACATGGCTTTAATTAAGGGAGGAAAGCCTGTTGACCTCACGTACTTTGAAGACAATTTAACTGATGTTTTGAGGGGCTCCAAGTACTTGGTGCTGGTCACACCCCCCATCCATAAGGCTAACTTGGGTAGAGTTAAGCGGCTGATACGCCTGGCATCGTCGTTCGATGAGGACCCATACATAGACGTACCCTACGGAATAATGACCGGCCTTTCGGTGAGCGATGTATACAATATGGTTCTGCTGTCTGACCTCTACGCTAGAGAAAGGGAGATGGGAGGGATCTCCCTATACGACTCCATCCCGCTGTTGAATAAACTCTCCTATATAGCTAGATCTGCCGGTCTTATCGTTAAAACTTTAAAATCAGATCCGCAGAACAGGAACATAAGTTATGCAGATCTGAGGGGGTTTATGGAGGGGCGCTCCGGCATACTCTACGTGAACCTCCATGGAAACCCACAGGCTATGGCTCTAACTCAGACGGGTCCCCTTGTACTAGACTACTCCAACGTTCCGAACCTTAAAGGAGCTGTAGTTCTAACATTCTCATGTAACACGCTTAAATTCGAGGAAATAGAAGATCCTACAGCGTCCATAGCCTACAACTTCGTGGCTAAGGGTGCGTCAGCTTATGTCGGTTCCAATAGGCTAGAATACCTCTACGGCAGGGAAGTAGGTACCAGCTATCCCGACATGTTGCTCCTCCTCACTCTCAGGATGAACTATACGTTAGGAGAGGCCGTCATGATACTGAACAACATGCACATTAGGGAGCTCATGATGAAGGGGGTGAATAACATAGATGCGGCCTACGAAGTTCTAATTGGCGACCCAACTCTAAGGCTTTTCAGGGGGAAGAGAGCTCTAATTGAGGTCAGCCTCATAAGCCCCAACGAGTTTAAGGCAGTTCTGAAGGAGGAGCTCCCCTCCATCTACTTAAGCTTCGACACAAGGGTTAACTGGGACTCTATCAAGCCAAGAGTTGAGGTGAAAGGCTTACCTTCAGTCTACGTAGCTTGGTATTCTGAGAAAGCAGGAGAAAAATCCCGTGTTCACATCTACCTAACCACATCCCTTTATGACTACCTCGGGAACTTAGATCCTACTAACTTAATTTTTGTAAAAATAATTGAGGAAAGTCCAATAATTAATGTTCTACCATATGCTATAATACTCATTACGGTATTGTTAGTTGGGTTAAAAGTGAGTAGGGACGACCTTAAAAGTTAAATAAGGGGAGGGGTTTACTTGAACTGAGCCCCGGTAGCTCAGCTGGTCAGAGCGCCGCCTTGGTAAGGCGGAGGTCGCGGGTTCGAATCCCGCCCGGGGCTCTCTTAAATTGAGTATGGGGTGTAAATTTTGGTTTTAGCCACGGCCCTCGGAGTAAAGTATAAGGAGGGAGTTGTGCTAGCTGCTGATAGGAGAGTAGCCTATGGCACGTTTATCTTAAGCAAGGCTGCTCGTAAGGTATTTTCAATCAACGATAAGGTGGGAATTTCCACCGCCGGTCTACCCGGCGATTTTCAGGAGCTCGTAGATGCCATCAAATATAACATCTTTATGTATGAAATGGATGCTGAGAAGAAAGCCTCACCAACAAACGTGGCAAAATTATTAAGCCTACTGCTCTATCAGGGCAGGTTCAGGGGCATCTACTACGCTGAGCTGATAGTCGGGGGAATTGAAGGCGGAGTTCCAAAAATATACGTGTTAGATCCAGCTGGCGGTCTCCTGGAGGAAGATTACGTGGCTGTAGGAACTGGAGCTCAAGTAGCAACTGGGATACTCGAGAGGTGGTATAAGAGAGACATGGATAAGGCCGAGGCTGAAGACTTAGCAGTTAAGGCCATGAAAGAGGCGATAGAAAGGGATGCCCTCTCGGGAGATGGCATCGACCTCCTGATTATTGATAAATCCGGTAAGGAGGAGAAGTACGTACCCCTGAGATCAGTCTTGCAATGAGGGGGGGATTTGAATAGATATAGACGAGGGAAGGCTTAAATCAATTCTGATAGACCTGGTAGGCATAAAGAGCTTCAGGGGCATGGAGGGGGAGGTTGTCTATTACTTAATGGGTAAGCTTTCAAAGTACTCCAGCAGGATACAGCATCAGCCTGTAAAGGACTGTGCAGGTAATGTAGTAGCCTACCTTAACGGTGATACAAAGGAATCCATACTATTCCTGGCCCATATGGATACATTTGAGATATTCTCCAACTGGAAGAGGAACCCTTGGGGTGAGATAGAGGGGGACCGCCTCTACGGACTGGGCGCGTACGACGCCAAAGCCGGATTGGCAGCCATGGTAGAGGCCTTCATTACTCTGAATTCTATGAATCCGAGGCCTTCCCTCATCCTAGCCGCTGTCTGTGACGCTGAGGGGTTTAGCAGAGGCGCTTACGAGCTGGTTAAGAGTGGTGTCCTGTCCAATGTGAAAGCGGCGATAGTGTCTGGCCCTACTAACATGAAAGTTATGAGAGGAGCTTACGGGAGGTTCGTCTTCGACGTGGACGTTAAGGGAGCAGCGGCTATAGGTACTGAGGAGGCGGGAATAAACGCTATAATAGAGGCGGCGAAGATAATACTTTGGGCTGTGAAGATACCCAAACTTGACGGCATTGGCGGCAGCGTTGCTCCCCTTAACGTGAAGTCTCCCGAGCTTATAATCGCCCACCCTGACAGGTGTATGATCAGGCTTGACAGGCACTACCCACCCGGTCAGGAGCCGGGCGTGGTTAGGAGGAAGTTCACTAACCTACTCAGGAAAACGCCTGAGCTGGCCGCTAAGGTGACTGTGAATCTAATGAAAAGGCCCACTCCATTCATGGAACCCTTCGAGCTACCTGAGGACCACGAGTGGGTCGTTAAAGTAGCTGAAGCCGTAAAAGAGATTACTGGGGAAACTCCCAAGCTGGAGGTCTACCGTACGGTGTCAGACGCCAATTACCTCTACACTTTAGGCAACGTACCAGCTGTCATACTGGGGCCTAGAGGAGGGAACCACCACTCATCGGACGAGTTCGTCGAACTGAGCAGTGTGTATGATTTAGCCAGATCTTTGGTCTCCTTAACCTCATCCGAACTTGAGGAGTGAAGGGAGAAGAGTAGATGTCGTCTGACGTCCTCTTAGGGATTCTATCATTTTGGGCGGTTCTCTACCTAATAACCCTTCCCCTAAGGTCCAAAGGGGTTAAAGTTTCCCTCTTTTACGTGGAGGTATCAACTAAGCCTGAAAGGTTGCCTGGAGTCTCCTTACTCACCAAGCGGGTAGGGCGTTTAACTAAGTACAGTCCAGCTATTTTGGTCGCCTTGATGTTTCTCTCAGCTTACTTCCTGTTTGACGTAACCTTTAGGTCCCTGATGAAACCCTCAGAAGCCACTCCGGCAGTGGTGCCAGTGATACCAGGGGTTACGGTCTCGTTAGACGTTCCTATCCTCCTTTCTATATTCCTAACTTTATTTCCTCACGAGCTTGGACACGTCATATCCTCTCTAAAAAACGGAATTTCTGTAAAAAGAATATCGTTTTTCATGCTATTTATAATCCCCGGGGCTTTTGTAGAACCAGATGAGCCAGCCATGAAAAGCTTGAATTGGAGAAGGAGGGTGGACATCTTCTCGTCAGGCGTATTAATGAACGTGCTTGTAGCAATTTTGGCTGCCTTACTGACTATAGGCATGTTCCCTGGATTTCCCAACAACCCTTCAGGGGTATACGTGATAGAAGTTCAGAAGGGAGGGCCATCATATGGAATCCTGCCTAATCACGTTGTGATAACATCAATTGATCAATACGAAGTGAGGAACTTGGAGGACCTGCACGAGGCCCTTAAGAAGTACTCCCCAGGCGACGTAGTAACTATTAAGACGAATCGAGGGAACTTTAGGGTAAAGCTAGGTAAAAGTCCATATAAGGAGGGAATGCCCTGGATAGGGATAAAGCTCTCCCCATTCCCGTACTACAAGCCCCTAGTTCCTTTACCTCCCAACCTGTCCCTGGAGATCCTAAGGACTCTGATCCTCATCTCATTATTCAACATAAGCGTTGGAGGGCTCAACTCTTTGCCAATGTATCCACTGGATGGATATCATGTGGCTAAAGAGCTTCTAATCAAAAAGATAGGGAATGAGGACGTGGTTAAGGGCATACTGTGGTCATCTAGCATGCTATTTCTGTTATTGCTTGTGTACAACGCCCTGTTATTCTTCATAAGGTGACTCTGATGACTAACCCCTACAAAGAGGCTTCCCCACCACTGAGAACGGATAAGCTAATAGATCTGGCCTTCAGAAGGGCCTTTAAGAGAAAACACAGTGTTAAGGGATCGAATATAGTTGAAATAGCTAGGGAGAGGGAGATAGCCAGAATAAGGTCCATGACTGACACTGTCGTTAGCAGGCTCCTAAACGTAGTCAAGTCCTTCCCAACGGTGGACAACTTACATCCCTTTTACAAGGAGCTGGCTCACGTGTTGGTTGACGTGGACAAGCTTAGAAAGTCCTTGGCAGCCGCTCAGTGGGCGGCCCAGACAATAAGCAGAGTCTCCAAGGTCTATATAAGGAGAATTGCCAGATCAGACGATCCAGACGTTATGGCTAAGCTTAGAAAGGAGTTTACCGGCAGGTTCTCATCGATACTTAAGCAAGTTTCAGAGAACATAGACTACTTGGCGGGCTCGGTGAACACCCTGAAGGATTTGCCAGACATTGACACGAACTTGCCCACGGTGGTCTTAGCAGGCATGCCAAATACAGGTAAGAGTACGATAATAAGGCATCTTTCATCGGCTGAGCCAGAGATAGCGCCTTATCCATTCACCACGAAGGGCCTAGTGGTGGGCCATAGCGAGTTTCCAGGCGTAGGTAAGGTTCAGTTTATAGACACTCCTGGCCTCCTGGACAGGCCACTGGCTAAGAGGAACTGGATAGAGAGGCAGGCCATACTAGCCCTTAGGTACTTAGGACGGCTTATCGTTTACGTTTTCGACCCGACGGAAACCTGTGGTTACACCGTGGAGAGTCAACTTTCCCTCTACAGGGAGATCTTAGAAGAGTTTGAGGTATCAGTGGTTAAAGTCGCAAATAAATCCGATATTTCGGAATTATTTTACAAAAAATTACATAAAATTGTTAGGGAGGCCGGGGACGTCATCGAAATGTCCGCCGAGCTCGGGGAGGGGGTTGACGAACTGAGGAGAGCCATATGGAGAGAGTTAAGAAAATAGCCTTCTTACTAGTTAAGGGGAGCGAGTTACCTAAGCTGGAAGTGAGCAGCTTACTGTCCAGGAAGGGCGGTAAAGTGATCTTCTCAGGTGATTTGGTAATAGCTGAAGCCCCTCACACACAATTTCATGAACTAGCCCTGGTGAAACTCGTTGGAGAGGTCCTACAAATATTTAATAATATATCAGAAATAAACATAAAATTAAATGGAACATTCAGAGTTAGAGTCAAAAAGATGGTGAAGATTAGCGAGCCCTCTCCTAGTATTGAGAGAAGGGTCGCCGTTCGCATAATGGAAGTTAATCCGGGCATTAAAGTAGACCTTAAACGCCCGACAAACGACCTGCTTTTGATCATAACTGAAGAGTTCTCCGTGATAATTAGGAAACTGTATGAGATCGACAGGTCTTGGTTCATCTTGAAGGACGTCTTCTTTAAACCATACAGAGAGGGACCTTTAGACTCCGAGACCTCTAGGGCCATCCTCAACTTGCTGGGGGTAACTCCTGGGTCCAGTGTGCTGATAACATCTAACTCCCCACAAGTGGCTCATGAGGTTATAGAGCTAGGGGCGTCCCCCTATCTATACGTAGACAGGCCTAAAGACGTCCATAACTCTTTAATTAAAGCAGGAGACGTAGACATGTTCACCGTGCTAAAGCGCATAGAGGGAAGCTACGACTTCTTAATTTCCGAAAAGGTTAACGAAGAAGTCCTCTCATTGATAGACTCAGAGGGATTTGGTATGTGGGCCCTGATCTCCCAAAGTAAGCTAAAATTAAATGCCTACCAGCGACACCTCCAGATCAAGATAAGGGGTAAGCCCATCAACTTGTACGTGGGTGGTCATGATGAGGATAAAATTCCTAGGCACTAGCTCAGCTGTACCTACTAGTGAGAGGGGGCTTTCAGCGATACTTGTCAAGGTCAGCAGGGATACAATACTCATGGATTGTGGTGACGGCACTCAAAGGCAAATGATAAGGTCTAGGGAGAGCCCAGTGAGAATAAACAAGATATTCATCACACACCTGCACGGCGATCACTTCTTCGGCCTGTTCTCCCTTTTACAGTCGTTAAACATATTGAAGAAGAGGGACGATCTAGAGATATACGCCCCGGAGGGTCTCCAGGATCTGATTCATAAGGTTAACGAGATCACCATGTCTAGGGAGAGCCCCTTTGACATACACTTCTTTTCCATAAAATCAGATAAAGAATACGAGTTTTCAGGATATAAAGTTAAATTCTTTAAAGTAGATCACGCCGGCTTTGAGACGTATGGGGTCAGAATAGAGGAGTCTCAGAAACCCGGAAGATTTGATCCGGAGAAAGCCGATGAATTGGGCGTTCCTGTGATAATGAGGGGGCTTCTTCAGAAAGGATTTTCGATAAAATTGCCCGACGGCAGGATAGTTAGGCCAGAAGACGTCATGGGCCCTCCCAGGAGGGGGGCGGTAGTAGTCTACTCATCTGATACCCGTCCCACAGATAGCGTCGTCAGGGAGTCCAGGGGAGCTGACCTCCTAATCCACGAAGCCACTTACCTCGACGACCTTAAAGACAGGGCTATAGCTACCGGACATAGCACTGCGTTGGAAGCGGGTAGGGTGGCTAGAGAAGCCGGTGTCAAGAAACTCGTGCTAACTCACTTCAGCGCCAGGTACAGAAAAGACGACATGCCTAAGTTCTTGGAGGAAGCATTCCAGGAGTTTAAGGGAGAGGTGAAGACAGCAGAAGACTTTATGACGTTAGACGTTTGATTCTTCCAACCTCTTACCGTATATGAGCTCCTGAGTGGAAGCTTCTCTGACTATCCTGCCCTTCTCGGTTCGGGGAGTTAACCAGTCGGCCAAGACAAAGGGATCCCCTTCATACCTTATCTTCAACCTTATCGTGCCTAAAGGGGACATGGCGTCATCATCACACAACCTAACCTTCCCCACATAAGCTGCCTGCTTGTGAAAGAGCAATGTCTTAAGCCTACCTCTGGATGTTATGAGTAATGATCTAGCGGTGTCCAAGACCCTGTTGTTTCTAAACGAGCTTCTAAGCTTTATCAGGCTCTCATATCCCTCCTTCCTCACCACCACCTCCTTAATAACGTCCCCATATACCTCCACGTCCTCTTCCCTGAAGGGTATGATTGTCTGCATCGCTTTGATGACCTTGCCCTCATCCTCAGTAGGGTAGACTAGGGCAGACATCTCTACCTCAATGAGAAGTTCCTTATCTCCCCCCAATGCCCAACCCTCTTCCTCACGAAATTATAGCTCTCTTCCACTCTTGGGGGTAGGCCTATGCGCCTATAACCTTTTCTAACACGTTCTACAACTTTAGCTCCTTTAGATTGTAGTTCACTTTTCAACATATTATGTATTTTAATTCCTTCATCATCAAAATCTGTTAATAATATAAAGATATATCCAATAAGATCACTCCTTGATATGATTAAAGATTTAATCTCATTTACGGTTATTATGTTACCATATACACCAAGATTTCTCAGAGAAGACAAATCATTCCTCCCCTCTACCACCAATATGGCGCCTGACCTCAAGAGCTCATTGACTTCGTTGATCCAGGATACTAAGGCCTCAACGTCCAACTTATATTTCGTCATTCTCCCAATTATGCTAGAGTCGAAGTATTCTTAATATAAGGCCCTTGACCTTACACGCGAAAGGGTCCTGCTGGAGGGGCCTAAATGAGAATAGCATGTGTACTAGCCATAGCGCTGGCCGTTTTGCTACTAATGCCGCTACAGGCCGTAGTCTCATCACCTAAAGCTCAAACTCAGGCGGTTATCACAAATTTATTAATCCAAATGGAGTTGTTTGAAAATTCCACGGCCAACGTGGTGATAAAAGCAACCCTGACAGTAGATAAGAATTACACTGGTGAGATTAAGTCAATTGTTTTTCCTGTTGTTCCGTTAGGGCGTTATATGATGCTAGGACACATAGGTATAGCAAGATATTTTAACATTTCATCCAATATAGAGTTGGAGAAGGTGGAGTATGAGGCGTTTGCAGAGGCCCTCTTGGTCAAGTTCAGAGAACCTGTCAAGCCCGGATCAACGATCACTTTTAGATTCTTCTTCAGTTTAAAGCCTGATACGGTATTGTCCAGGGTAAAGGGCTCCAATAACTTCTATACATTCGCTTACATGTTCTACAAACCTAACGTTACGGTAATCTCCGAAAAAGCCGCCATGAAGGTCTTCCTCCCACCAAGTTCGGCGGTTTACAGGACCAAAAGCGACAACTTGTTACTTCAGAACGATCCACTGTCTAGAAGACTTGTCGCTGTATGGAAGCCCTTTGGGGCCCCTTCAGGGGATGGCTGGAACTTTCAGCTGGAGTTCTTCCTGAATCCGGGATCGCTTAACAACAACATAACGGTGATAACCCCTTCGGGCGATAACGAGAGGGAGAAGCAACCGAACATCACTCTGTTAGAATTGACGCTTATCGTCCTAGTTAGTAATTCGGTCACCGGAGGCCTTGTCTACCTGGTGTTAAGGAGGAAGTTACCCCCTGAACCAGGTAAGTGGACGGACGAGGGGAACGACGTAACCGAGGACGACATACTTAGGGCTTACGATTTACTCGAAAAATTTGATAAGGACGAGGAGACTATAATTAAAGTTATAGCCGAAAGGGGCGGTAGAATAGAGCAAAAGGAACTTCCAGACCTGACAGGATTCTCAAAGAGCAAGGTTTCAAGGGTTCTGAAGAGGCTCGATTCCTTAGGGGCCGTTAGGAGGGTCTCCTCAGGTAAGACCAAGATAGTCGAGCTAAACCCAGCCATACTGACCGTGCTCAATAAGGGGCAGTGAGTGCGGGGGGTGGGATTTGAACCCACGCACCCCTAAGGGAGCGGATCTTGAGTCCGCCGCCTTTGACCTGGCTCGGCCACCCCCGCCCTGCTATCTACTCCCTTGACCGATTTTAAAACTTTAGTTCCTTTGATGGGGTAAGGCCAGTTTCAAGGTAATTCATTATACCGGTTAACGGTTTTGGAGACATTCTTCTGACTATCCTTCTGTAAAAGTTGCTTGGATCTTCGGACATTCGGACGAATTTAGCACTAATCTCTGGAGCGACCCTTACCTTTATCGGGGGGCTAACCTTAACCGGGTTAAGTCCATCAGAAACCATGTAAACCTCAGATGAGGGATCCCAAACTTCAACGATCGATTCCTCTGGAATGACCAGGGATTTGAAGAAGACTTGAAGGCTAGGTGGCCAGGGGGCCACCATGGAGACTATCATGCCCCTAACCCTGGGATCGAGTACCGGTCCCTCTGTGGCCAGAGAGTAGGCGAGAGACCCTGTGGGAGTCGATATTAACAGTCCGTCGCATATACACTCATTGACAGGAGTTCCATCTACACCAAACCCTATCCTAGACGACTTACCTATCTTCCCAGACCTAATTAAGAACTCGTTTAGAGCGATCAGATTAACTGGCTCTACCGTCTCCAATACCAAAGCCATCTCCACCCAGTACTCTCCTGTAGTGAGCTTGTGTAGGGAGAGATCCACCTTACTCCTCTCCACCTCCATGAGCGTGCCGAAGGTGCCGTTAACCACCCCGAGCAGCGGATACTCTCCATGAGTTAAGTGAAAAGCTCTTAGTAGGGTTCCGTCGCCTCCCACAACTACTAAGACGTCTGGGGCGTCATTAAGATCTATGATCCTAATTCCGTGTTTTTTTGCCAATGCTTTTAACTCATTAGCCAACTTCCTGGCCTTTGGGTTGGTATTGTTGTACATTAGAGATATGGCGTTCGCTGGCCTTCCCTTTTCCATCATGTTTATACCCCGTTCATCAAGCTAATAACTTGGGCAGTATTTAATTAAGCGATGGTGGGCGGTTTTGATCTCCAGGAGGACATCTAAAATACTGAGCTGGTCATGTGATGTTAAAATAATACCGAAAATAGACGTGTCTTCCGAAATATTGGGGATAAGGTTGTACAGGGACGTCGAAACGGAGGTTCCCAATTGGGTAGCCGAGGTTCTAATAAGGGAGGGCTTAGCTGACCCCGTCCCTCCCGAAGAAGACATCGGGAAACTTTTATTTAAGGAAAAAACCAGCATAACCTTATCCAAAGTTCCGTGTAATCTATATCAAATTATAAGGAAAGCTCTCATTGAAGGTGATGAGCTTAAGGAGAGAGACGCCAAGGAGCTCGTCAACAGAAGGCTTCACAAGATACTGACCTACTTGAGGATGTCTTTAATGCTGGAGGACCGGACTCCACCCAAAAACATACTACCAGAAGAGATGGTACTATACAAATTCTTGAGGGAGGCTATATTAGCCTGGCTCGACTCGTTTGTCGGGGAGAGAGGAGGAAAATGAGCGTAGCCGAATCTCTAAGGCCGGATGAGCTCGAAAGAAGATATAAGGAATTCATACTAAACTTCGTTGATAATGATGGCGAAGCCATATATCGCAAAAAGGTAGCCGACTTACTCGAGGAGAAAAGAAGGTCCTTATCTATAGATTGGTGGCACCTATACTCCACTTCATCTACCAGGGACTTGGCGGAGGACTTAATAGTCCACCCCTCCACACACGTGGAGGCCGCCTCTAAGGCCCTGAGGTCCATAGTGATGGAGCAGTTAGGGGACCTCATATCGGAAGATCCATACAAATTATACACGAAAATGCAATTTCACGTCAGATTTTACAATCTACCCTCCGAAATAACCATCAGGGAACTGTCTAAGTACAGCGTCGGACGACTAGTTGAGATAGAGGGTATAGTGACTAGGACTTCGGACATATACGACATGCTGGTGAAAGCCGTCTACGTCTGTAACGTTTGTGGAAATGAAGAAGTCATAGATGTGGCTAAGGTAGGTAAATTCAAACCCCCTGATAAGTGCAGCGTATGTGGGGCAGAGAGGTCATTCAGGTTTGACCCCGAAAAAAGCGAGTTCATTAGATGGCAGGTGATAAGGGTTCAAGAGAGGCCAGAAGACCTTCCCCCTGGAATGATGCCAAAGCACGTTGATGCCATCCTCTATGACGACTTGGTAGACGAAGTAAAGCCCGGCGACAGGGTCAAGCTCTCGGCCATTATTAAGCTGATGCCCGCCCGCGTGAAGGAAGATAAGACGGCTATGGGCCCCATATTCAAGAGATATCTGGAAATAGTTCATATAGAGGTTCCGAATAAGGTTTACGAGAAGTTGGAGATAACTCCAGAGGATGAGGAGAGGATATTTGAACTATCCAAGAGGAGCGACCTAGAAGACCTCATAATAAAGTCGATAGCCCCGTCGATTCACGGGTGGGAACACGTCAAGAGAGCCATAGCTTACTCGCTCTTTGGCGGCAATCCTCAAGTGCTTCCAGACGGTACTAAGGTGAGAGGGGAGATCAACATACTGCTGGTCGGAGATCCGGGCGTGGCCAAATGCATTTCCGGAGGGGAATACGTGATCACGGAAAAGGGCCTGATTTCGGCAGAAGACTTGTTCTCTTCATCCCCTGGTGACTTAAAAGAGTTAGATGACGGGGTGGCGAAGGAGGTCTCCTTCAAAGTGCTATCCCTAAATGGTGAGGGGGAATTAGCTTGGACCAAGGCGAGAGCCATAGCTAAGAGGAGGCCCCTCACAGGGATGGTGGAAGTCCTAACTGATAGGGGCCTAAAGCTAAAGGTAACGACGACCCATCCTTTCCTAACTATAAGGGAAGGGAGATTGGTGTACGTAAGCGCCCAAGATCTGAAGAAGGGGGACTACATAGCCTCCATAGGTTACTTCAAGAGCTTAAATGGAGAAGAGGGGTCCCCTGAGGAGGAGGGCCTGTCCGCCCTCCTGGGGTTCTTAATAACCTCTAGGGTAAAGCACAACAGCTTCTACCTAACAATTAATGAAGAAGCTGCGGATTATCTGGAAAAAATTATAGATAAACTGAGGAAATTCGGGTATAAATTTAAGATAAGTAGGAGGAGGGAAGGGACCCGGTGTAAAGTAACTGTCCACTTACAGTCAGGTCACGAGCTGTCGCGTTTCCTCTCCTCATCGAACAGGTATAACAGAGCCATCCCGCTGGATCTGCTACTTAAAAATAAAAGAAATGCATATAATTTCGTTAAGTCTCTAATAATATCTGCTGGTAAGAGGAGAAGACGTTCGATAATTCTACCTTCATTCGGTAGGAAGGGGGCTTTACAGATCTATATTGTTTCATCCTTCTTGGGGCTGCTCCCCAAGTTGGAGAGGGCCGGGTCTCTGTATAGGGTCAAGTTTTCTCTGAAGGGCGATGGTCTAGACATATCCAGCATAAGGTCAATCGACGATTCCAAGATCCCTGGGATAGGTGAAGCCATAAGAAGTGTCAGGAGAGCCTTAGGGCTCAGTCACAGGGACCTAGGCGTGAGCAGGTCCCAGCTCTCCCGGATTGAGCGAAATCTGTCCACACCTAGCAGGTCATTTATAGTAAACTTCCTTAATAAAGTAATGGTAACATCCAAAGAAATTAAAGATTTAAAGGGAGAATTAATAACAATCATGGCAGCCAGCTCGCCATCCATCGTCTGGGATAAAGTGGTGGAGGTGAAGAGCGCCCCTGAGGAGAGCTGGGTGTATGACGTGGAGGTGAGAAATTACAACAACTTCGCGGCGTCCGGTTTAATAGTGCACAACAGTCAGCTCCTTAAATACGTCGCTCAGATATCGCCTAGAGGCCTTTACACAACTGGTAAGGGGTCAACGGCGGCCGGGTTAACGGCAGCAGTTGTAAGGGACTCCTCTACAGGGGGATGGACCTTAGAGGCAGGGGCACTCGTTCTAGCCGATAGGGGGGTTGCCTGTATCGACGAGTTTGACAAGATGAGCGAAGATGACAGGAGGGCCATTCACGAGGCCATGGAGCAACAGACTATATCTATAGCAAAGGCAGGCATAGTGGCCACGCTCAACGCCAGGACCACCGTAATTGCTGCATCCAACCCTAAGAAAGGTAGGTACGACCCCTACGAAAGTGTTGCAGACAACATAAACCTGCCCCCGACCATACTGTCCAGGTTTGACCTAGTCTTCATAATGAGGGACATACCTGATAAGATGAGGGACAAGAGCATAGCTGAGCATATACTGGACACTAGGAGAGGCAAAAATCCCGAAGCGAAACCCCCGATAGAGATTGAGTTGCTTAAGAAGTATATAGCCTACGCAAAACAAAACATCAGGCCTATCCTGACTGAGGAGGCCGCAGATGAGATAATGAAGTTTTACATAGAGATGAGAGAGAAGAGCGGGAAGATCTCCAGCGAGGAGGGGATAATAGGCGAGACCATAGCGATAACCCCTAGACAGCTTGAGGCCCTCATCAGACTGAGTGAGGCCAGGGCTAAGTTACATCTAAGGAATGAGGTCACCGCTAACGACGCCAAGGCGGCCATAGAGCTTATGATGCACATGCTCTCTCAGGTAGGCTACGATTTCGCCTCTGGAGCCTATGATATAACGGGCTTCATGACAGGGGTCTCTTACTCTAAAGTTAAGAGAAAAGAGCTCCTCGTTAAGATAATAAACGAGTTATCCGATCAGTTCGAAGACGGGCTAATAGACAGGGACGTTCTCGTCAAGGAGGCTTCGGAAAGGTTATCTCTGCCAGGCGAGGTAGTGGAACAAATGCTAGGGGAGCTAAAGGGCGACGGTGTGATATATGAGCCTGAACCCGGAAGAGTAAAGCTTCTGGAGAGGGAGTAACTTGTCTCTAGAGCTAGTAGCTCCTTTACTGGAAAGGCTAGGGGTTAAGGAGCTATATCCCACTCAGAGAGAGATCCTGGAGAGGGGCTTGATTGATTCGGGGAACTTTGTACTGGCAGCGCCCACAGCTTCCGGAAAAACGCTCGTTGCGGAAATGATAATGTACAGAGAGCTCGTTAAAGGGGGAAAGGTAATATACTTATCCCCTCTTAGGGCGTTAGCTTCAGAGAAGTATGAGGAATTCAGCTCTATATTCGAACATCCTGTTAGGCTCTCCATAGGGGATTACGACTCGTCTGAGAAACCCCTATCTAAGTACGACGTCATAGTGATGACTTACGAGAAGTTTGACTCGCTAATAAGACACTCCCCTAAGTGGTTAGACGACGTCTCCCTGCTGGTAATGGACGAAATACATTATGTGGGGGACCCTCACAGGGGTCCAGCTATAGAGATGTCCATATCTACCTTCATGACGGATCACCCGAGTTCTAGGAGGGTGGCCTTAAGCGCTACCATCTCCAACTTGGAGGAGATCAGTGAATGGCTCAGAGCGGTTCCGATAAAGGTTGAGTGGAGGCCTGTACCCCTAAGGGTGGGCGTATACGTACCGGGAGGATTGCTCTACAGGGATGGCTCTTTTGAGAGCTTAGGTCCAGGAGAGCCGACCTTATCAATAACCCAGAGGAGCCTGTCCAACGGAGGTCAAGTCATAATATTCTATAATAGGCGCTCAGATACGATATCAGCGGCCAGTAAACTGGCTCAAAAGTTAAAAATAAGCACGGATAGTGTTAGGGCCTTCGAGCTGTCCGAGAGGATAAAGTCGACGGATCCCGGGTCTAAGTTGGTATCCAAGCTAGCTGAATTAGTCAAGTCAGGAGTTGCCTTCCACCACGCCGGTCTCAGCCATGAGGCCAGGAGGATCGTTGAAGTCGGGTTTAGGGAGGGGACGATAAAGGTGATAACAGCGACGCCGACTCTGGCAGCCGGAGTCAACCTACCGGCCAGGACTGTGATAATAAGGTCTTACATGAGGTATGACAGGCATTTGGGCAGGATGGCCCCTATTTCCGTTATGGAGTTTTGGCAAATGGCGGGGAGGGCGGGAAGGCCTAGGTTCGACGAGTATGGTGAGGCTTTTCTGATATCCAAAAGTCCCGAAGAGGCCGACGAGTTATTCAGAATGTACGTCAACTCTGAGCCTGAACCCGTTAAATCTTCTCTACAAGAGTTCAGTAATTTATTGTCCCACATACTCGCACTGATATCGGTTAAAGGGCCCATAACCCTGGAGGGCATAATTGAAGTGTTTAACAGGACCCTCCTGGCGGTGCAGGGGGGTGTAGAGAGAGTAAAGGATGTCATACCTAGAGCGATAAATGAACTAGAAGCCGATGAGTTCGTGAGACACGATAATAACTTTTATGAGCCTACCAAGGTTGGAAAGAGAGTATCTGAACTCTACATAGATCCTAAGACAGCTAAGCTGATGATAAAAGCCCTCAATAAGGTGGAATACGTGGAAGAGAGGCCCGTACTCCTGTTTATCTCCACACTGCAGGA
The DNA here is from genome assembly GCA_027491435.1 of Thermoproteota archaeon. Taxonomy (GTDB): domain Archaea; phylum Korarchaeota; class Korarchaeia; order Korarchaeales; family Korarchaeaceae; genus Korarchaeum. The sequence continues at coordinate 47,628 of JAOZFG010000004.1, forward strand.
GATGCCTAGGGTCTCTCTGTCCAGGTCAAGAGCAGATTTCCTGGAGGAAGAAGCCGATTCCACAGAATTACTCATCCCCCTGTACGATTTGCCCATCTCAACCTTAAGGGAGCTGCTACAAGCCATGAAATCCGCTCTATCTCTTGAGATGTGGATAGAGGAGGAACCCGAAGGTAGGATAGAGGAGAGGGTTGGGGTGGAGCCTGGGGATCTTAGGGTGATAGTGGACACCGCTACCTGGCTAACTTACTCCTTCTCTGAAATAGCTAGGATTTTAGGCTATGATAACTCCTCTAAAATCCTAAAGAAGCTAGCTAAGAGGATAAAACACGGGATAAGAGAGGAGCTCATAGAGTTAGTTCAAATAGAGGGGGTAGGAAGGAGGAGGGCCAGGGTCTTGTTTGAAGCTGGATATCAGACGATTAAAGACCTATGTGAAGCTGACCCCGCGAGCTTGGCCGGCCTTCCCCTTATAGGGGTTAAGCTAGCTGAGAAGATTGTCGAAGGGGCGAGGTCGATGTGCCATGCCGGTTCATCCAATTGATTACAGGTATGGGAGCGATGAGATTAGAAGAATCTTCGACGTGGAGAACCGGATTAAGCTGATGGCCAGAGTAGAGGCGGCACTAGCCCAGGCTCAAGCAGAACTAGGAATAATCCCTCATGAGGCGGCCGAAGAGATAAGAAAAGCCGCTGAGCAGGTCACCTACGAAGAGGTCAAGGAGGTAGAGAGGGTCATAGGTCATGAAACCATGGCGCTGGTGAAGGTGTTGTCGAAGAAGTCAGGAGAGTACGGGAAATACGTCCACTTGGGGGCTACCTCGAACGATATACTGGACACGGCGATGGCCATTCAGATAAAGGATGCCGGTTGCGTCCTAGTAAGGAAAGCCCTCGATCTCCTAAAGGTCATCGTGAAAAGGGGACGAGAATCCTATGATGTCGTTCAGCTAGGCAGGACTCACGGTATGGCAGCAGACCCAATAACTTTCGGCTTTAAGATGGCCTATTGGTCTTACATGATCCGAAACTCCATAGGTAGGCTAGTTGAGGCCGTTAAGGCCGCATCCAAGGGCAAGATGTCGGGGGCTGTAGGAACAATGGCAGCTTTCTCCCTCTTGTGCAGGGACCCGAGGAGGATTCAAAGCAGAGTGATGGAAATTCTAGGGATTGAAGCTGCCGACGTATCTACACAGATAGTGCCCAGAGACGGACTAGCCCAATTAATAACCTCGATTGCGATATTCTCCTCGGTCTTGGACGCCATAGCTAATGAGATAAGGAACCTGCAGAGGGTTGAAATAGGTGAAGTACAAGAGCCATTCAGAGCAGAGTCACAAGTTGGATCGAGCACGATGCCCCATAAGAGGAACCCGGTCATGAGCGAGAAGGTATGCGGTCTAGCTAAAGTGATCAGGGGGTTAGTCCTAACCTCCTTAGAGAATGTAGTGCTTGAACATGAGAGAGATCTTACCAACAGCTCCGCGGAGAGGTGCATGTTACCGGAGGTAATGCTACTCTTCGACGAACAACTAACTACCTTGACTAAGGTGATAAAGGGACTCAAAATTAACGAGGATAAAATGAGGGAAAACCTGATAAAATTCGGTGAGATGGCCACAGCCGAGAGGGTTATGATGGAACTTTTTAGGAAAGGCTTGGGCAGACAAGAGGCACATGAATTAGTGAGACGTGCCGCCATGAGGGCCTACGAATCAGGTAAGTCATTTAAGGATTCGTTGCTTGAGGAGAAGGTGGTATCGAAGTACTTGGATGAAGAGAGGCTGAGGAAGCTCACAGACCCGACAAATTATCTAGGGATCAGCAAGGAGATTGCCCTAGAGGAGTTCGAGAGGGCGGACGAATTCATCAAGGGTGTTTCATGTGAATGACGGACTGTACTTGAGGTTTTTGGGCGCCGCTAGAGAAGTCGGCAGATCTAGCGTGGAGCTCTATTACCGCGGTACCAGGGTAATCCTGGACTCTGGGGTGAACTTAGGGGCTTCCTTGGAAGACCGATTTCCAGTGGACCCGGAAGGGCCAGTGGATGCAGTTTTACTGACTCATGCCCACCTAGATCACTCCGGATACACCCCTAAGCTGGTTAAGGAGAACGATTGCCCAATATACGCCACTCCCCCCACTAGAGACGTCTCAGAGATACTGTTGATAGATTACCTGAACCTTTACCCCAAGGAAGAGGGCAAGCCTTTTGAGCACAGGGACATAATGGCTCTAAGGAAGAAGGAGAAGCTCATCCAATACTATGCTCCCTCTCAGGTGGGCGACGTCGAATTCATTCCATTCAGCGCAGGTCACGTTCTAGGCTCAGCTATGTTCCTGATAAAGACTGACCATGGGAATATACTTTACACAGGAGATATAAACACAACTGGCACTAGGACGCTTAGGGGGGCCGACACCAACCTTCCGGAAGTGAACTACTTGATAATAGAGTCCACCTACGGCGGGAACCAGGACATCCACCCATCTAGGAAGAAGGTAGAGAAGCAGTTTGTGGAGAACATAAGGGAGACGTTGTTATCTGGAGGCGTGGTTATCATACCAGCATTTGCCTTGGGAAGGGCTCAGGAGGTTATTCTGACGCTAATCCACTACCTGGAGTCGGGTAAACTTCCAGAAGTTCCCATCTTCGTCGATGGGATGATAAGGGAGGTAAGCAAGATATACTCCCTATACTGGTCCTGGTTGCGCCCCGAGCTACAAAGGAGGGTAAGACAGAGCAAGAGGAGCGTATTTGACCACAAGGCCATAGAAGAGGTGAGGAACAGAGACGAGATCCTGGAGCTCACAGAACCCTTCATAGTGGTTACTACCTCGGGCATGCTTCAAGGGGGGCCAGTGATCATATATCTGAAGAAGTTCGCAGGGGATAAGAGAAACCTGATCTATCTTACCGGTTATCAGGTTAAGGGGACGAGGGGGAGGATGCTCCTGGACGGGATTAGGGAGATACCCCTGTCGGATGACGAGAAGATAGTGGTAGAGGCCAGGGTGGAGTTCGCCGACTTCTCCGCTCACTCAGATCAATCAGGCCTATTAGGATTCATATCTAAGCTTAAAGGACTTAAAGAGGTTATTCTAGTCCACGGAGAGTATTCCAAGATGATAGACCTCAGGGAGAAACTCAGGAGGAGGGGGATAGCCACCTTCATACCCTCCATAGGGGAAAAGGTATACCTCAACTACTAACCACTTATTACGTCTGGAACCCTTGCATTTTATCGTGAGAGGAGGGTTCAACACGAGAGAGAATGATAATAGAAACTAGGAAGAACGGGTTCCTCCAGAAATTATTCGGTGGACTGTTCAAGAAGAGTAAGAAGATAAGGCTGGGGATCTACGGACCGGTCAACTCAGGGAAGACCACCTTGGCTAATAGGATATGCATGGACTTCGTCGGGGAGAAGCTGGGTACAGTTAGCAGGATACCACACGAAACTAGGAGCGTTAACGTAAAGGAAAATGTAGTACTTAGGCTGAAAAACGGGAACACCCTCACAATGGACGTGATAGACACCCCTGGAATAGCCACCAGGATAACTTACAGGACCTTCCTCAGGTACGGCTTCAAGAAGGAGGAAGCCATGAGGAGGGCCTCTGAAGCCGCTAAGGGGGTTGTAGAGGCCATAAGGTCTATGGATCAAGTTGATATGGCTCTTTTAGTTATAGACTCGTCTAAAGATCCAACCTCTCAGATAAACTGGGTCATAGCAGGGAACTTAAAGGCTAAAGGGGTGCCTCACATAATAGTCGCGAATAAGATAGATTTACCCTACTCCAAGCCCAGGAGAGTTTCCTTGGCCTTTCCGGACACCCCAGTAGTTCCTATATCCGCCCTTCTTGGAGATAACATGGAGTTGCTTTACAGGGAGATTTACGAGATGGCCACGAGGGGAAGGAGATGATAAGAACCCTAATGATCTGCAGGTCCTGTGGCTATAGCATGGAGATATCCATAGACAACACCCCAGAAGTCTGTCCCAGATGTGGATCAACTAGGCTGGAAATATTGGCCTATAGGAGCATAAACATGGAAGATCTCTTTGAAGAGTCACAGGAAGAAGCCTCAGGAGAAAGGCCTCTACTAGCTGAAGATGAGCATGTGTTCATAACTAAAGTTTCGGAGGGGGAGTGGGAAGTCGATCTAGGTAAGGTTTTCTCGGATGACGTCTCAATAGCCGAGCTTGAGCCCGGGGAGTATGAGATAGTGTTCTATAAGATTAAGAGGATTTAAGAAAGTTTCCTTCCTATTATGATGAAGCCCGTGTGAGCTATCATTCTGGGCATAGGCCTCGTCCTCTTCTCATTAACCTCATACTGTCTATCCAGTATCTCGTGCACCTCAATAAGTCCGAAATCAAGCTCTCTGGCCTTCAGGACAGTTTTAGGGATCTGCTCACAAGATGGGACGAATGCGACGAAGGTCCCGCCGTCCTTCAAGGCCTCTCTTACGACTGCCAAGAACTCCCAAGGGTCTGGAACGTCCATGATCACGCAATCCAAATCCCTCTCGTCAATTCCCTGCTTGGCATCCCTGAGTTTAAACTCCACGTTCTTAACACCTAGTTTTTCTAGGTTGGACTTAGCAACGCGCAGGGATTTCTCACTTATGTCGTAGGTCACCAACTTGTTCTTCACTAGAAACGTGGCTAAAACCAAGGTCATGGCCCCAGAGCCAGTCCCTATCTCCACAACCTTGCTGTCAGGCCTTATTCCACACTTTACTAGGATGAATCCGGAGTCCTTAGGGTAGATTATCTGGGTACCCCTGCCTATCTTCTCTATTAGGTCAGATAGGCTGGGTTTGTGGACTTCAACTGGGATTCCCTTATTAGTCTCTATAACAGTTCCCCAGTTCCTTCCGATGAGCTTGTTTAGATCAACAGTACCCTTATGAGTGTGGAAAACCTTACCAGACTTAACCTTAACTAGGAACTTTTTAGGCCTCCCTCTCTTGTCGTAGAGCGTGAGGAGGGCAAGGTCGCCCTCCTGAATGGGCAATAAAAACACCTCACAGAAGGGCTTTAGCGACCTTAGCTGCAAGTACTGGATGCTTTAACAATTTCTTAGCCACTGACTTTATATCTATGCCATTAGCTAGTCTTATTACGTCCTCGTAATCTAGGACTTCAGCTAACTTGTTCAGGTCGTCATCGCCTAGCTTCTCAAAGACCCTCATAGCCTTCAAGCTATCGTTTATCCTCTTCACCCAATCGTCGTACTTCTCTAGGAATCTCCTCTCCAGGAATTCCTTTGAAAGGTCGCCCCTCTCTATTCCCTCTGACACAGTCTCAGCCGCCTTTATGCCGGCAGCTATTGATGAGTGGATGCCCGCCCCGGTAAACGGGATAACGGTTCCAGCTGCATCTCCGATGATTAAAACTCCATCCTTACTTATCTCCTTTGACATTCCTCCTATGGGAACCGCTGACCCGCCTACCCCTATGACCTTGGCCTTGGAGAAGAGTTCAGGCCTATCCTTTATGAACTTATCCAGATAAACCTTGGGGGCTCCAGGCCTGACCCCTATACCAACGTTAGCTATTTCCTCGTCCTTAGGGAATATCCAAGCGTAGCCTCCCGGGGCCATAGATCCTACATAGATGTGGCCCGTTTTATAGGAGTCCAGCTCAACGCCGACCATCTTGTACTGGAACACCGGTATGAGCTCGGTCTTATTGTCGATCCCAGCAGTCTTAGCTACCACCGAGTTGTACCCGTCGGCACCGATCACCGCCTTCGCTCTTATTACCTCTCCCTTTACCGTCTTTACTCCGACAATCCTGCTGTTTTCCATGACCACGGATTCCACTCTCTCCCCTACTCTGATCTCGGCTCCTGCTTTGACGGCTATCTTTGCCATCTCCTGTAGGAATAAGTCCTTATTTATGGCATATCCGTGCAGGGGAATCTCAACGTACTTGCCAGAGGGGGCGTACACCCTCATGTTAAGCTCGTTACTAACGACCCCTGCCTTCTCAGGAACCCCTGCCGTCTGAAAGGTTTCCTTACTCACGCCCTCGCCGCAAGGCTTCCAAGCCTTTATTTCCTGATAAGCTTCTAGTATGACCACATTCCTTCCAAGCTCAGCTAACCTCTTACCGGCAGCGAGCCCCCCAGGCCCAGCGCCCACGACAACGGCATCCAACGACTCAGCCATATTAGCACCAATGGAAACTATTGTGTTAAGTATATCAGCTTTCCTTCCCATCAATTCGTCATATGACGAATTAAAGGAGCTCAGAGTTCTTCCATCGAGTAAAGTTTTAAATTCGTGAAATATTACGATACCTAGGGGGATTTCCCCTCGTCGTCATTCACCGGCCCCGGGCCGGATGACGGCGAAAGGTGAAAAAATTGAGGGCGATCATGGAAGCTCATCTACGAATTCTTAAGAAGCTCGAAAAGGCCGGTAAAGATGGTGTAGTGGCCTCGGAACTAGTGCCAGACAGGGTCGCCAGGGAATTTGTACTGAAATACCTTGCCAGTAATGGTCTAATTGCTAGAAGGAGGAGGTTCAGGGGAGAAAGGATCTTTATTACATCAAAGGGATTAAACTTATTGAGATCATTTGAGAGCTCCCGAAATCTATAATCTCCCTTTTTTCCTTTGGGTGATTACGTGTTCAGAGTCAGGAGATGGGACGCTTCAGCGAGGTTAGGGGAGCTTCAAACGAAGTCGGGCATTTTGAAGACTCCTGCATTCTTTCCAGTTTACAACCCCAACAAGCCCGTGGTTAGTTTGAGGGAAATGGAGGAGATGGGGGTTGACGCTATAATAACTAATTCCTACATAATATACAGAAATAAAGAGCTGAGGGAGGAGGTCTTGGAGAAGGGAATACATGAAGCATTGGGATTTGATGGAATAATATTTACCGATTCAGGGGCCTATCAACTCTACCGATATGGGCGCGTTGAGGTGAGCAACAAGGAAATTATGGAGTTTCAACACAAGATAGGCTCCGACATAGCCTCTATACTCGACGTGCCCATGGCAAGTGACGCTACTAGGGCCGAGGTAGAAAAGGGGGTTGAAATAACTGTAAGGAACGCTAAGGAGTGGTATGAGCTGAGAGATGAGTTAAGGCCGACTCTCTGGGTTGGCACACCTCAAGGGTCAACATATGAAGACCTAGTCACTAAATCAGCGAAGTTGATAAGGGAGCTGGACTTCGACTACAACGGCGTGGGCTCGCTAAAGGTAGGGCTGGAGAAATACGATTTTTGGACACAAGCCAGGCACTTCATGATCATAAGGAGAATACTAAAGGCTGGTAAACCATTCCACTTCTGGGGAATTGGTCATCCATCGACTTTCGCTTTTTTCGTTGCGTTAGGCGCTGACTCGTTTGACTCCGCATCCTACGCGCTCTACGCCAAGGAGGGCAGGTACATGACCCCTGAAGGGACTCTTTCACTGGAGGATCTCGATGAATTTCCCTGTAGTTGTCCAGTCTGCAGTAAATACACGCCAAAGGAGGTGAAATCTCTTCCCAGAGACGAGAGGGAGAGGCTTCTGGCCAAGCACAACCTGTACGTTATGCTGTCCGAGATGAAGAAGGTTAGAGAGGCCATCAGGGGAGAATGGCTTTGGGAACTCGTTCAAGAAAAGGCTAGGTTTCACCCCAAGCTACTACACGCGTTGTTAGAGTCGCTCAAGGACAGCAACTACTTCCTCCTAAGGGAGCCAGAAACCAAATCCTCTGGGCTATTTTACTCCGGCCCCGAGACTGAACTAAGGCCAGAGGTTGTAAGAGCTAGATATAAGCTGAAAAGGGTGAAGATAAAGCAAGAAACGTTTTACAGAAAGCTTTACGGAGAAGTCCCCGTAGGCCTTAGGTACACTTATCCCTTCGGTCAAACGATCTACCCCGGAGAGGAAGACCCCCCCTTAAGCCCGGACGATTCGAGCATTATAGAGGCGGTCTTGAGGTACCACGTGGGTGATAAATTCTATGAAAGCATAGAGGGAGAGCTTAGCCTGAAGAGGTCTAAAAGGACGGGCATGCCCAGGGAGATACTATTAAACGGGGAGAGCATCGGGTCCATAAGGTCCAGCGATGGGATGTACGTCCCAAACCTAAAGGGGGCTAGCCTGATACTGAAGTACACCTCCCCTCCCAAGATGAGGGTCATAGTGAAGGGAGCTTTCTCTAAGGCAGTGGCCAAGGGAACGACGGTCTTCGTAAAATTCGTAAAAGACCTAGATCCAGAGATAAGGCCCAAGAGCGAGGTGGTAGTGGTAAGCGAGAAGGATGAGTTGCTCGCCACGGGCAGGGCCATACTGCCGGCTAGCGAGTACAAGGATTACGATCCAAATCACCCGTTCGTCCTGATTAGGAGACATGTTTTACCTAGAGAGGGGTGAAACCCCTCAACAGAAGGCCTAAGGCCTCTCTCTTAACATCCTCCTCCACTCTCACAACAACAGCACCTTCATTCGGTTGTCCGTAAATTAGAGTGGAGCCCAAAGGTGCGAATATCACCGCTGGAAATCCGAGCAGATCCTCCTCACCCTGTACGAGGAGCGCCGTCTTTAGGCCCATTCTGGCCAGGTCTATAGAGGCCCTAATCGAGACCCAAGCTTCCCTTGTTATCGTGCCTGCTGGGTTAAAGGTTGACAACATGAGCCTGCCCCTAAATAACCTTTCTCCGTAGCTAACGGCGGACCTCCTTTCCACCAGATCTACCACAATTACGTCTGGGTCAAACCCCCTGGCTATGGCTTCGAGGGATACCCTATCCCCCACAGTTATAAGAAAGCCCTCTATATCTTTAATATCCTTCATGATAGGGCCTTTAGGTCTAGATATTTCATCTTTATAATCCGGATTCATTCTAAGATCAACCAGTAAATCCAGCGAGAGATCGAGAACGTTATATAGCTCGTCCATGGTCATCACATGGATTTTTGATGGGCAAGATTCTAATACTAGACGCTTTGGCTGCAGGAAAAGGGGCTAAGAGGTCTGCCATAGACGTCATAGGTGCTGGGCCAAGGACCATAGCGGGAGTGCTCGAATCCCACGGAGTCGAGTACAGGGTAGCCCGAATCGAAGAATACCTGAACAAGCCCCACAAGTTTGATGGGTACACCGCCCTTCTAGTAAGCGCTATGACCATGGACCTACCATCGGTTAAGAGGGCCTCCAAGAGGTTCAGGGGGATTAAAGTAGTTGGGGGGCCTATAACCTCGGATCCTCTTGTAGTTCCAAGGGCTGGCTTTGACTTGGGCGTGTGGGGGGAAGGAGAAAGAGCCCTAGATGAGTTGGTGAAGAGAGGGTTCCTAGAAGGCCTCAGCGAGGACGTGTCAAACCTGGAAAACGTAATTACCAGGGACGGATCCCTCTCAAAGACCAGGCACTTAACCAAGGAGGAGTACAACAGATATAAACCATCCTCCGTGGCCGTCACCTTCTACAGAAATCCCAGCTACAAAATAGCTAGGATATACGTGGAAGTGGTCAGGAGCTGCTCTAACTTTAATAGGCCCAAAATAAGGGCGAAGGAGTCGATGTGTCTCATCTGCAACGCTTGCTACGAGCTCGACCTAAGGAAGAGGCTAATATGCCCACAAGGAATCCCTCCAGGTTGCGGATACTGCTCAATTCCAAGCGTTTATGGCCCACCTAAGTCCCGAAACCTGACAATCTTACTGGAAGAGGTAGAAAGCCTGATCAGTTTAGGGGTTAAAAGGCTAGTTCTGAGCGGAGCTGACTTCCTGGAGTACGAACGGGAGTCCCTGGTTAAAGGCCCCCTAACTCATCCCTCAAATCCGAGACCCAATTTGGAGGCCATAGAGGAGCTGTTATCCTCAATATTCTCCTTAGATGCCGTCTCTAATGGGGAAGTAAGCATTGAGGTGGAAAATGTAAAGCCATGCTTGGTCGATAAAGAGGTAGCTGATCTGCTGGGGAAGTACTTGGCGGACTCCACTATACACATAGGTGTAGAGACTGGAGACCCCCATCACGCAGAATTGATCGGCAGGCCGTGCGGCCCGGATAAATCCTTAGAGGCTATAAAGTTGCTTAAGGAGGCTGGGCTGAGGCCTTATGCATACTTTATCCATAGTCTGCCAGGCCAGACCAAATTAGTTGCTGAGAGAACAATGCACGCTATGAAAAAGGCTTATGAACTTGGGGCAGAGAAGATAACAGTATACAGGTTCTCTCCGCTGCCTGGGTCAGCATTCCATAAAGAGAGGGTTGTGTACGACGATAACTCTAGAAAAATAGCCAAGTTGGCCATGACGTTAAACAGAAGACGGAAGGAGGAAATGGTAGGTAAAATCGTGGAGGTGCTGGTGTCCCCCTCCTTGAGGGGCAGAGGGTATTACGGCTATCCCCTGAGGGGAGGGCCTGCTATACGGATTATCACCAAAAGGAAGCTGAGGGCTGGCGATAAGCTAAGGATAAGGGTGGTGGGCGTATTATCAGATAGGCTCCTCCTCGGGAAGTTGGATTGAATGTGGGGCCGCCGGGATTTGAACCCGGGACCACCAGCGCCCCAGGCTGGCATCCTACCAAGCTAGACCACGGCCCCCTGGTAGAGGGATCTACCTCACTTTTTAAACACTCACTAATATTTATTAGCTAACAAAGTTAACAAAATTTTTAGAGGGTAATGATGGATCCCATCGATGGACCTAAAGATCTCCGTAGTGGTTCCCACATATAACGAGGAAGAAACAATCGGAAGGTGTCTTAACGCTTTACTTAAGCAGGGAATTCATGAGATAATAGTTGTTGACGGTGGCAGCTCAGATAGGACTGTGGAAATAGCGGAGGAATTAGCAACTAAAGTGGTCTCATCAGAGGAATATGACTCAGTATCCAAGGCCAGGAAGGAGGGTATAAGGTTGGCTACAGGAGATGTGATAGCCTTTGTCGATGCGGACACTGTCGTCTCCACCACTTGGAGGAAAGGGGTAATAGAAGCTTTCTCAGACGAGGAGGTCGTAGCAGCTACGGGACCCGCCTACCCGCTCGAGGGAGGGGGGCTCTTAATAAACTTGGGTTACATAATTTCCTACGATTACCTAGTTAGATTAACCTTACTAATAGGAAGACCCCATTTTATGGGATTTAACTCAGCTTATAGGCATGAAATTATAAGGAATATTGACATTCCTGAGGTTAAGGTCTCTGAGGACGCCCTGATGTCGATGGCCGCTTACCCAATGGGTAAGATGGTGTTCAATCATAAGATGTCCGTCTACACGTCTTATAGGAGGATAAAGAAAAGGGGCTGGTCGGAAGCCCTCTTTTACCTGCTCTACAATGGTGTGAAGGTTACCCTGACCGGCAGGCCGTTTCACGAGTACGTGAAGGTCAGCAAGTCGAAATAAGTTCGATAAAAGTTATACGTAACATTTATATACATGGACTGTGTAGGTGCTTTCGACGATCTATTAAAGGGGTGGTGGGCTAACTGGCTGAGAAGGTAGACTCCTCCTCGGGAGAGTATGAAGAGGAGATTAGGTGTCCTAGGTGTGGTAGCACTAATATAGCCGAGGATCCCGATACTGGAAGTTTAGTGTGTCAAGACTGTGGCCTCATTATAGACGCTTCATCCCTAGACCTTTCCAAGGACTGGAGGGCCTTTGACGCTGAAGAGTACATAGACAGGTCTAGGGCTGGAGCTCCGGTCACTCCCCTCAGGCCGAGTTATGGTCTAGACACTGACATAACCCTTAGAAGGGGAATAAGCAAGAAGATGGTAAACCAACTCAAGAGGACACAGAAACACGTGGCAGACTCCAGGGAGAAGACCGTAGAACCCGCACTAAGGAAGATAAGGGATGCTGCCGAGGCGTTAAACCTTCCTCAAGAGACCGTAGAGGACGCCGCTACGCTCTACAGGATGGCTGCCAGGGCCGGATTGGTCAAGGGCAGGAGCATGGACGCCATGGTGGCAGCTACCATATACGCCGCCTGCAGGAGGACTGACGTGCCAAGGACACTAGAAGAGGTGTCTCAGTACTTCTCCCTAGAGGAGAAGGAGGTAGGGAGGAGCTTCAGGTTCCTGTTCAGAAAATTAGGGATAAAGATACCTCCCCCCAAACCGGAGAACTTCGTCTACCTGATATGCTCCAAGCTAAACCTGCCTGAAGAAATAGCCACACAGGCCATCAGGATAATAAGAATAGCCAGAGAAAATGGGGCTACCATGGGTAGGGAGCCTGTAGGCGTTGCAGCCGCTGCGGTGTACATGGCCTGTCAGGAGTTCGGCATACACAGGACTCAGAGGGAACTCGCTCAGGCGGCTAACGTGACAGAAGTCACCGTTAGGAACAGGTACAAAGAGCTGTTGAACAAAGCTAGGAAAAAATGGCTCGAAGAGCTCTCAGAAGAGAAGATAAAGATGATAAAAGAGAGAATTTCAAGCAAAATGGGCACCTCTACGGAGACCTAAACTTTTTTATTGCCGCAGCCCGGCCAACTGAAGGGGAACCATGTACAAGTGCCTCAGGTGCGGTTACGTCTTCACCAAGAAGGAGATGGAAGATTACTTCAAGGATTTCAAGTGCCCTAGATGTGGGTACCGAATACTGATGAAGGTTAGGAGCGAGGAGCCTAAGGTGGTAAAGGCGATCTAAATTGGAGGAGGCAGAGGAGACCCCCAACAAGTGGTTGGTTAAGGAGATCGGCTGGTTCCTGATAGCCCTAGCCGTGCTCTTCGTCTTTATAAAGGTTGGATTACCGCTAATCTTGGGTGTCGAATCCCCGCTTACCGTGGTCACCTCAAGTTCAATGGAGCCAACTTACAACAAGGGAGACCTACTCATAGTGGTGAAGGCAGATCCTCAGAAGCTTAAGGTTGGTGACGTAATCGTCTTCAACGCCCCTTGGTCCTCCAAGCCGGTAGTTCATAGGATAGTCAGGATAGAGAATAGGGGAGGGGTTCTCCGATTCTACACTAAGGGGGATAATAACATAGTTCCTGATCCGGGTTACAGGACGCCTAACGACCTGTATGGGGTGGTTATCTTCCACGTGCCCTTTGTGGGCCAGATCCTGGATTTCACCAAGACCTTAGTCGGCAGGGCGATCATTATCTCTTTAATAGCTTTTGCCTTTATATACGATTACATAAAGAAGAGGCTTGAGTGGGAGAGTAAAAAGTATACTGTAAAAAGCGAACAAAGACAGGATGATTTGACCTAAACTGGGGAGCTAGTATCCATCAGGTACCCTTTTTATATACCCGCAGGTCATTACCAGGGGACTTAAATGTCTAACTCGGAGCCAGAGCACTCGGATGAGGTCGAAGAGCTCCTTAAAAAACTTCCTGAACCGGAGATTAATATACAAAATGTTGTATCATCAGCAGATATAAAACAGAAACTTGATCTTAAGGAGATATCCAGGAAAATAAAGAAGTCTAGGTATGATCCGGATAAGTTTCCCGGCCTAGTCCTCAAGTTAGAACAGCCTAAGGCAGCTCTCCTCTTGTTTAGTAGCGGTAAATTTGTCTGTACTGGCACTAAATCGGTTGAAGAATCTGCAAAGGCCATAATGGCTGCCATAGAGACCCTGAAGAAGCATGGGATACCCATAACTAGGAAGCCCCTGATCAAGGCCGAGAACATAGTGGCCTCCGCTAAACTTCACGTTAAGGTGAACATAGAGAAGCTAGCCTTAGACCTGCCAAATACCCTTTATGAACCTGAGCAGTTTCCGGGTCTCATATTCAGGATGAAAGACCCCGACGTGGTTTTCTTGATATTCGCATCAGGAAGCTTAGTTTGTACAGGGGCCAAGAAGGAAGCGGACGTAAAAAAGGCGGTATACAAGCTCAGGAGGATTCTAGCTGAAGGCGGCTACCTTATGCTTGATTAATGGTAGCGGCTTTCAATTCAATTTTTTATTGGGAACCTCCGGAACTCCAATGGTGATTTCTCATGGTAAAGACTACAATCTCCGTTATAAAGGCGGATATAGGGGGTTTAGCAGGCCACCACGTAGTCCACCCCAGGCTTAAGGAAGTATCTGTAGCAGAACTTACTGCCGCCAAGAAGGACGGGCTCATAGAGGACTTCTACGTGACTGCTGTAGGTGATGACCTGCAACTGATCATGACTCATAGGAAGGGAGTAGATAACCCTGAAATACACGAACTGGCCTGGAACGTCTTCAGCAAGGGCACAGAAGTTGCTAAACAACTTGGTCTATACGGGGCAGGTCAGGACCTATTGAAGGACGCTTTCTCAGGTAACTTAAAGGGGATGGGCCCTGGAGTGGCCGAGATGGAGTTTGAAGAAAGGCCATCCGATCCAGTGATAGTGTTCATGGCCGATAAAACGGAACCTGGGGCGTTTAACCTGCCTATCTTCAGGACCTTTGCCGACCCCTTTAATACGGCGGGCCTAGTCATAGATCCCCGGCTTCATGAAGGATTCATTTTCGAAATAATGGACGTGTTTGAGGACAAAGTGGTGGAGATGTCCTCTCCTGAGGAGATGTACGATATATTAGCCCTAATAGGCACTACTGGAAGGTACGTCATCAGGAGGGTCTTTAGGAAGTCTGACAGGGAAATAGCAGCGGTGGTCAGCACCACAAGGCTTAGCCTAATAGCCGGTAAATACGTGGGTAAGGACGATCCAGTCGCCATAGTTAGGGCTCAAAGCGGTTTTCCAGCGCTAGGTGAAGTATTAGAGCCCTATACTCTCCCCCACCTGGTGGCTGGGTGGATGAGAGGGTCGCACAATGGCCCCTTAATGCCTGTGGGGGAGAAGGACGCTAGGCCAACTAGGTTCGACGGTCCTCCCAGAGTGATAGCCCTAGGATTCCAGATAAAGAACTCTAAGCTTATAGGACCCAGCGATCTCTTCTCAGATGTGGCCTTTGATGAGGCCAGAAGGCTGGCAAACGTAATAGCTGACTACATGAGGAGACATGGGCCTTTCATGCCTCACAGGCTTGGGCCCGAGGAGATGGAGTATACAACCCTACCTAAGGTCCTAGAGAAAATAAAGGAAAGGTTGAAAGAAGCCTAAATTTTTACGAAAGGCTCGACTAATTCCTCAATTTTTCTTAATGGATTAGAGCTCTTTGCAACAGCTGAAGCCACTAGAACGCCATAACTTCCTAACCTAACGGCGGCTGAGACGTCCTCTTCACTGGTAATTCCGGCCCCACACAAGACCTTGACGCTAGGATTCACGTCCATAACTGCTTTAACACTTTCAGTAATCACTTCTGGCTTTGCCCTAGATACAGGAATGCCCGTCCCTATAAGCTCCGGTGGTTCTATCGCCACTGCGTCAGGACCAAAAACTGCTACAGAGGCGCTCTCTTCAGGAGTAGGCGCGCAGACCACCGAAGTAAGGCCAGCTTTTTTTAAAAGGTCCACAGAGGCCTTTATGTCTTTTAACATCAATTGCCTCTCAGAATGGTTAATTATTGATCCTCGGGCGCCTACAAATTTAATTAGTTCCGGGGAAATGTGTCCTGTGTGCGCTCCAGGATCCACCGGATCTACGTGTTGAGCGAATATAGGCAAGTCTGTTCTAGAGGCCAGAAAGGTTAGATCGATAAGGTTGGGAGCTATGCCTATAAGAACGCCCGTTTCCTTCCAGACCCTCTCGGCCTGCCTTACAATGCCTAAAGCCCTCTCACCTACGGCCTGGGGGTAAGCCTTTAGGTTTATCAAGAGCCTAGGAACCTGCATAGGTTTGGGATCTACCACAAATTTAATAAGGTGATTGGCTTGAGGATTAGGCCGGAATGCTTTTATTGTATTTTCAGGGTCTTGAACAAAGAAGCCAGGCTTTTCAACTTGGATGGCGTGAACTTTGCCAAAAAATTCTTGAAGGAGGCTGCAAAGACCATAGATTCAGTGGTCACGCCGGCTGACATTGCTTACTTAAGGGAGTCCGTCCTCAAGGAAATACTCAACGAGGAAGACCCCTTCAAAGAGATAAAAAAAGAGAGATTGAGGAAGGTCTCCAAAGAGATAGCCCCAATTATAGAAAGGGAGCTAAAAAATCTGCCTGAGGGCTTCCACAGGTTTAGGTGGCTGGCCCTGAATGCAGCGTCCATCAACGGGTACGAAGTCCCGTTGCACAGCGAGGGACCCGTAGAAACTTTTATCAACACCGTGAAAAAGGGATTGGCCATAGATAACACAGAAGAAGCCTTTGACATCCTCACTAGAACCTCTAGAGGGGAGTACGTGGTATACATACTCGATAACGCCCACGAATTCCCGGTGGACAGGTTGCTGATTAGGTACGTCATGGGCTTAGGGAAGTCGGTTTACGTCTTCGCAAGAGGCAAGCCCGTGGCCGATGATATAACAAAAAGGGAAGTGCTCGAGCTGGATCCTGGACTAGAGGTCTTTTCCCTGTCAAGTCCATTGGGAGTGAGGCTAGAATTGGAGCACGAAACCAACAGAAGAATACTTCAGAACGCCAACCTAATTATAGCCAAGGGGATGGCCAACTACGAGACGTTAACTGAGTATGAACTAGATCCTCCGGTTCTCTACCTACTGACCGCCAAGTGCACGCCGATCGCTGAGGACTTAGGGATAAATAAGGGATCTCCTGTAGCCTTAATGGGGTGATATTTATGCCTTACATAAGCGATGAGGAGGGAGAATACCTCGTAAAGACGGCGAGAAAGTCCATAGAGTACGCATTTAAAGGAAGGAACGTCGAAGACGTGTTGGTTGATTTCCCGCCGAGATCAGAGAAGCTACTAAGGCCATCAGGAGCCTTCGTAACCCTCAACACTTACCCTAAGAAGGAGTTAAGGGGGTGCATAGGATATCCAGAACCTTCATTGCCGTTAATAGGCGCCGTAGTTCGAGCCGCTAGGGCGGCAGCGTTTGAGGATCCGAGGTTCCCTCCCCTAAGCAGGTATGAGCTAGATAGGGTGATAGTGGAAGTATCAGTTCTAACTCCGCCGGAGAAAGTAACTGGAGTGCCTAGGGAGGAGCTGCCCTCTAGAATAGTGATAGGGGTCCACGGGCTCATAGTCAGGTTCGGCCCCTACAATGGGCTGTTGCTTCCTCAGGTGGCGGTGGAGTACGACATGTCACCCTCCGAGTTCTTGGATCACACGTGCCTTAAGGCGGGCCTGAGGCCTGGGTGCTGGAAGGATGAGGACGTCGAGGTGTACACCTTTTCGGCCGAGGTATTCACAGAGACATCTCCTAACGGAAGGGTAGTAAGAGAAAAGCTGGTGTAGGGCTTGAAAGCCTACTTATCTGCCCTAGGAATAGGGCTTGGTCATGTATCTAGAAGCCTAGCACTAGCTAGGAGATTGACCAGAGCGGGCTTATCTGTAGCGATCTCCTCCTATGGAGACGCGCTAGAGTACGTTAAAATACATGGCGACGATATACTCGTATTTGATGGGGGTAGGGAGATTTCTTGGGTCATGGGCCCTTACGGTTCCCCTGACCTGATCAGGACCTTGAGAAATGTCCGGGAGATACCGAAGTTCATAGAGCACGTAAGGGTGGAGATGTCCAACATAAGTAATTACGCCCCAGACGTAGTGATCTCTGACTCCAGGATATCCGCTGTCATAGCAGCTAAGGTGTTGGACGTCCCGGTGGTCGTCCTGCTGAACCAGCCCAAGCTTCTAATATCTCCTCTGATAACAGAAGCCATCTACAGGATAATCAAGGGTTTTTACTCGGACAGGATGATGAAGATTCCAGAAATTGTGGAGAGGGCGCTTAACACTGCCATGACCACCCTGTGGGCAGCTTCGGAGTTCGCCCTTATAGTGGACTTCCCCCCGCCGGATAACATATCCAGAGCTCAGACCAGCAACTTACCTAGGAGGATTCTGTCCAAAGCCGTCTTTACAGGCCCCCTAATAGAGGTGCCCTGTGAGCCCTCAGAGGAGGACCTCATCTTGATAATAGTTTCAGGCCCGGGGGCTGAGAGGAGGTCCTTGGCTGAAGATTTGCTAAAGATATCTGATGATTTAGCTAGGGAGTTCCCAGAGTACGAGGTGGTTATATCCCTGGGAGAGCCGGGGTCTGATGAGGTTGTCGAGAGGGGAAATCTGAAGATCTACGGTTGGCTGCCAGATTCCGAGAAGTGGGAATACATGTCCAGGGCTAGCTTAGTGGTCTCTAGGGCTGGCCACACCACAATATCTGAAGCGTTGTTGTGTGGAAAGCCTTTAGTGCTCATCCCAACTCCAAAACACACTGAGAAGATTGAAAACGCCAAATCGGTCAGGGACAAGGGATTGGGCGTAGTAGTTGATCAGGTACACGTCAGACAACAGTTAATAGGCGCGATAAAGAGAGTTCTAAGGGATCGAAACATGAAGGAGGGAGCGCTGAAGTTTAGGGAAAGGTACAAGGATTGGGACTTTTTAGACAGGGCAGTCGGCCCTGTACTGGCTGCCCCCCGGTAGCTATACCAAGGACCTCTCCACGGCCCACCTGAGCATCCTAAGGAAGTCGTTAAGTTCCTTCGACTTCAGGCCCTCGATTTCTAAGTATTCTAAGGTACCATCATCTTTAACCTTTAATTCGTACCTAGCGTTCGAAGACTCTTCGAATTCCTTCATCTTCTTCAGCAGGAATGACTTGATTGGTTTGGACTCAGCGTCCACTAAGAGGCCCTCAGCAGGGGTGAACCTGAGGTAACCTTTAGCCCTATCTACCTCAACGATTCCGAGCGAATTCCCTCCCTTGCTGGTCAATTGAACCCTCTCCAGTTTTTTAGGCCCTTTTTCCACCTTTTTTCTCTCCAATTTATCCGCGGTAGTTAAGGTCTGCTCCAAGAGGGTCTCCTCTAGGGCCTCCAACATCTGTCTCAATCTGATAAGCTCATTCTCTAGCTTATTTATCCTCTTCTTGAGCAGTTCTCTAAGTTCTAGAAGCCTCTTTATCCTCTCATCATCCTGGGACAATTTTACCTTCCTCCACGAGTTCCCTAAACATCTTCCTGAACCTCGACGGGCCGACCCTCTGTATAAGGTTGCCCAGCCTCGGCCCGCCGTCCTGTCCCAGTATGGCCCTGTATATCGACCTGAAGAACTCTTTAGACTTTATCCCCTTCTCCTTTATCACTTGAAAGGCCAAGTTCTGTATGTCCTCTGCGTTCATGTCGTCTGTTATTCTGTCTAGGAATTCCTCTATGGCTGCGAGTACTTGCTGAGGTATGACGACCCTTCCTTCCTCTTCTGAGAAGGAATCCACGTAATTCTTAGCGTACTCCACGTACTTAATGAACCATTCATCATCTAGAAGCCGTTCCAATGGTAGGTCGTAATATCTGGATATGATATCTCCAACGAACTTAATGAGTTCCTCCCTAGACAGGTCCCTGGGCGCCATCCTAGCTACCTTGAGCACCGCGGAGTACTCGTAGGGTGGCGGAGGGGGCACCCCTTCAAGTAAAAACGTGTACTCTACCAGTCTTTTCAGAGATATTCTATCTCTTTCACTCTTTATTTTGTCAAGATTATGATACAATTTAAGGTTTCTCTCAAACTCATTTATGTATTGAGGCGTATTCTGGAGGGAAATGTTTCTGGTGCCGTGGTACCTCTTGAACATGAGCATCCTCAAGGTCTCAGGGGGGGAGTACTTCATCCACATCTGCGGGGTTATCACGTTACCCTTAGACTTGCTTATCTTCCCTCCAGTGGCGTCTAGAAACATCTCGTACATAACTGTCATAGGGGGCTCATAAGAGAGAACCTCCTTAGCTATCCTGGCGTTTACTCTGAACGAATCAGTTATGTCCTTTCCGTGAGGCTCAAATACTATGCCTAAAGCAGCCCACCTGGCGGCGAATTCCCCTTTCCAGGAGAGTTTACCTTCGCCCCTCACGTAAGAGGCCTCTCCAACGTGACCACAGCCCTTAACACCCTTAAATTCCTGGTCACAGGCGTAGATAACCTTCTTCTCCTCTGGTATCACTTTGATGACCCTAGTAGTGTATATTCTGCCGCACTTCTCGCACCTAGGCCAGTAGTAGACCCACCCCTCCGGCTTACTGGATCCCACCTCTTCCCTCACTATTTTATCCACTTTATGGCTGTTCTCGATTAGCTTAGCAACCTGTTCATCTAACAAACCCGAATTATAGGCTTCAGTCCCGGATATGAAGGTGAATTCGATGCCCAATTTCTCCAAAGCGTCTATAAGCATGCTACTCATGTGTTCTCCGTAACTGGAGTGGCACCCCCATGGGTCGGGTATCTCGCTCACTGGCATGCCTAAATACTTCCTGTAATCCTCGGGAACTCCTGCGGGGACCTTTCTCAACCCATCCCTGTCATCGCTATAAGCAATGAGTTCGCTCTTGAGGCCTCTAGCCTCTATCCCCAACTTTACCCCGTAGGCCCTCAAGGAGTCGCCTACTGAACCTATGTGTGGAAAGCCGCTAGCTCCTATCCCAGATTCCACCCTGAGCACGGTAAAATTTCTGCCCAACTTCTCCTCTCGCTCTATAATTTCTCTGGCTATCTTATCTATCCAGAACTCCGCCTTCCCTATGTTCCCACCGGGCTAACCACGTGCAAGGAGGAATAAGAAGTTTTTGTTGAGGAACCGCTTACCCTCAACAAAAATTTTAGAGGGGGCTTTTCCCCCTCCAGGCTCAGACCTGGGTAAGCTCTATCTCTATTACGCTTATGTCCCTCCTGTTACCCTCTTCGTCAAGGATCTCCTCAGTGCCAGTCCTGAGGTCGGTTATCTTGATCTTCCCAGGGAAGTACTTGAGCCTGGTTATCTCGGCGACGTCAACGGCCCTTGATATGGACCTGCCCCTGGCCTTGAGGATGATTTTCTTCACTCCCCTGTTTATCTGGAGGGTAGTAGCCATCACATAATTGATAGCGGGTTTCTTACCTACATAGACGATTCCTTCCTCAGCCACCATAGTACTCACCTCTTGCCCGCCACTTGTTCAGTTATAGAGCCGGGAGGGCGAGCTGATATAACCAACCCTCCCCAATTAAAAATGTTATCATCACTCGTTGATGAGCTCGGAGAGCGGGAGTAGCACTACTTCCTTACCCGCTTTCCGCTCTACCAGTATAGGAAGCTTGCCCTTCCTTATCTCGAGTTTGGCCAGTTCTATCGGGTCATCTAAGCCTTCAGGTATCTCCTCTTCATCTAAAAATAAGGGAGAACCAGCAGCGATCTGCTGGGCCCTTATCGATATTATCCTGACCAGCTCGTACTTGGTTAATCTCTTTGGGCCCAGCAGACCGCCCTCACTCAAGGCCATCACTCCTCCTTTTTCCCTCCTTTCTCTTCAAACTTCTTGCCGGCGGCAGCTATTATATCGTCTATCTTCAATATAGTCGTGGCGAACTCTGTGGCTGAGGTAATGGCCCTTCTAGTTACTCTCTCAGGCTCTATTATGTCCTTCTCTAACATGTTCTCAACTTCTCCGGTGTATATGTTGAACCCGTACTCCTTCTTACCCTCTGAGTGGGCCTTCCTGAGCTCAGACAGCTTGATAATCGGGTCATGACCGGCATTCTCAATCAAGGTCTTGGGTATTGACTCCACAGCCTCGGCGTACTTGAGCACCACGTTCTGCTCCTTACCTCCTAAGGTCTTGGCGAACTCCTGAAGTTTGAGGGCAAGATCCATCCAGACGGCTCCAGCCCCCACAACTATCTTGCCATCTTCTATAACGTTTCTTACTACGCTTAAGGCGTCATGTAAGTTCCTTTCAGCCTCGTCTATGACCTGTTTCTCTCCTCCCCTTATCAGTATGCTGACAGCCTTTGGGTTCTTGCAACCTTCAACGAACACCATCTTGTCCTCCCCAACTCTTCTTTCCTCAACTATTTCAGCGTATCCTAGGTCTGCTTCTGTTATCTCCTTGACGTTAACTACTATCTTGGCTCCAGTAGCCTTGGCGAGCTTCTCCATGTCGGACTTTCTGACCCTCCTCACGGCCAGTATGCCGTGCTTAGCTAGGAAGTGCTGGGCCACGTCGTCTATGCCCTTCTGGCAGAATACCACGTTGGCCCCGGTTGCGGCTATCTTCTCAACTAGCTCGGCTAGCATCTTCTTCTCCTGCTCTATGAACTCTTTGACTTGAGCAGGTGAGGTTACCCTAATCTTTGACGAGATCTCAGGCTTCTTAACCTCAAGGGCACTCTCTATAAGTGCTATCTTGGCCCCGACAACCCTTCTGGGCATCCTTGGATGGACTACCTCCTTGTCCAGCACTATTCCCTGAATTAGCTTAGTGTCAAACAGGGAACCGCCCTCCTTCTTTTCTATCTTTATGTTATCCAAGTCGACAACTCTCCTCCCGTCCTTTTCCTCAACAACCTGGAGAGCAGCGTCTACTACGAGCTCAGCCAGGTAATCTTTTGCTACAGCCACGGACTTAGAGCCCATAGCGATCTTAGCTACCTTTTTAAGGACCTCCTTGTCGTTCCAATCTACCTTAATGGCCACCTCATCCAGTATCTCCTTAGCCCTCTCCACAGCCTTTCTGTAACCCGATATTATGACGGTTGGGTGTATTCCCAGGTCCAATAGGTCCTCCGCTTTGGCTAGTAACTCACCAGCCAATATAACCACGGTGGTAGTACCATCGCCAGCCTCCTGCTCCTGAGACTTGGCTAGATCGACCATCATCTTAGCGGTAGGGTGCTCAACCTCTATCTCCTTCATTATGGTGGCTCCATCGTGTGTTATGATCACATCGCCAAAGGGATCAACTAGC
The DNA here is from genome assembly GCA_027491435.1 of Thermoproteota archaeon. GTDB lineage: Archaea > Korarchaeota > Korarchaeia > Korarchaeales > Korarchaeaceae > Korarchaeum. Next base: position 70,341 of record JAOZFG010000004.1, read on the forward strand.
ATCTTCTGCATGCCCTTGGGACTCAGGGTAGTTCTAATGGTGTCAGCAATTGCCTTAGCAACGGTTATGTTGAGCCTCAATGCCTCCCTTCCTTTGGTTCTAGAAGTCCCCTCCTTGAGTATAAGGACGGGAATAGCTCCAGCTCCGGCACCTGCTCCACCAGCTTCCATGGCCATCTTTATCACCCCTTTATAATGTGGATTGCTCCGGAGCATCAGGCCATGAGCGAGTTAAAAACCTTATCTAGGGGTAAAGCCCGATCAAGCCTGGCAGAAAGTGTGATCTCAAACGTGAGGGGGAATCTAGGATAATGAATAGGTCATTAGAACAAATTAAATTTACTGAATGCTTAAGAAAAGCCATCAAAGATAAAGGTATCGCCACGTTAACTAAAATACAAGAGAAGGCCATTCCCATAGTTAGCTCCGGTATAAACGCCCTTCTAATGGCCCCCACAGGTTCAGGAAAAACGGAAGCTGCCCTATGGCCAATAATTGAGAAATCTGCCAACTTTAGAGGGGAGAAAGGGTTTAAGGTAATCTACGTGACCCCACTAAGGGCGCTAAACAGGGATTTAGAGGAGAGGATAAAGTACTGGGCATCTGCCTGCGAACTTAGGGTCGGCGTGAGACATGGGGACACCTCAAAGGGAGAGAGAGCCTCCCAATCAAGAAATCCGCCTGACCTAATGATAACTACTCCAGAAACCCTACAAATAATGTTGACTGGGCCTAAACTATCCTCGCATATGAAATCAGTTAGGTGGTTGATTATAGACGAGGTCCACGAGCTGTTAGACGATAAGAGGGGAGTTCAACTCTCCTTGTTGGTCAAGAGAGTTGAGGAGTTATCCAATCACAGGGTCCAGAAGGTGCTAATATCGGCCACTCTGGGCAACCCGGAGCTGGCCTTACGATTCTTCTTAGGAGATGAGGAGGGGGCTATAATAAGGGCTGAAGAAGATAGGCCCGTGGAACTGGAGATACTCTATCCTACGCCGGAAAAGGAGGATTACGAACTATCTAAAAGGACACTACTAGAACCAGGCGTGGTAGCTAGGCTAAGGGCCCTTGAACGGAGCATAAGGTCAGCGAAATCGTCGATAGTTTTCACTAACACGAGGTCAATGGCCGAAGCCCTTGGCTACAGGATATCCACACTCAGGGATTTGAAGGTTCACGTCCACCACAGCTCTCTATCTAAGGAGGCAAGGGTGGAGAGTGAAACGCTCCTCAGGGAGGGAAAGCTAGCAGCTGTCATAAGCACCAGCAGTCTAGAGTTGGGGATAGACATAGGGCACGTAGACCTTGTAGTCCAGTACGGATCTCCAAGACAGGCGACTAAACTTGCTCAGAGGGTGGGTAGGTCCGGTCACGGGCCTGGAAGGAAGGCTAGAGGGATCATAATAACATTAGATTCAGATGACTTCTTGGAATCTTTAGTATTGGCCAGAAGGGTAATCAGCAAGGAGATCGAGCCCATCAAACCTCTGTCTAAGCCTTACGACGTGCTCTTCCACTTCATAATGGGCCTCCTTATAAGAGAGAGGAGGGTCAGTTTAAGCAGAGTTCTGGAATTGGTCAGGAGAGCCTGGCCTTACAAAAGCTTGGAATATGAGGAGTTGAGGGCCCTCCTGGAGTTCATGTCCAAGTCTTGGCCTAGGCTGTTCTGGCTCAACGAAGATGACACATTATCCATAAACAGGGTGTATAGGAATACCTACGCCTATTTCTTCGAACACCTATCCACAATACCCGAGTCCACCAGCTATCCAGTCATAGATGACGAGACTGGATTTTACGTCGGTCAGCTGGATGAAGCCTTTGTCTTAGAGCACGTTCATCCTGGAGTTAAATTCGTCTTCAGAGGGGCCGTATGGAGGGTAAAAAGGGTGGAAGGAGGGAGGATATACGTAGAACAGTCGCCGGATCCTTTAGGGGCCATCCCGAGCTGGGTAGGGGAACAACTTCCCGTCCCCTTTGAGGTCAGTCAAGAGGTCGGCAGACTTAGGAGACGCTTCGAGGATCTCTACAGAAGGGGTCTTAGCTTAGAGGAGATAGCATCTGAGCTTAGAGACGAATACCCTTTCTTCAAGCTGGAAGAAGGCGTTAAGGCCCTTGAAACTTTGCAGAGCCATTTGAACAGGGGTTATCCTATGCCAACGGATGAAAGGATAGTCGTAGAGGAGGTACCCCCTGACGGGGTAGTGGTTCACTCTTGTCTGGGCACCCTGATCAACAGGACCGTCTCTAAGTACCTCTCCAAGGCGATACTAGACAGGTATAAGGTGAGAGTTCACACGTTTGACGACCAATGCAGGATAGTCGTTGTAGGGACTACTAAGGGCGTGGTGATGGAAGCTCTATCTGCTTTGGAGGTGGTTAGTCACTCCTACCTGGTTAAGGCCGTTGAAGATTCCTCCTTCTTTAGAATAAGGTTGCTTAATGTGGCTAAGAGGCTAGGCTTGATCAGGACTGGAACTAGTTCTAGGATAATAAGCCTGAGCAAACTAGCTAAGGCCTACGAGGGAACTCCTGTTTACAAAGAGGCCATAAGGGAAACTCTAGTGAAGGATTTTGACGTAGAGGGCACTATCTCCTTCTTCAGGAGGGGAGTCACGTTACAACTATCTGAAGTCAAGGGCCCAAGCCCTCTATCCATGATTGGCCTAAATAGATCTGCGGTCCTGTTGGAAATACTCCCCGAGGACAAGTTGAGCGAGAGGCTTTTAACAGACTTCAAGTACAGGCTGCTCAGACAACAGATCTTCCTAACATGTTCTAAATGTTGGTCCTGGGGCTCCGACTTCACCGTGTCCTCTCTATTGGAATTGGATGAGGTAAGGTGTCCCAAGTGCGGGAGCTCCAGGGTAGTGGCTCTATCGGGCAAGTGGATCAGGAGAGCTAAAGGAGCATTAGAAGAAGCTAAGAGAGTAGGTAAGCCAATAGTAAGGGATTGGGAGTTGGCCAACAGGGTATATGAGTTGGGAAGGCTCGCTGAGAGGTACGGAAAGCTGGCGTTGGTGGCCATGTCCGTGAGGGGGCTAGACCCTATGGACGTCAGGGAGCTCATGATGAGACATAAAGAGTTGTCTGATGAGTTCCTAAAGGATCTGGCTAAAGCTGAAACCGAAGCCATAAAAAGAAAATTATTGAGTTAATAGTCCAGCAGCTTTCAAAATCCTCTTAGCCGCTTCCTCAGGGTCGCCGGCCTTGGTGATGGCCCTGCCGACCATGACGAAGTCAGCCACCTCTCTGACCTTGGGTAAGCTATCCTCGTTGATCCCTCCAGCCACGCCCACCTTTATGCCAAATTCCCTCAGCTTGTCAACGAGCTCAAAGTCGGAGAATATTCCCTCATCCACTCCCTTATGCAAACAGATCCTGTGAACCCCCAGCTTCATGAGCTCCCTCACTCTACTCTCTACATCCCTAACCCCCAGGGTATCTGCTAGGACCTCCTTTCCCCACTTATCCGCTTCTTTAACCGCTGAAAGTATGGTCTCATTAGGAGCCGCTGCCATAACGCTCATGATGTCTCCCCCTGACTTGAAGACCAACTCGGCCTCTAGGGAGCCGGTGTCCATGGTTTTAGTGTCGGCGAAGATCGTGAGTTCAGGGAATTTCCTCCTAAACTCCTTTACAGCCCTCATACCCTCGCTCTTTATCAGGGGAGTGCCTATCTCCAGCTGTTTAAAACCTGCTTTAACAGCTTTCTCTGCTATCTGTAACGCATCGGTCAAGCTTATGAGGTCTAATGAGAGGAAAACTTCACGCAGCATAAAACCCCTCCAAGTACTTTTTCAACAGATATATAAAGGCAATCAGGATCAAGAGGGAGATTATGATCAGGGTGAAGGCCGTTAAAGGGGAGACGTCCCTCCCAACCGCCACGAAGAACGGTCCAACTACTACTATGACGTTACTTCCTTCCGGAGATTTAACTTGAGAGAAGCCTATTATCATTATGCCGAACATGATCAGGGATGCTCCTACGAAGAGGAGGAAGGACCTGTAAAGATAAGCCCTTTCATCCTCCATGAAGGGCACCCACCAGGATGAGCATGCTTATAGTCATTAGAAGGGCCATTCCCGCCAGCAATATGAGCCAAGTCACCTTAACGTTCTTACCAAACACTATAGGTATAGGGCCTATCAGGATTATCCCGGCAACGGAACTCTCACTGGACTTAACTTTAATAGGCTTTATAAGGGCTAGCACTATCATGACGAGCCCTACGACTATTAACAGAACGCCTAGCAGGGTCAGCTCCATACTAGCTTAGGATAAGTCTCTTCAGCTTTTTAATCATTCTCTTCTCCCCCCTGATCCTAACCTTATGGCCTTTCACCAGGGGGGTTGATAAGTTGAAACTGTAAGGCATGCCGGAGTTATCATAAATTGAGATGACCTCCACGCCAAATTCGTCCATGAGTTTGGCGACCGTGTAGTCCTGCATCCTTCCTGACACGACGAAGGAGTAGTAGTAGGGAGAACCCTCATCAAACCTAGGAGAGTCATATGGGTTAATTAAATCAACTCCTTCCAATATCTTGACTATTCTCTTCGCAGCATTACCGTCCCCGAATGGATTAGTATAATCCTTCTTGGATAATTGATGTTCTTCCCTGTAGAAGAAATCCCTCACAGAGGCTATGATCGTCGATGGATTGGTTCCAGCTATCTTGCCTAATCCTAAATCGATTACCTCAGGTCTCTCCGTGTTGTTCCTCAGTATAACACATGGAACCCTTAACGTCGCAGCTTCCTCCTGAACCCCGCCTGAGTCCGTAGCCACTATCTGAGATGAGGATAGAAGCTTTAGAAAATCTAAGTAACTAAGGGGCTCAGTTAAGATAACGTGCTTAGTAGACAGCAGGTCATCCAGTAAATTGAATCCCTTCAAGGCAGCCTCAGTCCTGGGATGCAGCGGCCAAACCACGACGAACTCATCTAACTCCTTTATAGCCTTGACTATACCCCCCAACCTGTATTCCTTTTCGACGTTCTCTCTACGATGCACTGTCACAAGGAGTATGGGATCTTCCTCGGTCAAGTCGAGCTCCTCCATAACCCTGGATCTATTGGCGAGGGGTAGCATCCTATTAACGGCATCTACCACAGTATTTCCTGTGAGGAAGACTTTAGAGGGGCTTACCCCCTCTTCCAGCAAGTTAACCTTGGCCCTCTCGGTGGGGGCCATGTTAAAGGAGGCTATGTGATCGGCAATTCTCCTATTAATCTCCTCGGGCATGGAGAAATCGTAACTCCTTAAGCCGGCCTCCACGTGGACGAAAGGTACCTCCTCCTTCACGGACGCCATTGCAGTGCCTACGACGGAATTAGTGTCGCCTACGGAGATTACCAGATCCGGCCTATACTTCTCAAGAACGTCCTCGATTCCCACCATGACAGCTGCCGTCTGCCTGGATTGAGATCCGGAGCCCACGCCCAGGTGCATGTCTGGCTCAGGCAGGTTAAACTCTTTGAAAAAGATGCCGCTCATGTTCCAGTCGTAGTGTTGCCCGGTGTGGACTAAAACGACGTCAAAAGTCTTTTTCCTATAGAGCACCTCCAGTATGGGAGCCATCTTTATTATCTCAGGTCTGGTGCCTACCGTCGCTAGGAGCCTCACTTCCAATCACTCAACGCTATATGTAACTGTTTTTAATAATCCCTAGCCGGGTGTCGGGGTGCAGGTGGTCATTATGCTCAAACCTGAGAGGGTTGTCAAGGCTTACATGTACACGACTAGGCTTCATGCAGACTCGCTGGCAGAGGCTATAGTTGAATTTGATGACATACACGTTGATATCCCTGAGGGAGTTCCCGGGGTGAAGCCTCCCGAGGAGGTAAATACGGCGACCCTCATGGAATACGAGAACATAGTCAGGGCGCTTGAAAGAATGAGTTCACTTACAGGGATATCTCTAGACGCGGTAATTTCAGAGCTCGTTAAGTTAGATCAGGGGATTAACGTAGAAAGTGAAATAAAAGAGTTAGACGACTTAGTCGGCAGGTATCTATCCCTCAGAAGGGAGCTGGATCTCGCTAAAAAGGTCAAATATCTTCTGAGGGAGAGGAGTAAGAGGATAGAGGAGCTAGAGGAAGAACTACTCAACCTGGAGTTAAAAATAAAAGAGTATTACAGCGCTACTCTGGAAATAACAGAAGAGGACCCAGCCAAGCTCAGATTAGGGAGGAACCTCATAGAAATAGGTAGGGGAATAATTAGACTCACCTCGTTGATCGAGACCTGTTTAGACAAATCCATGACCATGGATAACATCAAAGAAGTGTTAAAGAACGCCGCCGAAATTGTTGAGGAAATTTACACTAAAGTGAACTCTATAGAGGGGGAGGTGGGCAGCGACAGGGTTGCTGAGATGAAATCTATAATTGAGGAGCTAAAGGAAGATCTATACAACATAGTGAGCAAGATAGACGAATACTTGCTAAACAAGGATAAGTTGGATGAGTTGAAGGCCGTAGAATCCATGTGGCTTAAGATGAAGGAGAGGGTAAGGAGGGTACCAGAACTTACGCCATTACTCGCTGAGAAAGAGCCAGCCATAGCTAAAGTTTCGCAACAGATATCTGAGTTATCCCAGGAGCTTGATGCAGCTGAACTCACGATAAGGAACGAGATATCTTCCTTGAGAGCAAAAGTAGGGGAGTTAGAGAACAAATTTGTAGATTTGAGGGACTCCCTCATTTCAATAAAGGTCGTTGCTGCTGGAGAAGCAGAGAAGAGGGTTGTGGAGCTCCTAGAAGAGGCCAAACCTCTGATAATAGAACTGGGGAAGTTGAGGGAGGAGGTGCAAAAGCTTTCTAAATTATCCGATAAGAAAGAACAAGAGAAAATGATTAAAGAGCTAAATGAATTAAAGGAAAAGATATTAGAAAAGTCGAGGAGGCTGGCATCCTACGCTCTCTCAATTAAGAGAGAAGCCGCTGTACAGAAGGTTCGCACTATGATCTACGAAGGTGAAGAAGTTGCCATAGCTACGGGCTGGGTTCCGGCTAGGAAGACAGATGAGTTTGAAAAAGCTCTTAAGGACAAGCTGGGGAATTACCTAGCCGTTGAATACGAAGAACCTAAAGAGGAAAGTAAAGCCCCTTCTAAAATAAAAATACCGAATATTTTAAAACCAGTCAGCTTGTTAGTGCACGACTTATATGGATTACCCTCTATATTTGAGATTGATCCAACGGTAATAACGTCAATTCTCTTCCCCCTAATGTTCGGGATGATGTACGGCGACATCGGTCATGGACTTACTATGGCCCTATTCGGCCTCTTCCTCTACATCAAGTTCTCTGGATCAATAAAGAAGCTGGGAGGACTAATGGTATATATGGGAGTAGCTGCGGCATTCTTCGGGTATCTGTACGGTATGATGTTTTTCGTGGAAGTAATGGATCCCATTATAAGCCCAGTCCATGACACGATGAAGCTAATGGCATTGGCTTTGGAGCTAGGAGCAGTTGCCATGATGATAGGGTTCTTCATAAACTCTGTTAACCGAGTCATTAAGGGGGAGATATTAGAGGCAATATTCGAGCATGGGGGCATTGCCACGTTGCTCATGTATCTCTTCGCCGTAATAGCCGCTATAAGAAATGAAGCAGACATAGGGGCAACCGTGAAGGATCCCTTAATGATACCTGGTGCAGTCACCCTGTTGCTAGTCACAATAGTATTCCCCATAATTAAGGCGAAGATCCACAATCACCCGGTGGGCGAGGGGGTATCAGAGGCCATAGTGACCTTCTTAGAGAGTGTACTTGCCTTATTCAGCAACTCACTTTCCTTCATTAGGTTAGCAGCTTTCGCCGTCATACATGAGGTCTTTGGGGTGCTGGCCGCAACTTCCTTAATAGGGAAAGAAGTTGTAAAAATAAGCGACCTTCACTTGCTAATGAATCCTTTAATCCTGGTGGCTTGGATATTAATCAACGTAGCTGTCATGGGGTTAGAGGGTATGCTCTCCTTCATACAATCCACCAGGTTGACCTTTTATGAGTTCTTTACCAAGTTCTACAGCGCTATAGGCAGGAGGTTCAAGAGAGTCTCGGAGCTCCTGGCCCTTACGACCTACTCATAATACCATAAATTTTTATTAGTAATGGGTTGAAGTAACGAAGCTCCGTTGGAGGCTTGGGGTGGTATGGATGTCCATGAAGGCTAAGAGGCTTATAGCCCGTGTAATACTTGCTATGCCCCTGCTCCTACTACCCGTATCGATAATGGTAGCTGCTGCTCCGGGAGAGGCCGGGACTGGAGATGCGGCTGGCCTTAAGTACATAGGGGCTGGCATCTCAATAGTAGGAAGTACGATCGCCGCAGGCATTGCACTTTACGGTATAGGCATAGGGGGTAGCGCTCTATTGGCTGAGAATCCCAACGCTTTCACTCAGGTCCTCATATTGGCTGGCTTGGCCGAAGGTGTGGCCGTTTACGGTATATTGATAGCCTTTATGATTCTTGGAGCTTAAACCCCCTTCCCATATTTTAATAAAAAGTATTTGCTTTCCGTCTACTCAGCTTTTTAAGGTTGGATGTTCCTCAAATGATGATGAGGCGCTCAACAGCGGTGGCACTTGCCACGTCCCTATTAGTCGTCTTTCACCTTAACGCTTTAGCTTTGACGGCATCTCCAATCAAGGCCAACGTCCCGATTTTCGTTCCAGCGGACGTTCCAGTATCTGGTTGGGTGTGTCTACCCAACGAGATGGCCGCTGGGCTTAAGGCCAAACTTTACGTGGATGGGGATTACTTAACTGAAGGAGAAGCTAATGAGACGGGTTGCTACAGGGTGACCCTACCCCCTCTATCTCCAGGAAAACACGATCTATTTACGGAGATTTACAAGGGGCCATTGGAAGTAGCCACCATTTCGGCGGAGGTAACGGCAATTCCTAACATGATATACGTAGGTCCCAACCCTCTGACTGAAATCCCTTTAGGCAGTCGCGTTAACGCTACCCTGATACTGATGAATAAATCGCCCATAGATCTGGAGGACGTCATCGTGGAGATAGAATCTCCAGTGCCTGCCTTCGGCGTTGGGATGACTAGGAGAGATAACGTATTAAAGGGAAGCTTTGGGAACGTTCCTGTGAACAGCACGCTGAAAATACCGTTAACGTTAGCTGTACCTAGGACGTTTTCACTCAGAACTGGTGAGCTAAATATCAAAATAATTTACAAAATAGGGGATTTCACCTACGAGATAAAAAAGGTTGTGACGTTCACGGTAACGAAGGGAGGGACGGCGCAGATCGAGGCGAAGTTAACTACCTCCCAACCCACGACATCTACCAGCCAGACAGTGAGGCCCGATCTTGGAAGCAAGCCCAGCTTGGAGCTACCCTTAATTATACTGCTAATTGCGCTAATTGCCATGATGCTTGGCTTCATAGCTTTGATGAGGAGGAAGGGTAAAATTGAAGGATAATAGAGGCAACAAAGTCATTCTAGTTGCTCACTGTCTCCTAAACCAAAACTCAGTAGTTTTAGGCAGGGCTAGGAGAAAGGGACCAGTTAAGGAGCTTCTAGATGAGCTAATTAAGGAGGAAGTGGGGATAATACAACTTCCCTGCCCTGAACTGATCCACTTTGGGGTTAGGAGATTCTGGCAGGTCAAGGAACAAATGGATAGCGTTGGCTTCAGGGAGACCTGTCGCAAGCTAGCTAACGAGGTAGCTAAAGCGGTGAGAGAGCTGGAAAGAGGAGGAGTCGAAATACTGGGAGTGATAGGGGTAAAAGGAAGCCCTTCCTGCGCTGTTACTGAAGTTAACTCGGGCAATTGGGCCGGCCCTCCTCTAGAGGCCAAGGAAAAACGTAAAGTTCCTGGGATGGGCGTTTTCATGGAGGAGCTGTCCTTACTACTGGAGGAAGTTCCTTTTATAGATTGGGACTGGGATAACATAGACAGCTCCCTAAATGAGGTCAAGTCCATGCTGAGAGGTCAGCTCGGGGGGTGACCTTATGGTCGAAATTGAGGAGGTGAGCGGCTCAAGCCCATTTGAGAGAGTCGGCGCCCACAGTCATATAAGAGGGTTAGGGCTGGACAAAGACGGCAAAGCGCGGCCCGTGGCCGATGGACTCGTAGGCCAGATAAGGGCCAGGGAAGCTGCTGGCCTAGTCGTAAAGATGGCTAAGGAGGGCAAGCTAAGCGGAAAGGCCATACTCTTAGCAGGCCCTCCGGGAACTGGCAAGACAGCAATAGCTGTGGGGATTGCCAGGGAACTGGGGGAGGACGTGCCTTTCATACAGCTGAGTGGCGCTGAGATATACAGCACTGAGAGGAAAAAGACGGAAGTCCTCATGGAGGCCATGAGGAAGGCGATAGGGGTTAGGATAAGGGAGTTCAGGAGGGTCTACGAGGGAGAAGTCATGTCATTGGACGTGAAGATGGGCTCTAGCGTTTACAACCCGTTCATAAAGGTTCCACAGTCAGCTACCATCAAGTTGAAGACTAGGGACGATGAGAAGACGCTTAAGGTAGGTCCAAATGTAGCCAGACAGCTCGTTGAACTGGGGATATCTGAGGGAGACGTGATAATGATAGACTCGGAGGACGGCAGGGTATCTAAGGTGGGAGTTTCGAAGGAAGCTGTGATGTTTGACTTGACCTCCGAGAGCGTGGTGCCCAGGCCGGAGGGCCCAGTCCTCAAGGATAAGGAGTTCACATACATAGTCACCCTAGACGACTTGGATAGGATGGTCTCCAGGAGGAGGGGAGGCGGCCTCTTTTCCCTGATACTGGGCGTTGAGACTAAGGAGATAGATCCTGAGGTTAGGGCGATGGTAGATAAACAGGTCAGGGAGTGGGTGGAGCAGAACAAGGCAGAGATAATTCCCGGGGTCATGTTCATTGATGACGCTCATCTAATGGATATAGAGGCCCTCAGCTTCATCAGCAGGGCCATGGAAGGGGAGCTAGTCCCCATAATAATCATGGCCACTAACAGGGGGATCACGAACATCAGAGGGACCGACGTTAAGGCCCCGTTTGGCATGCCCCTGGACCTGTTAGATAGGCTCGTCATAATAACGACGGACAAGTACACTAGAGACGAAGTAGGGGAAATCCTAAAAATAAGGGCCGCTGAGGAGGGCATAGATATAGACGATAAGGCCCTAGAGATACTAAAGGACGAAGGGGAGAGAAGGTCTCTCAGGTACGCCGTCCAGATATTGGGAATAGCTGGAGTTAAGGCTAGATCTGAGGGGAGAGATAAGATAACTGAGGAGGACGTGAAGGAGGTGGCAGAGAGGTTCAGTGACGTGAAGGACGCCATACAACACCTGAAGAAATACGAAGGCGAGTTACTAACTTAACCTTTTAGATGTAAGGTGAACCAGTTAGCGGCCCAACGCGTCAATCCTAGGGTAACGTGTTTAAAGGCTTCCATCAGGAAAGGAGGGTGTTCTCATGAAAAAAGTGGGCTTAACATTGGCCCTGTTTATCTTACTCCTGCTACCACCTCTATCGGTCTTAGCGACCCGAAAAGAGCCTTACTGGGTGGATCCCCTGGAGATACCCCAGCTGGCCAACTTAGACGTAAAATACCTCGGAGTTACCGGCTCCGATGGCAACTACACCGTGAGAATAGGATTTTACGGGAAGGTGCCTGAGAGGTTCCTGGGGAACATATACCTTAACGACTTCAAGGTGGGAACTGGGGTCGACTCCGGGCCATTCAAGGGAGCTGACTTGCTGATTTCCTTCTACTCCCCCAACCTGTGTAGCGCCATGCCCTACGACCCTCTAAAGAAAGGATTCAGTCAAACGACCTTAATAAAGTGCAGTTCTGAGGTTAAGGGAGATGAAATCATCGTTAAGCTACCTAACGTCAAGGCGCTAGGCTTCCCCGAGACATTCGGGGTTAAGGCAGTTGTATGGTCATCTATCTTGGACGAATTAGGAAGCGGCGTGTACACGCTCGTCCCCTCTAAGGTAGAGCCAAAAGTCGACGGCAATATGGTCGAATGGAAGGGCTTATCCCCCATAATCGTAGATGAGGATGAGAGCCTGCCTAAGGTTACCGACTTCAAGGAGTTATACGGGCTGGTGAAGAAGACCTCCTTCTACTTCGCAGTGGTTCCACATGATAAGCTCGCTTGCGATATAAAGGGGAGAGGGGCTGACATAGAGTGGTACTTGAACGTAGAGATAGACGCTGACATGAATCCAAACACTGGGCTTAACGGGAAAGAGTTGGGAGCCTCCTTCCTTTATTCATGTGGATGGGACGGCAGAGTGTGGGCTTACATCTCTGGGTTCCCGAATTACTTCTACACCCACAGATACGGGAGTAGTGCGGCAGGAGACGTCCTGGAGGGTTTCATCTTCATAAACCCAATATACCCAACTGTTATGAAGGACAAGAAGTTCGAAGTCACGGCCTCGGTCCTGACCAGGGTGAAGGACAGGGTGCCTGACAGCGGGTGGATAATCGTCGGTTCAAGCGGGTTGAAGTTATCAGAGTTCACAGTTGTCGGCTCAAAGGTCGACAAGGAGATGTCCCCAGACTTAATTTCCAAGTTCAAAGGCGAGGGAGAGTCTACCAGAGTAGTTAGGTTAGGAGGTCCCAACGTAAACGACAAGTATAGTGCCCCAATCTCATTCGTGAAGAACTCCCAGGGACTTTACGCCGGCGTGGAGGTAAACGGCAGGAAGTACTGGTCAACCTACGGCAGCGTAGACTTTGCAGTAGTTAACGTCAAAAAGCTCTCTCAGGGGTACGAGATTACTGTGGCCGGAATTACCAGGTACGGAACTAGGGCCGGTCTGATGTGGCTGATCGAACACCAGAACTTCTTAAGACAGGGAACCTACGTACTTAGTTGGTTTGATGATGGGGATGGCGTCGTAGAGCTTAGTGAGATAGGGGAGGTCATAGCTCCATGAAGGATCCAAGGCTTGCAGTGGCGGAGATAGCTTTAGGCCTCCTCAAGGAAGTTCCCCAGAAGATGATTCGATCAATAGACCTTAAAGGATTAGCTGCCGAGGTAAAAACCCTCTCCTTCAGTTTTATGTCATTGGAGGAACTCAACGATCAGGGAATGCTCGTTGGACTTGTGAGCTATGGGCAGAAGCTCAAAGAGGTGTGGGAGGAATGGAAGGACAGGGCTAAAACTCCAGGGGACAGGCTGGCCCTGGCTAAGGTTAGGTTCGCCTCCATAATATTCGGTGGCATTCAAGAGAGGGTAGGCAGAAGGGCGGAGATATTCTATGGGACTGATTCCTACTGGGGAAGGCTAGTTGACGTGAAGGAGTTCAATGGACTGAGGAAGACTGTAGTGGAGGCTAAGGAAAGGTTTGACGTTGTCACCAACATGACGGTGTCTAGGGGTGACTTGTTAGCGTTCGCCATACTCCCTCCCAAGAGGTTCGGCGACTACGTGAGTGAAGGCATGTTCTTTGAGGCTGAGGGAGAGGGTCAACCGGGATCGGTTCCTATACCTACTGGGAGAGGGGCTAAAAGCGTTGAATCGGTTCTCAGAGAGGAAGCTGCTAGGCTTAACATCAAGATCTAACCGATTCTATTATGGAAAGCCAGATATCAGTAACCTCCCTGGCCCTGGGCAACTCTGACTTCGCTCCCGCCCTTATTAAGTAGCTATCCCACTTTTTTGCGTATTCTAAGAGAGCTGGAACGTTCTCAACCTTTCCTAGGTAGTAGAGAAGCCTTATGTGTAGCCTATGGTACCTCTCGTTCGCCTTACCGTGTTTTGGTGAGTAGAGCGACCAGCTACCGCAATCGTACTCGGGGAGTATCTTTATCAGGGTAGCAATGCCCTCTTCAAGGTGCTTCTTAGCGATGGGATCTTCTACTAACTTAGTGTATATGGAAAGCCCTTTTAGGGATAACATGAACCCGTTGAGGACGTGATCGTCCGACGCGTGAGAGTACTCCAAGTAGAAGGGACCCTCAGGCAAACTAATCCTGAACCCGCCCTTACTAAGGGGGGTTCCAAAGCTCTTGGCTAGGCCTCTAGCGACCTCTAAATAGGTCTCATTTCCCGTCTTGAGATAGGCTAAGGCGTAATAGCCGGCCCCTATTCCCTGGGATATGGAGCTCACCCACGGTATCTTGGCCGTCTCCCAGGCAAAGTAGAACTTAAAGAAGGCGACGTCCCCCTGGAACTCGAGGTATCTGAGCATGCCATCAAGTATTCCCAGGAACTCGCTCCAATTGTTCCTGTAGATGAGGGCTGCCGTTGCCAAGTTTAGGGAGTTTATGTGGTGAACGTTGAACCCTTGATTGTTTAAGTAGACCAGGGGGACTCTAACTCCAGGCGGACGGTAGTTCTCGAAGAGGCTCGGGTTACCTGAGTAGTGGACGTCCGAATTTAATGAGTCAACAAGCTGGTAGAAGGCTTGTCTAGTGAGGTTCACAGAGGAATACCTCTTGAGTAGGTCTAAGATCTCATCCCTGAACTCCGACCTGTTGCAGGCCTCTCTAGTCAACTTCAGGAAGTTATCCACCTCCCTGTAGGCGACTCCAGCGTCTACAGCCTTATCAGCCAAGGACCTGATCTGATCATCAGGCAGATAGCAGTTAGCAACCTCGTAACTCCTCCTCATCATAAACGCGTGGATGGCCAGAAGGGCTAAGATCAACGTTGAAACGAAGAGAATCTTAAGGACTTTCACTGGATACTACCCCCACAGTGGCCCTGCTGTAATAAGAGAGGGGACATACCTCATTACAAAGCCCGCAAGAAGTGCACCTCTCAGCGTTCACCCTGATGCCCTCGCTCAAGTAGAGGGCATCGCAGTAAGTGGTACAGACCCCGCACTCGGTGCAAGAGCTTACCCTCACGTATATCCTAGCGAGCTCCTTTAGGGCTTTACCCTCGAACTCAACGGCGTTCTCCTTGAAGATGAGTCGGCCCTTCTCCAGGTTCAACTTACCGTCATCTGGTTTACCTAAGGTGATCGAGAGCTCCTTCACCCTGCTGGTAAAGTTACCTGTTAAGGCCAAGTTCTCCCTGATTTTTAAGGTGGTTAAAGGGGGCCTCTTGTATATGCCGAGCCTTCTGAAGCCCTTGGGTGGCTTAATCCACCTCCAAAGTCCTAGCTTCACCCACTCCTCACTGTAACCCCTTTCGCCAGCGTACTTCCTCAGAAAGGATTCCCACCTATCCCAGAGATCTGGATACCTCTCCTTAACCATGAGGTAATCTGCTATCTTAGCCGCGGGGCACAGATAACAGCCTAACCTCTTAAATCCTTGGTAGTACAGGGGGTTGAGCTCGACGCCCCTGCTCCAAGCGTAGAGCCACACAGACAAGGCGGTCCAATCGTTAATCGGTGAGGCCGACAGGAACCCGGGCATCCAAGGGTTTCTCCAGATTGGCGGAGACTTGGATCTAGCGATGGACTCGAACTTCCTCTGTCCTACCAATGTGAGGGCTGGCATGAAGGGCTTCAAAGCCCTGAACGTAGGTGCTAGTTTAATTACTTTGCAGCACCACCTATAATCCCTAGCAGGCGGTCCAAACTTACCCACATACCTCCAAAAGGAGTCCCCAGCATCCCCTACTATGTCCACACCCACCTTCTCGACGAACTTTAGGGTTTCAGGTAGTTCTAGCCCGGTGTCGTTGAAATAGACCTTGAAGTCCACGTCGCTCCTGCTCACCAAGTCGAGCAGAGTGGAGCTGTCCTTTCCCCCGGAAAACGAGAGAATAAGCCTTCTCTTTTTAGCTAATCTCCTAATAAAAAGTATAGATTTACCCATTAAAGAGTTTAGACAGTATTCATTTAACTTGATCATCCTCTTCCTGTCGTGAGGGACTTCCAATGGCTCGGGGCCCGGCTTAAAGACCTTTACCTGAACGTATTTATTGCCTTGTCTCTCAGCTAACCCGTTTTTAGTGAGTACAAATTTAGGGTCATCCTCCTTGGCCTCTCCAATGACGGTTCCTTTATCGCCAGAGGCATTTATCTTGTCCAAGTAACTTCTAAGCCTCTCCGCTCCCGCTCGAGAGGGCTTGAAGTACCACCTAAAGTCGAAGATGTCGAAGAACAAGTGACCTAAAACGACTCCGTCAGCAATGATCTCATAGGATAGATCCAAGTACGGGACCTTTCCCATCAAGATTACTTGATCACCGTTGGGGAGAAGTTTCTGATAACTGCCGGTCCCAAATTGATCTTCTAAAACGCTCTTTAACAATTTTAGATCGAAGTCTGTGGCTGGAGAGGGATCGCTCCACTTCGAAGTTCTGATAACCCTGACCTCCTCCCCTGAGCAGCCCTTAAGTAGGGGCACGTTGTTTTCAACGTCCCAGAGGAGCATCAACTCCGGCCCACCCCCTAGTCGGCAGAACGCCTTTTAAGCGTAGTGTTCTATGTCCGAACACGAAAATGTTCGGTCAAGTTTAGTCACGCGAGGACGTTGGAGCGAGGGCTCAGGACGTCTGGGTGAGAGGGAGAGCGGTTATCCTTTGAACCCTTAACAACCCGCCCATCACCTCATAGCCATGAGTTTGAACAGCTTCTCTAGACAGGAGTTGCAAGGCCTCCAGTCCTTACGATCTACCTCTTCTATGGTCTCACTGAAGCTCATTACGCACTTCGGGTTGAAGCAGTGATCTAATCCAAAAAGGTGTCCAAGCTCATGAGATACCTCCTTTAGAGCTCTGACGTAAAGTAGCTCATCGTCCTGCTCGTAGGGCCTCAACCTTGCCAAATAGACCACGCCAAATTTCCCATTGACCTCAGCCTGCCCGAATATGAAATTAGTGTTAGTTGCGTACCCATCGTCATCTACGATGATTATAACCTTTTCATCGAGCCTCCACCTATCTACTGCCCTTAGATAAGTTATCAGTTTTTCACTCTTTATCATTCCGTCTCTCTCTTTATCATAAACGTGCGGCGGTACCCTTATGCCCCTCTCATCAATTCTAACGTTGACTGGATAAGCTTCTGGTAACCTCTCACCGATGAACTCCAGCAGAGAGATCTCGATGAAGTTAGCAGGCACTAGCACCACGTTCACGGGCTCCATGAAGGATCGAGTAATCATCACAACGGATTATTTAAGTTAACGCGGTCCGCCTATTAAATATGAAAGCAGGATAGTGCTTAAATTAACGTAGTAGGCGGAGCCCATCCAGATCGGCCTTAACTGGAATCTGGCGACGTAGAACCCGGCTAGGACGGCCATTATGATCAGGAATATCAGGCCTATGAGCCTACTAACACGCACCCTTCTCATTCCCTCACACCTATTTTAGGGCATATATCGCTTAGCGGGCATGATTCGCATTTAGGATTTCTGGCCTTACAGTAAGTCCTGCCCAACTTTATCAGCAAAAGATGTCCCTTCAAGTAATCTTCTGGACTGAAGAACTCCATCAGAAATCTCCTAGCTTCCTCGTAGTTAGCGTCCTCGGGAACTAAGCCGAGCCTCTTGCTGACCCTCATCACGTGAGTGTCAACTGGGAAGGTCGGGTAGTTAGCGGTCATCAAGAGGACCACGTCAGCAGTTTTAGGTCCCACTCCTCTGAGGGACTTCAGGACTTCTCTAGCAGATTCCCCGTCCATGCTCAGGATTTTGTTCAGCTTACCGTTGGTCAAGTTAACTGCTAACTCCTTAATAACCCTGGCCTTTTGGCGGTATAGTCCGGCTGGTCGGATGGCTTGCTCAATCTCCTTAACGTCAGCCTTGGCCAGGGCTTCTGGGGTTATCTTGTAGATCTTCTTCAAGTTGTTCAGGGCCCTGAAGGAGTTCTTGTCAGTGGTATTCTGGGATAACACCGTGGCGACTAAGACCTCGAAGGGGTTTTTGGTTTTAGACGCCTTTAAGGCTATAAATTCCTCATCTCTTATCTCAAAGGCCTTCTGAAGTCTACTTATCAACTCTTTTGGACTCACTTATGGCACCTCTGACTTTGTTCAGGAACTTCTCCAGGTTAACGATGTATCTCTCGTGCTCTCCCTCGCCTATGAGCACATCCCTCCAGTAAGCCTCCACCCTGAAGGTGAGCTTTCTCCCGCTCACGTCAACCAGCTTAACTCGAACCCTCACTACCTCTCCTACTGGAGCCGGCGCTTTATGAGAGACGCACACTTTGGTTCCCACAGTGGTGTGTCCCTCGGGTATCCTGTCCTGCACGAGCCTGTGGGAGGAGATCTCCATTAGGCCTATCATGGACGGAGTTGACAGCACCTTCACTTCCCTTATGTGACCTGCAGCCATCTCCTCGCTAACTTCGTAAGAGAACTCGCCTTCTAAACCCCTTTCAAGCATAACATCACCACCTAGAGACCCTAGAAACGTTTATATATCCTTCTAAAAGTCAAGACCTATGAGCTCATGGGAGTCCGGGGTAAAAAAGGCCATCGAGAGATTTAACGAGATGAGGAGCCCGGAGGCTGTGGCCGAGATATTGCTGTTGGAGGGCGATAACCTCATAATAAGGATAAGTGGGCCATTCTGTGCATCATGTGGACTCTTTGACTACTTTGATGACTTGGCCTTCCTCTTAGAAGAGGAGTTAGGCGTCCTGGTCTCAGTAGAAGAGGTTGAGGAGCTGGAGGACTCATCCTACCTGGCCTTGTACAAGATAGGGGTTAAGGAGAAGAAGGACAGGAGGCTGGAACCTGTCTTCAACCCCTGACGTTCCAGTACTTGGAGAAAACCTTCTTACCCTCATCTATCAGGGCCCTCGTCCTCCTGATAACCCGATCATCTTCTATTTCAGGGGATCCGTCAACCTCCCTGGGGTCCTTGGGAAGTACCTCACCCATGAACCCATAAGATAAAGCCAGCCACCCCCAGTTCCTTATCTCCTCGTTGTACCCGCTGATCAGAAGGTTCACCTTGCTTTTTGACTTAAGAGAGGAGGCCCATCCACCAAGCTCCCACAGGCCCTCAATGGTCTGACCTAAGTTGGTTAGCGGGTCTGAGTAGTGGGGGTCGCTCCCCCCATGAGCGATCACGAGGTCTGCATCGAAGCTCTCAGTTATGGGCACCACAAGCTCCTCTATAGCTATCTTGTAGGACTCGGGCCCCGCTTTAGGGGGTAGGGGGACGTTAACCGTGTACCCTTCGCCCTTACCCCTTCCAACCTGGTGTAGAAATCCAACTCCAGGGTAAATAGTTGCTGGATCCTGATGGAGGCTTACGTACAAGACGCTATCGTCTTCATAAAATATTTCCATAGTCCCGTTACCGTGATGGGCGTCGTGGTCGAATATTAGGACTCTATCAACTCCCTGAGATTGGGCCCATCTGGCAGCTACCGCAACGTCGTTGATCAGGCAAAAGCCTCCCCCCTCTCTCACGCCCGCGTGATGGGCGCCCCCAAATCCTAAAGAAGATCCCTCTCGAAGGGCGACCCTTATAGCCGATAGCGCCGAGTACACTAAACTTAGGGAAGCTTCCCACATACCCTTAAAAGCGGGGGTATCTAGGGAAATCAGCCCAAACCCCTTGCGGCTCATCTCAATTAGTTTATCTAAGTACCCCTTGTCGTGAACCCTCAATAAATCTTGAAAGGTGGGAGGTTCTCCTACGGGGTCTATGATCTCTATTGGAGCGCCTAATCTTCTAATGAACCTAACAAATTTGGGGAATCGATCACCCCGGAAGGGGTGACCGTACCCAAAGTCATAGTCCTTAACTCCTGGTACGTATGGGAACTTCATGGTATCTCAAGCAATTTCCTGACCTCTATCTTGTAAATAAGCTGTCTGTAATATGAGGGCTTACCCCCAACGGCCACTCCATAAGCCCCCTCCATTATTGCGGCCTCTATAAATTTAGGCGTCAAGGGGCCGTGTTTAACGCTGACTATGAACTTCTTACCTTTCATGCTGGATAGAAGTCTGTTTATGTAGACAACCTTGCCCATCTCGCTGCTAAATGGTTTTATCAGAGAGGGCACGTCCAGTATTACCTTATCCCAATCTAAGGTGATTGCTGCACCGGGGTTTCTCATGACAGCCCACAGGTCTTTTACGCCATATCCCTTCAACAAGCTTAAGTAGAGTTCTATCTCATCCGTGGTCTCAGCTATTATAGCGTAAGACCTGTACACGGATCTGCTGATCTTATTCTCCTCGAAAGGCACGCCTCTTGGCAGTAGGGCTATAACCTCTTTCCCTTGTATTGAAGGGGCTTTGTCCAGAGTGGTGATAACGCCGTCGAACCTGTCAACGTTCTTAGGCGATGAGCTCCTGAGAAACAGCCTGGTTCCCGTGACCACGCTCACCACGATGGGCTTTCTGTAATGCTTCTCCTCCACCACAACCTCCTTGGCCTTCTCCACTTCGGCCTTCTCCTTATTCACCTCAACCTCCCTACTCAAGCGCTGTACGGGCTGACTCAAGAATTCTAAAACCCTCTTCTCCACGGCTCTCACCGGAGGTCTCTCAGGCTCCTTGTGAGCCTGTATAACGTATAGGTCAGAGGTCCCATCTTGAACTATCCACTCCACCCTTGTCGGGGTGCCGAAGACCTTCGATAGGTTGACAGAGGTCCTAGTTATCTCTATTATTTTGGCCTCATCTAGGGACGAGTTAACCCAGAGGTTCTGAGGGACCTCCTCCCTTTTAATCCCCTGCGGGGTGGGAACTGCCCTGAACCTCTTCTCCTCAACCTCGCTTTCAACGACCCTCATGTCTTCCACTAACACCTTAAACCTGTCTTTAGCGGAATCTGCTGCCATTAACCCCCAAGTGGACTCTATAAGAACTTCTCCAGCCCTTCTAGATGGACAACATACAGCTATGCCAGAGGAGAGTGGATAAATAACCTTCTGAATGATGGCAGCTATGCTTATGTCTTCCGGAGGAATACCCAGATCAATTAACCTGGCTATCAACCTTAGGGAAAAGGCCTCAAGCCAGAGGTTGGTGAGAGCTCGCTTTATCCCTTCCTTATTAGCTCTATCAAACCAGACCCTAGTCCTACCCTCTAGATCTCCGTCTTTAAGGCCCATGGCATATGGAGACGGCCTGACCACTATGAACTTGGCTGATAGGTCATCCAATTTCTCTAAGATCCCCTCTATGAGCTCATCAGGCACCTCCATCGACTGGGCTTTCCTGAACACCCTGTCAAGCCATTCCTTAACTTTCGCCAGGTTTGCCTCATCTTCTCTCAAGTAGCGGGCTAGCCTGAAGATCTCATGCCTGAGGCCCTCCCTCTGCAACCACCTGTTGAACTGACTTGTAGTCACCACCAGCCCAGGAGGAACCCTAATGCCGCTCTCTATAACCCTGTAGAGGTTCTTTGCTTTAAAACCGACGTCTTCCTCCGGAGCTCCCCTCAAATCACTCAGGTACAGGATAGTCAAGCTATCACCTCTACCACATCTCCTACGCCGGCCCCCGATAACTTCGCGGCGTTGCCCCTAGCCACTGAGATTTCCATAAGGTTCGTGCTTCCCCTTATTATAAGGAACCCCCTTCCCTCGTAATAAGGTGACCTATAGGCCTGTAGAACGGCCCTTCCCACCTTTATGAAAGCCCTTTTAAGGTTCTTAACCTCTCTCCATGGGATGTTGGTCACCAGGTTGCCAAACCTATCGACGTTCATTATCTCGCCGATTATCCTGTTGCCGGATCTTCTATAGTTCCATATGTTTAGCTTGATCAGGTCCTGTATTGACTTAGGGAATCCGAAGCTTTCTATATTCCTTCCACACGAGATCATACCAGCTATCGGGGCAAACACGTCCCTGCCATCGAAGGTGCCAGTTCTCCTGAAGGCTAGTCCCGTCGACTCTAAGTCTATCTTGTAGGCTTTGTAGGACCTACCCTCTATAGAGGGCCAGAAGAGCCCGTTATCAGGTCCGACGAAGGTGAACTCCCCGGTAAGCACTATAGGATCCCTATCGGACCCAACCCCCGGGTCAACCACCCCCACCACTATAGCTCCCTTAGGGATGGCCGTTAGGGATTGCCATATAAGAAAGGATCCATGTTTGACGTTGAACGGGAGAACCTTGTGCGTTATATCGTACACGTTGGCGCCTGGGCACTCCCTCTTTATGGCTCCCTTAAGAGCTCCAACGTAATAGCTCTCATCTCCGAAGTCGGTTATCAGGAAAATTGGGGCACTCATCATCATAACCACTCCTAACCCTTTATAAGGTCCCGCGCTCACCTGCCCTTGAGGGAAAGAGGATGGATAGATCACGTGGCCTAACCATTAAGGCCATCGTCATCATGGCCTTCGGCGTGGCCCTAGTTGTATCGTCCTTTTTAGTCATGGTAATGGACATCAGCTCCCTCCTTCTAGTCCTGAGGGTAACCACTTTCTCTTGGATGTTCTTACTGGGCCTGGTTCTCATACTAATATCGTATAAGCTGATGACTCTCAGGCCTCCTCCCCCTCAAGAGTGAGCGGGAAGGAGTGCAGCGTCTCGTAAATGGGCCCCTTAGGCGTTAACGTGCTCTTCTTAAGTCTAACTTCCCTCACCTCAATCTCGCCGATCTCCACGTTCTCAACTCTAGTTATTAGGCTGGGCAGGTCAGAAGACCTGTACTTAACCCTGGCTATTGTCAAATGAGGTTCGAAGGACCTCTTCTCCTTAGGAAACCCGACCTTCCTCAAGGCGTCCTCTACTAGGTTGGCGAGCCTAATCAGCGAATCCCTCCCGTCGCTGACCCCCACCCATATTACGTTGGGCCTGCTTACCCTAGGGAAGGCGCCCACCCTCTCTAGCCTAATCCTGAACGGGTCAACTCCCTTAAGGGCTCCCTCTAGGGCCTTCACTATCACGGGTATTCTAGTCTCCTCTACCTCTCCCAGGAATTTCAGGGTTATGTGGAGATTCTCTGGCTCAACCAGCTTTATCCTGGCCGAGGAGGAAGATATCTCTCTCTGTATATCAACTATCTTACCCCTTACGAGCTCGTCCTCTAAATCAACGGCTACGAAAGTCCTCAGCCTCATTTCACCTCAGCTCTGGCGGAACCCCCTCATTGGGTATCATGCAGAGGAACGTCACTTCCTCGTAGGCCTCGTAGGAGTGGGGAAGGTTGGGAGGTATGAAGATCGCGTCGCCTTCCTTAACTTCGTAATCTTCTCCTCCTATGGTTATCTTACCCCTCCCCTTCAGTATTAGGATTTCATGCTCCCAGGGGTGCTTGTGTTCGGGTATCTTGCCCCCTTCATCCATCCTGAATATCCTCATCGAGAAGTTGGGGACACCGTCCTTTGGGGAGAAGACCCACTTTATCCAGGTCTTCTCTGCTATTTCAACTGGTTTGAACTCTAGCTCCTCCAAACTCTTGATGATCGGTTTCATATAACGTTATAACGACGACAGGGTATTAAATTTAGCGAGGTAGCATGAGGGCCCTGGTAACAGGAGCGAGCGGCATGCTCGGCTTGAACCTAACAGAGCTTCTACTGAAAGAAGGGTGGGATCTAACCTTCTTGGTGAATCCAGGGAGCTTAAAGAAGAGGCCTTGGGCGAAAAGCCTCCTTAAGGGGAGAATAGTAGAGTCTAGAGTGGAGGAATTCGGGGAAAGGTTGGACGTAGATGTGGTGTTTCATCTAGCGGCGGTGATGAGGGGCCCCACCTGGAGGATCAACTATCAGGGAACGAAAAACGTCCTAGAAAGGGTCTCATTCGATAAGTTCGTACTGGTTAGCAGCATTCTAGCCTTAGGGGACTCCCTGAATCAAAATGCGTCAGAAGACACTCTATGCAGGCCTAGAACTGGTTATGAGAAGTCCAAGTGTGAGGCTGAAAGGGAAGTGTCTAAGCTGGAGGACTTCGTTATAGTCAGGCCCGGTTGGATATACGGCAAGTATTCCATCAACCCAGACATACTTAGCATCGTCAGGTTAGTTAAGCGGGGGATCGCACCGGTGTTGATTGATGAAGAGCTGCCTTTAGCTATGGTCAACGCTAAGGACGTGGCTAGGGCCATTTTACACCTGGTAAAGATAGGGGCTAAAGGGACGTTCAACGTGAGAGGGCCTAGGATGTACTCTATGGGGGAGCTAATTGATGTTATATCCTCTGTCTTAGGTAAGAAGCCCATTAAAGTTAGGTTGCCAAAGCTAGCTGTAAGCCTGTATTCCAAGAGGGTGGACGTAGCTAGATACCTGTTGCTAGCACCGAGAGACGTTCCTATAGACAGGTTAAGGGAAACAGGCTTCAACCCTTCTGTGGAACTCGATGAAGGGATGGAAGAGGCCATATCTTGGATGAGGGGGCAGGGGATAATCTAGATCAAAGTTTATAAATGGGCAAGCCCCTCCCATTCTCTGGGAGCCGGGGTAGCTCAGCCTGGTTAGAGCACCGGACTCATAAGCTGGATGGGCCCACGGTGCTCTGCTGGGAAATCCGGGGGTCCCGGGTTCAAATCCCGGCCCCGGCACCACTTCAAGTTAAGTCTCCGCAGTTACAGTAGACCTCGTGTATTATGTCATAAAGCTCGTCGAACCCGCTTCCAGATAGGGCTGAGACCCTGACCAGCCTGGTCGCTTGTCTGTAGTCGTCCATGACCTGAACCAGGGACTGAGCCAGGTCTGCCCTTACTCCAGCTTCCCTGCTCAACGCTTCCATCAGAACGAGCTCCTCCTCCAAGGATCTGGCCACCTCATCTGAGATCTCAACGTCCGCCTTGTTGAGTATGGGTATGCTGTCCACGTCCAACCTGAGCTGTATTACTGTGGCCATCAGCTTGAGAGCTACTAAGTCAGAAGGTTTCTTAGCTAGCAGGGGGTCAAAAACAACTATAGCGACTGGAAAGCCTATCCTCTTCAAAATGCCCAGGAGCTCGGGTCCATTTTCCCTGAAAACGAACAGCTCCATCTGACCGGGGGTGTCCACTAGCACGTAGTCTGATGGTATCCTCACAAGCTCTCTATATATCTGATCGCCAAGCTCCAGCATTAAGTCAGCGCTCTTGATGAAGGCCCCATTAGGGCCCAAGTTGTATTTCTTCATGACGTCGGTGACTCTGATGTACTTCCTGATGTCAAAGTCTGGCTTGTAAGGGAGGTAGTCTGCACCAGGATCCAAGTTAACGTACCCAACTTTCACGCCCCTGCTCTCCAACCATCTGCCGTAACTGCCAACAAGGGTGGTCTTTCCAGATCCAGCCGGGCCCAGCACCACTACAAACTGCTTTGACAGGAGGAACTCAAACATTTTTGACCCCCCTAAGGGAGAACCTCCACTCCCCTTCTTAAGGCTTTTACCCTTAATTCCTCATCAAAAGTTACTATAGGAGCTCTATAATCTTCAGAAATTATGAGTATGACCTCATCTTCCCAGTTACCTATACCTTTAAGCAGGCCTTCGATTAAAGACTCTGGGCTAGGACAGATGACGCTAGCCCTCCTATCGGATAAAACCCTGACAACAGCGGAGATGGCATCTTTATCTCCGAGGCCGGCTCCCCTTAAGAACCATATAAGCTCGTGGATAACCACGTCTGGGATTATCCACTCACTTGCCTTGTTTAGGACTGTCTTGGCTTTCTCGTGAAGTTTTTGATCTTCAAACAAGTAGTAGATTACAGCGTTAGTGTCGACAACGACCCTCCTCAACTCTTGGCACCGTGGGCTATTAGCTCTTTTATCTCATTAACGTTGACCTCCCTGCCCAGCGCAAGCCTGTTGTGAGCCTCAATGGGTCGAATCACTACAGCCTCACCTTCAAGCTTTTCAATCAAGTAGAAGGAACGCTCGGCTTGTAAGCATAGCTTTCCCCTAACGGGCCTGACTACCCTCAAAAGATCACCCTAATGGGGCCGCCGGGATTTGAACCCGGGACCTCCGGCTCCCAAGGCCGGCATCCTACCAAGCTAGACCACGGCCCCTCCCTTAACTGGGTCTCAGGTATTAAAGACTTTACGGAGGAACAGTCCACCCTTATGACCGGCCCCTTGTTCACAACTAGGGAGACCTTCTCCCCCTTAACCCTAAAGCTAACCCTAGAGTGGGGCTGAAGTGGTATTACCTTGTTTATAACCCTGGCGGACCCCCCGCGAAACTCAACCATCAATACGATTTCCAGGTAATCTTCTCCCTTATTTTCAACTGTTAAGAGGCCTCGCTCACATCGGGCGATTACGTCAGATGAGTACAGGTGTCCGGTCGCCCCGTGGCTCAGAGTTAGGGCGGCTATGGAGGTGAGTAGGAAAGATACAAGGAGCTTATTCCTCACCGTTAACCCTCTCTACGAACCACCTGGGCTCTCCCCTTAGCCTTATGTGGGGAATCGTGATTCCCTCCGTTGTGGTTGGGGCCTCCGAAACGTAAAACCCCTCCCCATTTTCATCAGCCCTGTATATGAGGAAGCCTCCGTCAACCCTCTCCTCTACGGTTACGTATGAGAATATGTCCGGCTTCATCGATCCGTAGTTCCCTGAAAAGGTGCCCAGGACGTACCTACCTAACTTATCGCTCCAGAAGCCTATTATAACTCCACCGGAGTTAGAGCTGGCTATAAGCCTAAGTAAATCGTTCACAGAGGAAAGCTCAAAGAGTTCCATTTCCCAATCGCTACACTCTTTATTATCCCCCTCCATCTGGCTCACCCTTGTCCGATCGTGAAGGACATGGTCCTAACTATATAAAACGTTGCTTTCATGGATTTAAGTAAGTCCCCGTCTGTGGTATAAATTCCCTTACCCTCGGAGTAAATGATCAGGCCCTCTTTATCCCCTATGACGCCAGAAAAGGGTGAATTACATATTCTAAGCTCCTCCAATAAATCCTTTGCCTTGATAGCGGCCCTAATGGAGGTGAACATAACCTCCCAACCAGCCTCACCCCTGTAATGCCTCAAGAAGCTTTCTACTAGGTCCTCGTTCACTATAAAGAGGGCCTTCTTGACCCTGCCTGCTATGCTCTCAAATATGTATTTTATGATGCTCCCAAACACGGGGACTACCTTATCCTTACCTATCAGGTAGATGGGGAGCTTAAAGGGCTTAATAGCCCCTACAAGCGAGACTTTCCTGCCGAACTCCTCTATTACATGATTTAACAGCAAAGAGGTCAGCTTATCCCTAGGAGGTCCTATGAACAGAGTGGGCCTGTAACCGACTATCCTTATCAGCCCCTTATCCTCTAAAGACCTGCCAACTTGGTAGACTTTGGTTCTAGGTATGCCTGTCATCCTGCTGATCTCGTCAGCTTTCATTGGCTTTTCCGCTTCTATGAGTGAAGAGAGCATGATCGCCTCGTATCTAGACAGCCCTAGCTCCACAAAAACTTTCGAAAGACCCTTTAACCCACCAATTCGGCCACTATCTTGTTTCCCTGTACCCTCCTCACCCTCGCCTGAACCTTTATCCCCGGATCTGATGCCCCTACCACCGTTACGTTTCTCCCCTTGTATTTCCCTACGCCCTCCCCCCTCCTGGTGACTGTCATTATTAGGACCTCTATTATGTCTCCGGGTTTCACGTCCTCCCCTTTCTCCTCCTTTACCTCATACCTGGTTATGTATATGCCTGTCCTACCCTTCCTACCCAACCTTCCGCGCCAACCCTTGGAAGCATCTTCTACTTTGGGATTCCTTCTCGGCATGAATCCCCACAACCAAAGGAAACTTGTTGAAGCCTCAATAAAAATGTTCCCCTGCATTTACTCATCTAGGGTGCTGTGAGAGGTCTTTTACCTATTTCGTTTCCCATCTCATCAAATCTAACGTAACCTAAGGCCAAGGCGTCGAATTGATCCGTGGAGGCTAGCAAAGATGCCCTGCGGGACTTAAGGTCCAGCTCCTTAATTATTCCAACCCCCACACAGGTTCGCCCTCTGATCAAACCAACGTAGAGGTTAGAGTAGTCTCTGACGTTCCCCAGCCTAACCTCCTTGTTCAACAGCCGAGATATGGTGTTGACCCTGTACTGGTCAGCTTCCCCCTCATGCAGGATTACAAGGGAGTCAGGAGACTCCTCAACCCATACCACGTTAACGCTTAACAACTCCTTCAGAAGTCCCGAGTATTCAAGCCTTTGGTTCCCGGTCAACAAGGACGTGTTTAACAGCCTAATATCGTTAAGATCCACCTGAACCTCCCTAGAGTCCTTCATGAAGAAGTCGAACATCTCCATCCTGGCTGCCCTCCTATAATTTCTCGATTTTGAGGACACCTCTTGAGGAGATCTGACTTTTATCACCCTCGCCCAAGGTGGAAGGCTCCTCTCTATGTGTCTTAAATCTCCCTCATCCTTTTCTATTAACACGACGACGTCTGGGTCGTAGGCCTCAACTTTATACCTTTTTAACGCTCTTGCAGGGCTCCCGTCCACGTAGCCCGTGGTGTTCAACAACTGGGTTCCTTTACCGACCGTGTCGGAAAGGGCCTTGACGCCAACCACCATGGGAAGCAGGTGTCCTCGGGGAGTTGTATCCCCCACGAAGTACATGTGATCGGGGTTGAGCAGCCTGAGGTGCACGAACGTCTCCCCTACCTTTTTCGCGGCTATTACTCCAGGAGGGCCTAGATCAGACTGACCTACGTCCGAGTCCACTATAGCCACTTCCTCACCACTCGCTATCAGCTTGCTGGCAACGTACATTATCGTAGAACTCTTGCCGGAATCAACCCTGCCTATTAACATAACCTTTCGATCGAGAGCCTCTTCGACTAACTCATCCCACCAGCTGGGGATCGGGTTCTCGACCTTCCTAACTTCTCCGACTACCTCCACCTTAGATCTCTCCTGACTCCAGACTAGGACGTCGATGCCCTCCATGTCTACCGAGATAGAGTTTACGTCGAAATACCAAGCTTTAGCGCTGCCATCCAACACCTCCAACCTGAAGGGGCTCCTGAGAAGGATCCCCGTCCCCTTAGTCAGCTCCACAGTGACCATTTAGCCCACCTCAGATAACGATTTAAGTTAAGGTTGTAACACATGACTGTGGACGGCGACCGCTTTCACCTGATAGAGGTGCTGCTTGATTGTGAAAAACGTTTACACGTGGTTCCTGAGGGGTTTGAGGTTGTCGATGAAGGGGGCTTCAGGATCAGGCTTAGAGCGCCGACGGCCTCTCCTTCGGAACTGCTCGGCATGCTGTGGGAAATCTCCTTGGACGAAAATGGGGAGCCATGCAGGATAAAGGAAGTCAAGGCACCAATCAATAGGAGGACTGGCTTCAGGGGAAAGACCGTCCTCAGGAGGATACTGGGGAGGGGCCCTATGCTAGCAGCCTCAATAGCTAAGGGAAGGATATTGGATCCCAGGAATCACGCCAAACTTTTCTCTGAGATGGCTAGACAGGGCTTAGATATAGGCATGGATCCGCTACACTATTCTGACTTAGAGCTTTACGAGAGAGCCTATCACATAGAGGAGGAGATCGACAGCTTTAAGGAAGAAGGAAAAAGAGTTTTATACGTCTACAACGCCCCTAAGACAGCCGATTTACTGGAAAAGGTGATCTCTTTAGGGGCCAAGGCCTTCAGGGTGGACTCGTTAAACTTGGAGCTGTTTAACTTGCTGGCCGATGTCAAGGTAATGATCTTCTTAACCAGACCTTACCTGCTCCCCCGATTAAGCCTAGAATCAATATACAACCTGCTCCCTCCCTTCGGCTTTGAAGCAATTGAAAGGCCGTCCTCAAGTAAATGGACTAAAGCGGAGCATTTAGATCGATTAATAAAGAGGACTGGTTCACTTCCAATGACCTCTCCGGATGTAACCCCAAGAAACTTGGATTACAACATGTCCGACCTAGACGTAATAATATGGGCCGATGTCTTCATCTACGCTCACCCCTCCGGGCCGTTAGCTGGAGTTAGGGCAGCTAGGGAGATGATAGATTCATACCTTAGGGGAGAGAGCCTCATAACAGTAGCGAGAAGGGTTGAGGAGGTAGGGCAGGCTGTTGAGAAATGGGGCTTGGAGCTGAGGTAAAGGTAGGGTGTTGCGGCTTTCCTATAAGCAAAAGAAGGTACTATGAAGAGTTCAGGGTTGTTGAAGTTCAGAAAACTTTCTATAAACCACCAAGAGTCGAAACAGCCCTGAAGTGGAGGGAAGAGGCTCCTGATGATTTCGAATTTACGGTAAAGGCTTGGATGGCTTTCACGCACAACCCCAAATCTCCCATGTGGAGTAAGAGCGGCTTGCCTAGGAAAGAGGGTTATGGGCTCCTCAAGCCCACGTCCAAAAACTTAGAGAGGTGGGAGGAGTTCCTAAAGGTAGTAAGGGCTTTAAAATCGAAAGTCGTGGTATTTCAGAGCCCACCGTCCTTCAAGGCCACGGAAGAAAACATGAAGAACGTTAAAGAATTCTTCAGGTCGATCAGGGGAGACGTCGAGCTGATTGGCTGGGAGGTCAGGCATGAGAGCTGGAGCGGCCCCTTGAGGGAGATCCTACCAGAATTGGACTTGATACATGTGGTCGATCCACTTTATGAGCTTCCAGTTCACGGAAATGTGTTATACTTCAGGCTTCACGGGAGGAGGGAGGGCAGGAGAATAGTGTATAACCACAGGTACACGGGTGATGAGCTAGAGGAGGTTATGAGGGTGCTAGCTGATCTGGGCAAGCCCGGCTACGTGATGTTCAATAACGGGATATTCATGAGGGAGAGCGCCCTAAACTTCCTGAAGAAGATTCAGACGTAGTGCCAACCCTCCAAAGTTGACCAGTTCCACCTCAACGTCTCGGGAACTGCCATCCCATAGACTACAGATCCTCTCCACACGCTGTATTGCGGGTCTGAAACCATCTTGGGCTTTGTTTCAATTCCCAGCTTGGAGAGCATTAGCTTCATCTTGGTGGGCGAGTCAGTCGCTACCCCCTTGAGAGCGGGTGGAACTGACCAGTTGAAGGCGCCTCCTGATAGTATCAGGTTCTTGGATATGGCAGCCTGTAACTCCACAGGAGTCTTAGCGATGGCCCTTTTTACCGCCTCAGCCAAGCTAACATTCCCAGGTATAACCTCACCACCTATTAGAGTGTCCTTGGGCGGGGTGAACCCCCTGCTATAGTAGCTCTCGAAGATCTCGTGGGAGGGGTTGAAGAAGTACTCGCCGATCAGGAACCTCTGCCAGACCTTGTCGCCCATGTCCACCTCGACAGCTGTTCCGGGTATCCTGAAGACGGACTGGAGTACGCTTGGGTGCTCTTTCGCCCACTTAATGGCCTTATCTAGGTCTATAGGGACAAGGCCCACTGACTCTTTGAATATCCTAACGAACTTCTCCTCCCTGGCCAGCTCGGGGTAGCCTAGATCCCTAAGTATTTGAGCAGCTATCCTATCGGAATCGCTCCCTCCCCTGTTTAGCGGTATAAGGGCCGTCCTTATCACGTCCCTGCTTATGGGCGTTATCTGAGTGTTACCATGACCAGCTTCTATCACTATGCAAGTGGTGGCCCTCTCAGCTATGGCAACTGCTAGGGGTTGAGGTATTATGGTAACAGCCCTTACCAAGTTCCCCCCTTCCTCAGCGTTCACCTCCTCGTGTATGCTAAACATCCTTTCAAACATGTAAGTGGGGGACTGCGCTGCGAGGGAAACCACCACGTAAAATCCGTTGAAGGGGGTCCCGTCAACGGCCTTCTCACCTGGGTAGTACTTCTTCAACCCATATCTCACTAGCTCCTTGATTACCCTCCAACCCCTCTCGTCGTTTCTCTCCACTATACCGTTCCTCATGGGGTAGTGTAACCGGGTCAAGTCAGCCCTAGACTCGAGGTATTCGGTGACCTCGGGGCCGACGATAACCTCTCTCGGAGTAATCCCCCTGATCTCAGCTGAAACCTTTGAGATCTTTGGGAAGTAGCCCCTGTTCTCAACCACGTCGGGTCCCTTCTTCATTAGCCACCAGGGTCCAAACTTATAGAAGGACGTGCCGAAATCAGAGGCGAACACGTGCTTGCCAGACTTCGACAGCTTCACTCACCTCCACAAGCCTCGTCAGTTCCTCAGCCTTTAACAGTCTTGAGGGTTCCAACTTACCACTCTCCATGTCGACGGGGATCCCTTCCCTCATAAGGATGAAGGCCTTAACTATGGGTCCGTAGGAGTACCCTCCTACCCTTAAATCGCTTCTCACGACCCTGTGGCAGGGGATTATCAGGGGTATCGGGTTCTTGGCCATGTAGTTTCCTATCGCCCTGGGAGATGTCCCCACAGCCTTGGCCAGCTCGCTGTACGTGGTGTACCTCCCCTTAGGTATCAGCTTGACCGTCTTTAAGGCCTTCACCATCTTCTCCCTAGGTGGCAGCAATACCCTGATCTTTGGAGGGTTAGCCTCCTTTCCTAGGTAAAGCTCGTCGATGTAGTTAGCTATTATGCTGGTCATCGGGTTGTAGCTGTCCCTATAAAGGAACACCCTTTCCCCCCAGGCAGTTATGCAGTTTATCCTGAGGTCGGCCAACGCCTCCTCCTCATTCTTAAGGGGTATGGTGTTGCATACCAACCCCTTCCTAGTTATGCCAACCCCAACGTACCCTGAGCTCACCTCTTCCACCGAAATCACTATTTGCAGTCGCATCACCCTTCAGGAGGTGACCTCCCACTCGTCTTATTTAAAGGGAATCTGGGCAGCGGTAATATGATGGAAGTAATACGGGTGGATGGGAGTTACGGGGAAGGAGGGGGCTCGATACTAAGGTATGCCCTGGCCTTATCCGCTGTCACCATGAAGCCAGTCGAGGTCTACAATATTAGGGCAAAGAGGAGCAATCCAGGGTTGAGACCACAACACCTAAATGCGGTGAGGGCTTTAGCGATGATATCATCGGCTAAAGTAGAGGGGGCTTACGTGGGATCGATGAGGATCTACTTCGAGCCGAGAAGCCGCACAGGAGGGAACTTCAAGGTAGACATAGGCACCGCTGGGAGCATAAGCCTGATAATACAAGCCATACTGCCGGCCGCCCTTTTCTCCGAAAGGGAAAGCAGGTTCACCATAAGGGGAGGGACCGATGTCAGGTTCGCGCCCCCCATAGACTACATGAGGGAAGTCTTCTTGAAGAACATGAAGAGGTTAATGGGGGTTGAGGCTGAGATAAGGGTGATTAAGAGGGGGCATTACCCTAAGGGCGGTGGTCTAGTTGAGCTTACGGTGAAGCCCTCTGAGTTGAAGCCATTCAAGGCCGTTGAAAGAGAAGAAGTAAGCTCAATAATGGGGAGAGCCCACGCCGTTAAGTTGCCTAAACATGTCGCGGACAGAATAGCCTCTTCAGCCGAGTCAATCCTTAGGGAGAGGGGATTCCGGGTGAGCGTAGAGAGGGAATGGTCCAAGAACGATCATCTAGGTCCCGGCGCTGGGATAACCTTATGGACTGAAGGTGAAGTGGCAATCGGGGGAGATTCATTAGGAGAGAGGGGAAAGCCCAGCGAAAAGGTGGGGCGAGAGGCAGCCCTCAAACTTCTTAATGAGCTAGGGACGGGAATGGCCTTGGATAGTCACATGGGAGACATGATAATTCCCTATATGGCCCTAGCCAAGGGCGAATCCGTGGTCGGCATATCCCAGCTTACGATGCACGCAATCTCCAACATATGGCTGACTGAGAAGTTCCTTCCTGTGAAGTTCAACGTTGAGGGCCAGCATGGGAAGCCTGCTAAGGTCTCTGTGATGGGAAGTGGTCTTCCATGAACATGGACGAGCTGGAGTTCAGGAGGCTGGTTAAGTACGTGGCCGAGAAATCCGGCCTATCGGAGGAAGAGGTTCTAGAAAGGGTTAACAAGTACATACAGGAGATGTCCGGTTTAATAAAACTGGACGGAGCGCTCTACCTCGTGGCTAGCGATTTAAACGTGGAATTGCCCATGCCCGGCTCTCCTGTACACGAGACCATACAGATAGGGAAGCTCGTCCCAGGGATGAGGAGGGCGGTAGTCGAGGGAAGGATAGTCAAGATGTACGGGGTTATAAAATACGTGAACAAGAGTGGTGAGCCTTCAGAGAGGCTCGAGTTCAGAATAGAAGACGAAACCGGGGAGGCCGTCGTGGTGATCTGGTCTAAGAGCATGGTAGATTCTTTGAGGGATAAGCTCAAGGAAGGTGATGTGATCAGAATAATAAACGCCAGGGTCAGCCACAGCTATGGAGAGCTGAGTTTACACGTGGACTCCTCAGGGGAGGTTGAGCTAATTAGATCCTCTCAGGGTTATCCGCTCGTCAACGAGAGGGTGTATACCGTGTCAAACATCCCCATGAAACATGGAGAGGAGGTCGACGTTAAAGGCAGGGTCGTCAGGATGTTCGAACCGTCCACATTTGAAAGACAGGACGGGAGCCTTGGGAGGAGATCCTCTTTTCTGCTGGGAGATGATGAGAGTTCTATAAGGGTAGTGCTCTGGGGCTCTCAGGCCGACAACGTCACCAAGCTTAAGGTGGGCTCCCAGGTCCTGATAAGGAACGCTAGGGTGGTAATAAGGGATTTCGGCATTGAACTCCACAGCTCTCCCAGGACTAAGATAGAGGTGTTAGGTGAGACCGAGGACTTATATCATGAGTTTAAAGTGCTGTACAGATTTGAGCCAGAAGTATTGAGCGTGAAGAAGTTAGTCTACATGGACTTACTCGTGCAATCGGATAGCAAGAGGTCCATACTCAGGGTATGGGGAGAAGACATGGTGTCTAAGCTCTCATCTGCTCTGCTGCCAGCTATCATAAGGGTGAAAGGGACTTATTCCAGGGATGGTATACTCCACCTGGGTAAGAGCGGTAGCTTAGAGTTAGTGGAGGAGGGGGTTGGAGAGCTCCCTGAAGGGATTGCTAGGCTAGCTAGACAGGTTAAATACAAGAGATCATGGATAGGAGAGTCGTCAGACGGTTACAGGGAGTTCAGGGGAACCATAACATGGGTTAGCGAGAGGGCCCGGATAAGTTGGTACTGCCCTAACTGCGGATCCCGCGTTGAGTACGAATATGACAGGTTCTTCTGCCCTAACTGCGGTGAAATAGAGGATGCCGAACCTCTCTTAGGATTTTCCTTCATGATAGATGACGGTACGGGCGTAGCCAGGGTTCAAGTCTACGGGAGGAGGGCAGAGCTCTTGTTAGGGGCCAAGACGCTAGAAGTCATAGAGAAGGCCAACGAGTATGGCGAGGAGGACTTCTCCATACCGTTGGACTTCCTCTCCCAGGAATTGGTCGGAAAGGAGGTAGTAGTCAGGGGGAAGGCAGCCTACCTGGAAACGGGCATGGTCAGAGTCATACTGGACGAGATGGAGGATGCTGACTTAAGGGAAGAGGCTGAAAAGCTGGCTGACGAAATCGAGAGAATCTGGTTAAACGTCGAGAGATGACCCAAAATGAGGATAATAATGGACGATAGGGAGCCTGCCACCATAGAGGCCATCTTGAGGTCTAGAAACGTCAGGGTTGAAAAGAAGAGGATAGAAGTGGCCGACTATTTAGTTGGCCCGGAGGTGTGCGTCGAGCGGAAGACGGTTTCCGACTTCCTGAAGTCAATATACGAGGGAAGGCTTCAAGATCAGGTCAGCAACATGCTTGACTCCTGTTCCAAGGTCATAGTAGTGGTCGAGGGGAGGCCTCATTACGTTAAAGGCAATGCGAGGCTCCACATGCTCGGAGCGTTGGCCTCTCTAGCCTATAAAGGGGCATCCACTGTGACCACGCTTACGATGGAAGACACAGCTCTCTTCCTGGTTTACCTGGCCAGGAAAATACAAGGAACTCAGGACAAGGTGATGCCGATCATCAGGAGGAAGAGGCCCAAGGGATGGGAGAACGCCCTGGCCATACTAACCAGCTTTCCGGGTATAGGGGTGAAGTCGGCTGAAAAGGTGTTAAGGGAATACAGGAACTTGAGGGAGGTCTTTACATCAGATTTTAACAAGCTCAGAAAGGTTTTGGGGGACTATAGGGCCAGGAAGATGGTAGAAACGCTCGACACACCGTTCAAGATAGTTAAGGAGGAGAAGCTTGAGGATCAGGGGTAAAGTCTAGTGGGCGTTCTTGGGAAGGCTATGGCATC
The DNA here is from genome assembly GCA_027491435.1 of Thermoproteota archaeon. Taxonomy (GTDB): domain Archaea; phylum Korarchaeota; class Korarchaeia; order Korarchaeales; family Korarchaeaceae; genus Korarchaeum. The sequence continues at coordinate 106,271 of JAOZFG010000004.1, forward strand.
TCTAACGTGTCCTATTCCAGTTATCCACCTGACCAGCCTCTCTACCCCCAACCCAAACCCAGAATGAGGGACGCTGCCGTACCTCCTTAGGTCCAAATACCATTGGTAATCGTCTGGATTAAGCCCCTCCTCCCTTATCCTGCCTAGCAGCTCATCCAAGTCCTCTATCCTCTGACCTCCCCCCACTATTTCCCCTATTCCCTCTGGGGCTAAGAGGTCGGCGCAGAGGACCACTTCTCCCCTGTTAGGATCCGGCTTATGGTAGAAGGCCTTGGCCTCCTTAGGGTACCTGTGGACAAACACCGGCACGTCGAACTCGAGGGATATGGTCCTCTCAGCTTCAGTTCCCAGGTCATCCCCCCAGGATATATCTACCCCCTTACTCTGAGCTATGTCCACCGCTTCATCGTAGGAAATCCTCGGGAACCTCTCCTCTACAGGGTTAAACTTCCTGTTCAACGCCTTCAGGTTCTCAGAAGCCTTATCCACCACCTCGTGGGTTACATAGGTAATTAAGGACTCCACCACGTCCATCATGCCGTCCAAATCGGCCCACGCCATCTCAGCTTCAGCGTGCCAAAATTCAGTTAAGTGCCTCCTAGTCCTGGACTTCTCAGCCCTAAAGCTGGGTTGAATTGTGTAGACGTTTTCGAATGCGAATATCAAGGCCTCCAGGTAGAACTGGGAGCTTTGCGTTAGATAAGCCTTCCTGCCGAAGTAAGGTACCTCGAAGAGAGTAGCTCCTCCTTCCACGGCAGCGCCGACGAACGTAGGCGCTTCAACCCTAACAAAACCGTTCTCTCGGAACCACCTATCTACAGCTGAGATGACGACCTCCCTTACTTTTAATACGTTTCTCATGTAAGTGCTCCTGATGTGGAGGTGCCTATTGTCCAGAAGAAACTCCTCGCCAGCTCCCGGCCTGATCGGATAGTTCTCCGAGGGGCCTATCAACCTGAAGTCCCTGGCCACCACCTCGACTCCACCGGGGGCCCTAGGATCTCTCCTCACGACGCCCTTTACCCATATTGATGACTCAATCCCTGCCTTTCTGGCCTCGTCCACCCTCTCCTTTGGAAGGTTTCCCTCTTTGAAAACAACTTGAACAGCTCCCGTGGAGTCCCTGAGCCTGAGAAACAACAACCCCCCTAGCTCGCTCCTCCTGTACACCCAGCCCTGAAGAGATACCTCCTCCCCTTCATCGAGGGACCAGAGCTCCTTTACGAAGTGCGTTCTACTACCGAATTTCCACAAGCGAGACACCCCCGACTGACGATAGGGTAAAAGCTATCCTACTTAATAACCCTTGGTGCCAAAGGTGGAACTAAGGCGGGCCGTTAACTTACTAGCCAGTAGGGGTCTGCTGGATACAGTCGATAGGAGGTCGGTGATCTATCAGATAGCTAGGGAGCTCAAGATAAGGGACGGTAAGAGGGCACTCTTGGTTAAAGAACCAATCCTCCCAAGCGGTGAGAGGTCCGGGATCAGGGTGGTCGGGGGTATAGCCACGAGCAGGGAGACAATATCCGCCGCTACGGGCCTACCCTACTCAAAGCTGAGGGAGCGCATGAAAGAGGCTATAAAGAATAGGGTCCCGCCATCTAGAGGTTCCCCATTGTGGAAGAGGGCCAACCTCAGCTTACACGAATTGCCTATACTGAAACACTATCAAGGAGAACCGGGAAGGTATTTGACGTCCTCAATAGTCATATTCAGGGACGAATCCGGCAACTACTCAGCATCTTACCACAGAATGCTCCTTCTTCCAGGAAATAGGGTGGTTCTCAGGGCAGTAGAGGGGAGGAAACTCCACAGGACAATATCCAAGTTTAGAGAGATTGGGGAGGATTTGCCAGTAGCAGTCTCCATAGGATCCCCAGTCGACGTGATGCTGGCTTCGGCGATGCCTGCCGAAGGTTACGATAAGCTCTCAATAGCCGGCGCCATTTCAGGAAGGTCAGTCCCAATATCGCCTTGCGAGGATGTAGACGCTTGGGCACCTTCGGAGTCAGAGATAGTTCTGTGCGGCAGGATAACCGGAAAAGATGAGAGAGAAGGACCTTTCTACGAGATATTAGGCAAGGATATCGTTAGAAGACAACCAGTCATGGAGGTCGATGAGATTCACCTCAGGGAAGGCGCCATATATCAGGCCATACTGCCGGCCAGCAGGGAGCACGAGCTCTTAATGGGGATGCCAGTCGAGCCTCTGATAATGGAGAGGGTCTCTGAAGTGGCTGATGTGGTTGACGTGGCCATGACCCCAGGGGGAGGTGGGTGGATAGAGGTCGCCATCTCCATAAGAAAGGAGAACGATGATCAGCCAGCCTTAGTGGGTTTAATGGCGATTTCAGCTCATAAGAGTCTTAAGAAGGTCATAGTGGTGGACGAGGACGTTAACGTGAACGACTACGTTGAAGTCATGAAGGCCGTCGTCCAGAGGGCACACCTTCCTGACGATTACAAGTTTATATCTGGAGTTAAGGGCTCCTCCCTCGATCACAGTAACCTCAGGTACGTCCAAGTGGATGGAGAGATCAGGTTGATCAAGCTTCCCCAAGGAAAACTCATAATAGATGCCACCAAGAAGGGGCCGAAGGAGCTATTCGAACCCCCCGTAATCCCCGAGTGATTTCGTTTATTTTTTATACCCCCATGCCCCTGGATTACACGAGGGGTTGTGGGATAGGGTGAAGGGACCTAGAGTAATAACGGGGATGGTTAAGACCAATGTTCATGACCATTACCTCTACAAGATTCAGATGGGCGAGCTCGAGTCCCTACTTAAGGCCCTGGGTTACAGGATAATAGAGAGGATCATACAGGTGAGACCTAAAACCACTGTAGACTACGTGTTCGGCAAGGGAAAGGTGGAGGAGATTAAAGCTAGGGTCAGGGCCTTAGACCCAGAGGCATTCGTAATATATAACACGCTCAGCAGCAAGCAGAAGTGGAACTTGGAGAGGGCCTTGGGCGTCGAAGTCATCGACAGATATGACGTGACCCTCATGATCTTCAGGGAGGCGGCGAGCGACGTTTTGTCGAAACTTCAGATAGAGCTGGCGACCTTGGAGAAATCCTTCCCTTACATAAAGCTATCAGCCTCTATGAAGTACAAGAAGATGAGAGCAGGCTTTAGGGGCGGGGGAGAATACGCCTATCATAAGCAGCTCAGAGCAGTTCAGAAGAGAATGAAAATACTGAAGAAGAAGATAGAGAAGTTGAGCGCTCATAAGGAAATGGAAATATTGAAGAGGTTGGAAGACGGATCCAAGATCTCCGTGCTGACCGGATATTACAACGCGGGTAAGACAAGCCTGTTCAACGCTTTGACAGGGTTTAACAAGCCAATTAGTGACATGCCCTTCACTACCCTGTCCAGCAAGTACGGAGCAATAAACGACAGGGAGCTCTACCTGGTTGACACGATAGGCTTCGTCTTGGACCTGGACCCAAGGCTTATAGCGTCTTTCAAGATAAACCTACTCGATATAAAGTACTCTGAGAGGCCAGTTTTGGTCGTTGACACGTCTGATGACGATCTGGTGATGAGGATAAAGATAAGGGAATCGATGAAGGTATTAGAATCGGTGGGCAAGGATCTCAGATCCATAGTTGTGGCCGCCAACAAGGTGGATGAGCTCACCCAAGAGGAGATTAAGAGGAAAACTAGGCTGATAAGGGATGTTTTGGGGGTGGACGTGCCAATAATACCCGTCTCAGCCAAGGATGGCATTGGTCTAGATGACCTTGTAAGAGAGCTGACTAGGGAGTCTGTAGCGGTTAGGGTAAGGTGATCGAGGGACACGGTTTAATCGTATTATATACGCAACATTTTTATTTTTGTAAGGATACCCGGCACGGGTATCTTCATGAAAGCCAGTAACTTCAATAGGCCCATTAGCAAGGCCATCGGCCTTATAGCTCTGTTAGGAGCCCTAGGAAACCTTTTATCCATACTTTCGACTGCCCTAGGGAACATACACCCTCAGATAGCCGTAGACCTTTCACACATAGCCACCATAATGGCAGCTTCTATGATGGGAGCCATCGGAGGCCTGGCGGTGGGCGCCATATCCTCAATAACTCCCTACATCAGGTTCGGCCCCATGGGGTACCTGGGGCCCCTTGTGGGGCTACTCATCTTCCCAGGCAAGGCAATGACAGGGGCCTTTGCTGGGATCCTTATAGAGAAACTCAAGAGGCCGTCAATATCCCTGATAATAGGTTACGTGCCGGAATCTCTGTTCACATGGCTCTCCTTCAAGGTCTGGATACCCTTGCTCCTTCCTCAAATGTCCCGGTGGATAACCGATCCCATAGTCTACGGGATACTGATAAAGGCTTGGTTTGAGATTTTGATAATAGCAGCACTATCTGAGAAGTTAGTACCTAAGGTGTGTGATGTGGTCGGAAATTGTCTTATAACAAGCTTAAATATAAAAACCTAATATTTATGATGATCGTAAAAACGTACTAGAGGCCTAGGTTACCTCGGCGCCTTCTGGAGTGGTAGGCGATGGTCTTGTAAATGAGCTTAGCCACCGCTAGGGAGTCGGCTCCCATGTGAGGGCAGGGCCTGAACTCCACGAAGTCCATTGAAACTACCTTGAAGTTCTCTATAATGCCTTTAACTGTGGAGACGGTTTCTCTCCAAGTTAGGCCGTCTGGTTCAGGTGTTCCTAGACATGGAAGAACTGAGGGATCCATCACGTCTAAGTCCACGCTTAGGTGAACTCTCTTTCCCAATAAATCGCTCAGCTTATCCTTCCAAGTGTCGAGTTCCTCCCTCAAGACTATTATAGACCCCCTGGAGTTCTCGTACTCCTCCCAATCGGCAGTCCTCACCCCTATAACTGCTACCCTCATGAACTCGCTTATCCTCTTGGAGGTACAGGCATGGCTATAGTTGCTCCCCTCATAGCTCTCGTAAAAATCCATGTGGGCATCAAGCGAGATGAATGCCTCAGCTCCCCACCTCTTGGCCGCCCTAGCGGCCCCTATAGACACCGTGTGCTCACCGCCCAGCAGCACAGGTACCTTATTATCTCTGAGAACACCATCAACCAGCTCCTCCACCTCCTTCAGGGCCTCTAGAGGGTCTACCTTGGGTTCAATCTCAGGTAGCGTGTATATGCCCACCTCTGCCGGTACATCTCCTGTCTCCAAATCGAATGTATCGAGGTACTTAGAAGCCTCTATAATGCTATTGGGGCCGAGCTTTGATCCGGGAAGCCAACTTGACGTGTGCTCGTAAGGGTACCTTATTATCACGTAATTTGACTCATCGTAAGTGTACTCCAGCGATAGGAAGCTATCCACGACAAATGAGTTTCTAAACCGCTCAGAGTTCATCTAGGCACCTCCCAAAGAACCTCATCGAATAAAGCCTCCATCCTCTCCCCAAACCCTATGTCATCACGGGGACACTTGAGTGGGAAGATTTTTAAATAGAAAGCACGCTAGGAAAACTAGCCCATCGCATTGCGGGCATGGACCGAGGTGATACATATGGCCGCTAGGAGAGTTGGTGTACCTATGACCGACCGGATTCTTGAATTTCTAGATGAGAAGCAGCCTGGCCTGAAGTCCAGCGTCTGGAAGATCTTCTATCCCATGAGGGACGAGCAGCCTATAGAAGTTAGTGTGAAGCCTGGCTCCCTGGCCGGCGGCACCCTCGAGCTCGATTTTGAGGGAAGGAAGCTGATAGTAAAGGAGGAGCCTGTGGAGAGAAGGCCCGCCGGCAGGTTAGGAATGTAAAGGGGCCCACGCCCCCTTACTCTTCACTATTTTCGCCGTTATTTTTCGATTGACGGCTTATCCTTTATCACAATTTACGTTAGTTTAAGTTCACTAGAAATATTATCTGCTGACAGCGTTAAATGTGATTTTATATAACCATGTCTTCAACCCAAATTTTATCTTGGTGTGCTGGCCTATTGATCGGTGCACCTTATGTCATCGGTTGAGGGAGACATTATCATACCGGTTTCTAAACCCTCACCTGGTTCTGCGGGGGACACCGGACTTTGGAGGGTATTTAAGCCAGTGGTACATGAGGATAGGTGCATAAAATGCTGGTTATGCTGGCTGTATTGTCCTGAAGAGGTGATATCTGAGGGTGAGAACGGTTTCCCCGAGATAAACTACAGCTATTGCAAGGGCTGTGGGGTCTGCGCAGACGTGTGTCCGAAAGACGCAATAGAAATGGTTCCCGATTGAGGTGATATCATGGGCGGTACTTGGGAGATAATCACGGGCAACCACGCGGCAGCGATAGCCGCCAAGCTGGCCAGGGTTAAGGTAGTTCCGGCCTACCCTATAACTCCTCAGACCACCATAGTGGAGTACATAGCCTCCTTCATAGAGTCAGGCCAGATGGACGCTGAGTACATTAGAGTAGAGAGTGAACACAGCGCCATGGCCGCAGCCATAGGTGCTTCAGCAGCGGGGGTCAGGGCCTTCACGGCCACCGCCAGCCAAGGGCTTTTGTTGATGCACGAAGTAGTCCACTGGGCGGCTGGCTCTAGGCTACCTATAGGCATGGCAGTAGTAAACAGGGCGGTAGGTCCGCCTTGGAACATTCACGTGGATCATCAAGACTCCATGTCACAAAGGGATACTGGCTGGCTACAGATGTACGTTTCTTCGAATCAAGAGGTGCTGGACACCATACTGATGATGTTTAAGGTAGCTGAGAGCCCGGAGGTCCTGCTCCCCTTCATGGTCTGCTTGGACGGCTTCGTCTTAAGCCATACCTACATGCCCGTTAACATACCAGATCAAGAGGAAGTTGACGAGTTTCTCCCGCCCTACAAACCACCACACTGGTCTCTGGACCCAGAGAATCCAATAACCTTCGGCAATCTGGCCTTGCCCGATGAATATCAGGAGATGAGGTGGTCCATGGACATGGCCATGAGGAGAGCCCATGACGTCATAGAGAGGGTGGTCGAGGAGTTCAGGGAGAGGTTCGGCAGGTATCATGGCGGTGTAGTCTGGGAGTACAAGTTGGAAGACGCTGATTACGTGGTAATAGCCATGGGAACTTTGGCATCAGAGGCGGAAGTGGCCGTTGACGAGCTGAGGGATAGAGGAGTCAGGGTGGGCCTCCTCAAGGTGAGGTCCTTTAGGCCCTTCCCACACAAGGAAGTGCTTAAGGCTCTAGAAGATAAGAGAGGAGCTATAGTGATAGACAGGAGCATTGCCTTCAGCTCAGGAGGTCCTTTAGGCATAGAGGTAAAGGCCTCCATATACAACCAGCTTGATCTCCCCATCGTGAACTTCATCACTGGGCTGGGAGGGAGAGACGTAACATATCAGGACGTGGAGCAGATGGTTAGGGAATCCATGGACAGGATACTCTCTGACAGGGTGGACAGGCCCTACTATTGGTTCAAGCTGAAACCGGAGTTTGAGAAGGCGGAGATTAGGGAGGGATACTGATGCCTCTAACTATATACGACTTGATGAAAGAGAAGGGATCTTACCTGCCTGGGTCTGCCGCTTGTCCCGGATGTGGGGCGACCCTGGCCTTCAGGATAGCCTCCAGAGTTCTAGGCCCTAACACAGTTTACGTGGTCCCGGCCTCTTGCTTCAGCGTCATACAGTCCCCGTTCCCCAAAAGCGCTGTAGGGGCTCCCCTATACAACATAGCCTTCCCTGCTGCAGCGGCCACAGCCTCTGGTGTGTGGAGGGCTTTTAAAACCCTTAACAAGGAAGTAAACGTTGTAGTATGGGCTGGAGATGGTGGAACCGTTGATATAGGACTTCAGGCCCTATCAGGAGCGGCTGAGAGGGGTGAAAACATAATCTACGTGTGTTACGATAACGAAGCCTACATGAACACTGGGATACAAAGGTCCGGAGCCACCCCGCCCTACGCACTTACTAAGACCACCCCCACAGGGAAAAGGGAACCCTCCAAGGACATGCCCCTAATAGTGGCAGCTCACAGGGTTCCCTACGTAGCTACGGCCAGCGTTGGTTACCCGTTCGACTTGGCCAAGAAGTTTGAAAAGGCGAAGAGGATAAAGGGGTTCAAATACATACACATATTCTCACCTTGCCCGCCCGGATGGGACTATCCGGTTGAAAAGACTGCAGAGATCGGCAAGCTGGCGGTTGACACGTACTTCTGGCCCCTCTATGAGATAGAGAACGGGAAGCTCAAGATAACCCTGAAGCCAAGGAGGAAACCACTCAAGGAGTTTATCAGGCTCCAAGGAAGGTTTAGGAAGATGTCCGATGAGGAAATAGCCGAGCTGGAGAAAATGGTCGTGGAGAGGTGGAAGTTCCTGGAGCACCTGGAGAAGTCAGAGAGGATTTTCTAACCCCCTCACCCTCATTTTAACTCCCCACACTTCGAGTTCATCCCCTTCTTTAAGCGGGGTCTCTTCAATTTTTTCTCCATTTAGGAGGACGTCTACACTTTCAGGCCTTAGGATCCACCCATCCTCTAACCTTATGAAGCTGAGGGCTCCCTCACCTTCAACTCCTAAGTCTACGGGAGTGACCAACATGGAATCGGTTATAGTAACGCCAAAGGGCTCTAGGAGAATTCCCTGAGCTACTTCCACATCTTCTCCCTTCGACTTAACCACAACCGAGACTATTAATCCTATAACGGCCGCTTCCATGAAGAAGCCTAAGAAGGTCATGAATATCACTTCCATGAGCAGGGATTCACTGTCAGGGGAGTTGACATCACTACCCTCTCTCAGAATCTTCTCGGCCAGCCAGACCAGGGGGTTAAACCACCTGGTTCTGTTCACGTATTGTTCGGCAGCGTTCAGCATTCTCTCCACGTGAGACGTCACCATAGCCTCCTTAGGTATGCCCAACCTGATCAAAAATTGGGCTACATCCTTTCCGGTGGCTTTATTCATGTAATAAACGAACTTGGCTAGCGTGTTCACCTTGGCCCTATCTTCCCTGACCTTGTGGAAGAATCTCTTGTAAATAGAAGGCCCCCCGTACTCCTTAGCGAGCCTGTATATGAGGGCCAGACTAGCTGAATAGTACAGGTAGGGATTATCCGGAAGCCCCCCGCCTTTCCAGGATACCACGAAGCTGTAATCGTTGACGTGTTTTTCGACGAACTTAACTGCATCCTCAAACTCCTTCTCTACTTTACCGTCGAACCCCAAAGCATCTCTGACGATGATCCCGCTTAAGTACTGGGCAAGCCCCTCATGAGCCCATCTCAGGTCGATGGTAAGCCCGGAGTACTGCATGTACTGGTGGAGGAGCTCATGTGTTAGCGTGTTGGGCAGCTCGGTGTAAACCATCCTGACTAACATCATGTTGAGGTTTACGACCCCAGGGGTTATCACATCGGACGTGTACCTAGGACCTGTGTAGCCCAGGGTCAGTATGTCCCTCATGCTTCCCGGGACGAAGAATTTGACCTTAATGTTCAACTCGCTGTCGGCAGCGGTGTAGTCCATTATCTCATCAATCAAGGCCTTATAATACTTTGACACGTTTTCAGCTAGATCCTCATATCTTGGAGGGTACACTATCTCCAAATTCCCAACTTTTTTCGTAAGAAACTTAGCTTTCTTGACTTTAAACGCTATTAGGACCCTCATCGTGTTGTTTTCAGCGCCATCCAAGTTGTAGGTGATGTACTTGAAGTCCTCTTTTTCGTTAAATGTGAAGTGAGGGGGCTCCACCTCCAAGTCTTTGAACTCCTTGGGAAGCTTAACGACTATCTCAGCGTCGTCTCCTCTACTAAACCCTATTTGCGTGGAGAAAAATACCCCGTTAGGCTCTATTATCAATGCTCCAAACCTGTAAGACCACCTCATTTCAAAGACCGTGTTGTCCTCGTACGCGAAGGTGAAGTTGGCGTAGAAGTAGTATTCCGTCTCATTTATGATCTTTTTATCAAATATTCTGCCTGAGAGGACCTTCAGCTTATATTCCCTGAACTTTGGAACCAGGAGCCAGCTCCTTCCGGCAGCCTTCCCCTCGAACTTTATGGTTATGTGGGTCCATCCAGTTTCTTCGACCTCATAAATGTAAGTATATTTTCCCCCGTCAGGCTCGGCCGTTGACGGGAGGACGTTCAGTAGCAGTAGTAGCGCTAAGATGACGGCCAGCCTTCTCATGCCCATCCTCTATGGGGGACATAAACCCATTGAAAAATGTCACGTTGTCTGTTGTCCTTCAACATATTAGCACGCGACGCAATGCCAAAATCCTTTATTTTCTCAGGTGCTATGCCCGGGGAGCCTCATGGAGATATTGCTTAAGGGGGCCAGGTATATAGTAACGCAGGATGATTACCGGAAGGTGTTGAGGAACAAGGATGTGCTGATAAAAGATGGGCTTATAGAAAAGATAGGCGACGTCAAAGGGTCATTTGACGAGGTGATAGATGCTAGGAACTACCTTGTGCTTCCTGGCCTGATAAACACGCACACCCACATACCAATGGGTCTGTTCAGGGGAGTGGCCGATGACATGGAACTGTTCTCTTGGTTAACCCAGAAGATATGGCCGATGGAATCTCACCTAAAGCCTTATCACATAAGAGCGGGCACAATGCTGGGCATCCTAGAGTTGCTGAAGACGGGTACTACGACGTTCTTTGACATGTATTTCTTTGAGGGGGTAATAGCCGAGGTTGTTCAGGAAATGGGAGTTAGAGGGGTACTGGCCCAGGCAGTGCTGGACTTCGAGACCATGGAAGGTGAGGACAGCCTTAAACTGGCCGATAAGTTCGTAAACGAGTGGAAAGGTAAGGATAGAGTGTTGCCCTGTTATGGCCCCCACGCCCTTTACACGGTCAGCAAGGAAAGGCTGGAATATGTGGTAAACAAGGCTAAAGAGCAAGAGGTGCCCGTACAAATGCACTTATCTGAAACGGAGAGGGAGGTTAAAGAGGTCAAGGAAAAGTACGGTAAAACTCCTACCGAAGTCATAAGGGACCTTGGCCTACTGGACGTAAAAGCTGTCCTCGCTCATGGGGTATGGGTAAGCGAGGAGGAGATGGGGCTTTTGAAGGCAGACAACGTGCTAATATCGCATAACCCCATAAGCAACCTCAAGCTATCTTCTGGCATAGCTCCCATTCCTGAAATGTTGAGTAAGGGCGTTAAAGTTTCTCTGGGGACCGACGGGCCGGCTAGCAACAACACTCTAGACATGTTCGAGACCATGAAGGTTACGGCCCTGATCCACAAGGTGGCTAAGATGGACCCAACCGTTGTGAAGGCGCAAGAAGTGTTGGACATGGCTACTAAAGTACCTGGAGAATTCCTCCCATGGAAGGTGGGGTCGGTGAAGGAGGGATACGAGGCAGACCTCGTACTCTTAAACGTCAGGAGGCCTTGGTGGGTGCCCATTCACTCGCCCGTCTCCAATCTAGTGTACTCGGCCAGATCTCCAGACGTGGACTACGTTATAGTAAAGGGGAGGGTTTTAGTTAGACAGGGTAGGTACGAACTCGCTGACGAGAATAAGATACTGGAAGAGGCCGAAAAGGCAGCTCTGGATCTGCTAGATAGGTCTGGAGTGGAATCAATGCTCAAGGAAAGCTAGTAACTCAACGTAACTCGGTCTAACAACCCTACAAGTTAAATCTAACTTTTCTACCAGCTCGATAGGGTTTTCCCCCTCTATCTCTACGAACTCTCCGAGGCCCTGAACCCTGTCAAGGAATATCAGATCAGAGATCCCCTCAACCTGCACGATGGTTCTCCTCTTCCTAACTCTCAGCTTCTCAGAGAATCCAGCCAGCTCAAGGGATCTAATAACCTCCTCTTGGGAGGAACAGCCAGCATCTACCCCTATGGCCTTTAACGCCCTTACACAGTCTTCGCTTCTTAAGGCGCCCTCTATTTCCTCTCTCTCCTTGTGAACTCCCTGCCTTCTAGGCCCTTTATAAGTCACCAGAACCCTATTTCCCAAAATTCTCACCCTGAAGGCCTTATCCTCCAGCAGAAGGGAGCACTTGTCGTCGTCAAAGTAGATGTCCTCAGTCGCGAAGCTCACGGAGACCTTGTATCTCAGGCCAGATTCCCTTAATCGCTGTAAGAAGGCTACGTGACCTAATTTCAGCTTTATCTCCCTTTCCATCATATGATCACCGATTAGGGGTGGCGGCGGGGCCCGATTGGTGCGGGGGGTGGGATTTGAACCCACGAACCCCTAAGGGAGCGGATCTTAAGTCCGCCGCCTTTGTCCTGGCTCGGCCACCCCCGCTCACTTACAAGTATACGACCTCTCTTTTTATATTTTCTCCACTTTGTTGGAGAAGGGGTGTGTTCCATTGGACACTAAGGGAAAGCTGGTGTCATCCCCTATCGCTGTCACAGACGACGAGGTGCTGGCTCTTGGCTTTGAGATGATAGGCATTCAAGCTAAGGTGATAAAGGGAAGGAGGGAATTGTTAAGGTTCTTCAGGGAGAACGAGGCCTCTCTACCCCATATAGTCTTCATTAATGAGAGTGTAGCCGAGCAAATTAGGGACTATAGGCAAGATCTCATCAGGAGGGGCAGAGTTACCCCTGTGTTCGCCATAGTCCCCGACTTGGAGGGGTCCAGGGGCACCAGGTTGGAGGAGTTAAGAACTTTATTGGTTAAGGCCCTTGGGAGTGAGGAGTTGAAGATATAAGAGGTGGGGTGAATGCCTCGACTTGTTGAAGTAATTATGGAAGCCGAGGAGGAAGCAAACAAGATTATTAAAGCTGCTGAGGAAGAAGCAAAAAGAATAATAGAAGAAGCGGAAGAGCAGGCAAAGAAAATTATAGAAGAAGCCAAGACGAAGCCCATAGAAGTGGCCCGGCTAGACAACGTAGACCAAGAGTTGAAGGAGCTAATTAGGAAGGCTGAGCAGGAAGCTAAGGCTCTAAAAGAGGCGGTTGGGACTAAAATGGAGGAGCTAGTTGAGATGATAGTGGGGGAGGTGCTAAAGGTTGAGTGAGAAGGTGGTATTGGATAAGGACTCCCAAGCCATTGTGGACGCTATCTTGAGAATTGCCAGGGATAGGGCTGAAGCCATAAGAAAGGAGGCCCAGAAGAGAGCCCAGGAAATCTTGGAAAAGGCTAAACTGGAGGCCGAGGAGATACTCAAATCCAGGAGGGAGAGGGCTGAGAAGGAGGTTAGGGAGGAATTATCCAGAAGGAGAAGCGCCGCTGAGGTAGAGGCAAACCAGATACTCCTGAGAACTAAAGCTGAGATAATAAACGAGCTGTTTGAGAAAGTCCGGGAGAGGTTAGAGGCTATAGCTGAGGGCAGAGATGAGAAGTGGAATTACAAGGATGTGCTAATAAGCCTGGCTTTAGAGGGAGCCAAGGCTTTAGGGGAGAAGGAAGTGGTCTTAATGGGAAGGGAGAAGGACAGGAAGCTGTTGGAAGAGGTGGCCAAGGAACTCTCATCCAAGGGAATAAGGGCCACTGTGGATGAGAGAGCAGTACCCATACTGGGCGGCCTAGTGATCAGGGACGTTGCCGACACCAGGAGGTATTATAACACGTTTGACGGCAGGTTGAGGGCTTACAGGGAGGAGAAGGAGGTAGAACTCCTTAAGAAGCTGTTCCCGAAGGAGGAGACTGTCATCTAATAGGAGGTGATGTCATGTCAGAGTTAATGTTTGAAAAGGGGGTTATATCCCATATAAAGGGACCTGTGGTAATAGCTGAGGGCCTGAGGGGGGCTAAGATAAGGGAAGTGGTTCTGGTAGGCGAGGAGAGGCTAATAGGCGAGATAGTCAGGATAGAGGGGGACAGAGCCACCATACAGGTATATGAGCCCACCGGAGGTTTAAAAGCAGGAGAACCAGTAGAGAGGACTGGAGAGCCGCTGTCAGCCGAGCTAGGGCCTGGACTCCTGGGCCAGGTTCTGGACGGGTTGGGCAGGCCCTTGGAGGCCATCGCCGTTGAGGCCGGCGGCCCCTTCATAACCAGGGGTATAAAGGTGCCCACGCTCCCAAGGGACAAGAAGTGGCACTTCACCCCTGTTATCAAGAAGGGAGATGACCTGGAGCCAGGCGACGTAATAGGGACAGTTCCAGAGGGTGCCATAACTCACAAGGTTATGCTCCCGCCCAACTACGGCAGGGTTAAAGTTCTAGACGTCGTGCCGGAAGGAGACTACACCGTTGAGGAAGTAATAGCTACTGTTGAGTACGCTGGAACGAAAGTAGACCTCAAAATGTACCACAAGTGGCCCGTTAGGAATCCTAGACCGTTTAACCTGAAGCTGGCCCCTGTAGAACTCTTGGTAACTGGTCAGAGGGTTATAGATACCTTCTTCCCGATAGTCAAGGGAGGTACCTCGGCAATACCAGGCGGCTTCGGCACAGGAAAGACGGTGACTTTACATCAGGTCTCGAAATGGGCAGACGCCGACGTCGTCGTCTACGTAGGATGTGGAGAGAGGGGCAACGAGATGACAGACTTGTTACACACCTTCCCCAAACTGGTCGACCCTAAGACGGGCAAGCCCCTCCTTGAGAGGAGCGTCCTAATAGCTAACACAAGTAACATGCCCGTTCCGGCTAGGGAGGCCAGCATATTCATAGGGGTGACCTACGCTGAGTACTTCAGGGATATGGGGCTACACGTGGTACTGACCGCCGACTCGACTTCTAGATGGGCCGAGGCCCTAAGGGAGCTGAGCTCAAGGCTTGAGGAGATACCTTCAGAGAGGGGGTTCCCAGCTTACCTCCCTGACTTCATAGCAAGCTTCTACGAGAGGGCCGGCAGAGTTTACGTTAAGGGAAGGAGGGACGAGGTGGGCTCGGTGGCCATAATAGGGGCGGTAAGCCCGTCAGGAGGCGACCTGAACGAGCCCGTCACTCAGCATACCATGAGATACGTGGGCGCCTTCTGGGCGCTAGACAAGAACCTGGCGTTCAAGAGGCACTTCCCGGCCATAAACTGGTTAAGGAGCTTCTCTAAGTATACCGAAGGTTTAAGGGAATGGTGGATAAAGAACACAGGCCATGACATGATGGCCTACAGGGAGAAGGCCATGGACATACTTCAGAGAGCCTCCAGCTTGGAAGAGGTCGCCAGGGTCGTTGGAGAGGCCGCCTTGTCCGACGAAAACAGGTTGATATTGCTGGCGGCAGACCTGATAAAGGAGGGCTTCCTGGTTCAAAACGCCTACCATGAGGTAGACACCTACTGCTCTCCGAAGAAGCAGGCCCTTCTACTTAAGACCTTGGTGGAGTTCTATGAGAGGGCTAGGCCCATGATAGACGCGGGAGTTCCCATATCCAGAATACACGAGATGAAATCACTGGGAACGCTCAGGAGGCTCAAGTTCATACCCGAGGAGGAGTTTGAGAAGGCCGTTGAGGAGGCTGTGGCCCAGCTAGAGAGTGAGATATCCTCCCTGATAGCCGAGGTGAGATAATGTCCATATACGGCATGACTTATAGGGGGATCGATCAGGTTAAGGGTCCCCTCGTCATAATGAGGGGGGTCCCAGGGGTCGCCTACGAGGAGGTAGTTAGGATATTCTCCGAGGACGGAAGGGAGTGGATGGGACAAGTCCTAGAGGCTGGCAAGGACAAGGTGGTTATACAGGTGCTTGGAGACACTGAAGGCCTCGAGTCCAACGCTATAGTGAAGTTCACTGGGTCCACGCTGAAGTTACCGGTCTCCGATGAAATGCTAGGCAGGGTCTTTAACGGAGCAGGGGAGCCCATAGACGGCGGTCCACCGATCAGGGCTGAGGATTGGAGGGACATAAACGGGGCTCCCATAAACCCGGCTAAGAGGGACTACCCAGATGAGTTCGTCGAGACCGGTCTGTCAGCCATAGACGGAATGCTCAGCTTGGTCAGAGGGCAGAAGCTGCCCATATTCTCGGAAGCAGGTCTGCCTCACAACCACGTGGCCGCTCAGATAGCCAGACAGGCCATAGTGCCCGGCAAGTCTGAGAGGTTCGCTATAGTGTTCGCAGCTATAGGTCTGAAATACGACGACGTCCTCTTCTTTAGGAGACAGTTCGAGGAGTTTGGAGCTCTAAGCAGGTCAATACTCTTCCTAAACTTGGCTAACGATCCTGTCATAGAGAGGATAACCACTCCCAGGGTTGCCCTCACCGCAGCAGAGTACCTGGCCTTCGACCTGGGGATGGACGTTTTGGTCATAGTCACTGATATGACCAACTACTGCGAGGCTTTAAGGGAGCTGAGCTCAGCCAGAGAGGAGGTTCCCAGCAGGAAGGGTTATCCCGGTTACATGTACAGCGACCTGGCCTCAATATACGAGAGGGCTGGGAGAATAATCGGGAGGCCAGGCTCCATAACTTTCATGCCAATACTCACCATGCCCGGCGGAGACCTGACTCACCCAATACCCGACCTGACCGGTTACATAACAGAGGGTCAGATATTCTTGGATCTGGACCTCCACAACAGAGGGATTTATCCGCCAATAAACGTCCTTCCAAGCCTTAGCAGGCTAATGAAAGACGGTATAGGACCTGGGAAGACTAGAGAGGATCACAAAGAGGTATCCGATCAGCTTTACGCTGCCTACAGCCAGGGGAGCAAGGCTAGGGAGCTTGTTCAGATAGTGGGAGAGGCAGGCCTCAGCCCCAGGGAGAGGAGATACTTGGAGTTCGCCAGGAGGTTCGAGAGGGAGTTCGTGGCCCAGGGCTTCAAGGAGAGGAGGAACATAGAGGAGACTTTGGAGATAGCCTGGGATCTACTAGCAATGCTTCCTGAGTCCGAGCTCACCAGGATAAGCGACAAGACCTTGGAGAAGTACCACCCGCGCAGGAGGAGGGAAAGAGCAGTAGCGAGGTAAGGGACCTATCATGAGCTTTAGGTCGGTAGGGAGGGTCCTCCCTACCAAAGGTTTTCTTATAAGGCTTAGGGAGAGGACCCAGCTGCTGAAGAGTGGCGTGGAAGCTCTTAAGATGAAGAGAGATCAACTGGTCAGAGAGAGCCAGGAACTGTTAGAGTTCCTAAAGACTAGGTCGGAAGTTGAGAAGAAGCTCGAAGAGGCCTATCGAATGCTAAAACTAGCTTACACAGCGGCAGGCCCCACAGAGATGAGAAAGGCAGCCCTTTTAACTATGCCTTTGCTGACGGAGGTCAAGGTTAGAAGCGTAATAGGCGTAGAGGTTCCAGAGATAGAGTTCAAGGAGTTTCACCTAGCCGCATCGCCCTCACTGGAAGCCGTGGTAATAGCCGCTGCTAGGAAGTTCGCTGAGGCGGTAAATGAGCTATTACCCCTAATAAATGCTGAGGCCAAGTTTGAGAGGATAGCTGAGTCGCTGGCTGATACCATGAGGAAAGTCAACGCGTTGGAGAAGATAATAATACCCGATCACGAGGCGGCCATCAAGTACATAGAGGAGGCCTTAGAGGAAGACATGCTCGAAGAGTTTCTGAGGGTTAAGAAGTATAGAGATATAAAGAGGAGGGAGGAACTTGGTTAAGGCCAAGGTAAGATATCTGGCAGTCAGGACTCATGGACTCTACTCGCACCTCCTAGATCTGGATGAAATGAGGTCTTGGGCCCTAATAGACAGCGACGAAGAGCTGTTCAATAGAATGACTAACACGGATTATGGGGCCTTCTTTGAGGGACCCCAAGACTTGTCTAACGTTTCAAAAGTGGAGGAGGCCATATACCGTTCCCTTTCAGTTAGGTTTAGAAGGCTGCTATCCCTGGCCAGGGGCACTAAGATGGAACTGCTCCTGAGGAACTTCCTCAGCAAATACGACATAGAGAACTTGAGGAGGATAGTCTTCTCCCTAACCTATGGTAGAACCCCGGAGGAGCTCTACCTAATACCTATAGGGGGATTTAAGCTGGACATAGGTAAGCTGTCGAAGACGACTAAGGTAGAACACCTGGTGGACCTGTTGGAGGACAGAGGGCTGGCTAAAATAATTCAGGGCTGGTATGCCAGCGAGTACAGGGAACCTTACAGGTTAGACCTAAGCCTCGACTCGTACTACGTAAGAACGCTGTTGTCTATGTTGGAGGGCATTAGAAAGTCAGTAGTTAAGAAAAGAAGTCCAGCCGGTCAGTTAATACTGTCTTACGCCGAGAGCTACATTATGAGAAGCGCGTTGAAGGCCCTTTACTTAGACATAAAGGGTGACGAGGTAACCAGCATTTATGGGAAGCTTCCGTTTAAGAGATTAATGAACGTGATTAATTCTTCCTCAAACATAAATGAATTGCTGGATAACCTGCTAAAAATTGAACCATATAAGCCTTATGCCTATGAGATAATGGAGGCCATGAAGGAAGTTGGAGAGCCTTGGGTGATCGAGCACACTATACAGAAGAAGATATACTTAGAATCCCTTAGAATTTCACTTAAACGGCCAGTGAGTGAAGCATACATTCTAAAATACCTCAACGCAACTGAGTGGGAGGCTCAGAACGTAAAGACGATATTGCTGGGGAGAATAAGCAAGATATCAAGGGATACCCTGTATAAGCTGTTGGAGCTTCCCACTACAACATCTTTCTAGAAACCCCTTCCCCATTATTTACTTCAAAAGAAAGTACAAACTAAGTCTAAGTGTAAAGCGACAGGGTTCTTTCCTCTATGCGGACGCCGTGGCGGTGCCTAACTCAGTTAACTCATATACTCCTGCACTCACCTTCTTTATCAATCCCTTCCTGACCAAAAATCTGACCTTTCCAGCCACCTTCTGTGTACTCATTTTGGCTTTTTCAGCTACTTCTTTTATCCTAGCTGGCGACCCTAGGTCCAAGAAGGCCTTAAGTATAGTTTTTGTGTCAGGATCTACCTCTATCGGCTTAACAGTGGGTTCGACGGTAGCCTTTTTGCTAGCCTTTCTACCGGAAGTCCTCTTACCCTTAGAGGATGTCTTCTTACTGCCCTTCTTACATGGCATAATGTCACCTACGGATACTAGCTTACCCATAAATTATAAACGTAACTAGGGGCTCTAATGGCCTACTATTATCTCGTTATATGCAAAATTAAGCCTTTAAGCTGATAAAATAATTAATAGATTAACGTATATTATATAAAATAAATTTGGTTAATCTCCAATCCATTTATTAGTTTGTCACTTAATGGATCATATCCTAGGATTGAGAGTTATAGAGGGATATCTGACCGTCATTTTCAACATTAAATCTAATTGGGAGTTATCTTTGGATTTATTATTAAATTGGATAAATTATCAAAATATTATTTATTATAGTGGGATATATTTAAGAAGATTTCAGAAAAATGTTAGCGAGCCCTAAACGTCAAGCTATTGAATAATCCTGTGGTTCAGTTAATAACCAATCATCGTTTCCGCCTGACTAAAGCCGTTAAGCTTCTGATTCGTCAATTGTTGAATCACGCCTATAAAATAATATGTCTACGAGTACCTAGGAGGTGGCGAGATGGTTCGAGTTATCGATTGGAACAATTTCCCCGATGTCCCCCCCGGGTTTAAGGAGGTAGATGTGGTTGAGGTTAAGAGAGTTTATGACTACGAATTACCTCCCTTGGTCGTCTACGTAGGTGTGGCCGTTACTAATGAGGGCGAAGAGATTCCAGCTATAGCTGTCGTCGAAGAAGGCAACAACTACGCTAAGCTTTACCTGTTAATAGATAAGGAAACCGAGGCCGAGGAGCTCATATCAGCCTTTGCTTAAGCCTGGCTTAGGAGTTACTTTTTTCTTATTTTCAATCACTCACTCTCGGTGATCGGGTTTGATTAGGCGTATCACTGTTTTAGGAGCCGGTACCATGGGTCATGGTATAGCTCAAGTTGCTGCCATGGCCGGTTACGAGGTTATAATGAGGGACATCGAGGAGAAGTTTATCGAGTCAGGCTACAACAGGATAAAGAAGAGCCTAGAAAAGTTAGTGAAGAAGGGAAAGATAACTAGAGAGGAAGCAGATCTCATCCTGAAGAGGATAAAGAAGACCACTAACTTAGAGGAGGCAGTCAAGCAAGCGGACTTCGTAATAGAGGCTGTCCCCGAGGTGTTCGAGATAAAGGCCGAGGTCTTTAAGGCTGTTGATGAGCTGGCTCCCCCTCACGCTATAAT
Source organism: Thermoproteota archaeon (assembly GCA_027491435.1). Taxonomy (GTDB): domain Archaea; phylum Korarchaeota; class Korarchaeia; order Korarchaeales; family Korarchaeaceae; genus Korarchaeum. The sequence goes on from JAOZFG010000004.1 coordinate 126,284, forward strand.
AGCTACTAACACAAGCAGCTTACCAATATCCGAGCTGGCAGAGGCTACTAATCGACCAGATAAATTCGTTGGAATGCATTTCTTCAATCCTCCTCAAATAATGAAGCTAGTGGAGGTTGTTAGGGGCAATAAAACGTCAGAGCAGACGGTCAACACGACTTTGGAGCTGGCAAAGTCCATGAAGAAAGAACCTGTTGTGGTGAACAAGGACGTCCCCGGCTTCATAGTCAACAGGGTGCTAGTGAGATGGCTCAATGAGGCCTGCCTAATAGTCGAAAGGGGAGAATCGGACATTTTGACGGTTGACTCTTCCCTTAAATATGTAGCAGAGTTGCCTATGGGGGCGTTTGAGTTATCCGACTTCATAGGAATCGACGTCATGAGGGACATAATAAGGGCCATGGTAAAGAGAGGTTTCAAGTTAACTCCCTGCAAGTCCTGGGATAAGCTAGTTGAGGAAGGGAAGCTGGGCGCAAAGTCCAGTTTAGGCTTCTACGATTGGTCTTCAGGTAGGCCCAACATACCTAAGGAACTCTCCACTAAGTTCGATCCCAAGCAAGTGCTCGCTATGGCGGTCAACGAGGGAGCTTGGTTGGTCAGGGAAGGAGTGGCTTCAACGGAGGACGTGGATAAGGCTGTCATCTTAGGATTAAACTTCCCCAAGGGGGTGCTCTCCATGGGGGATGAATGGGGACTGGACGTCGTCAAATCGATAATAGAGGGGAAGAGATCTAGGTACGGCCTGCCTGAGTATGAGGTAGACCCTCTTATTGAGGAACTGGTCTCAAAGGGGTTCTTGGGGGTTAAGTCTGGCAAGGGGTTTCATGACTACGGGTTAAGGGAGGAGGACCTGAACCAGGTCAAGTATAAGGCAACCCCTCCTATAGCGTGGATTATCCTGAACAGGCCTGATAAGCTGAACGCACTTGACATGGAGTTATTAAATTCGCTAAGGAAAGCCCTGGATATGGCGTTAGATGATGAGATAAAAGTGGTGGTGATAACCGGTTCAGGGAAGGCCTTCTCAGCGGGAGCTGACGTCTCAATGTTCAAAGGCCTATCCCCCATCGACGCCTATCGACTATCTAGGGAGTTGAACGAGTTCTTCGACGAGCTGGAGAGGTATCCTAAGCCTACCATAGCCTCTATAAACGGGTTCGCTTTGGGTGGAGGTTTAGAGCTAGCGATGGCGTGTGATTTGAGGGTTGCTAGCGACAGGGCTCAACTGGGTCAACCTGAAATAACTCTAGGTATAATCACAGGAGCCGGCGGATCTAAGAGGCTTCCGAAGCTTGTAGGGTTAGCCAAAGCCAAGGAACTGCTCTTTACAGGGGACATAATATCAGCTGACGAGGCGGAGAAGATAGGGCTGGTCAACAGAGTTGTCCCACACGAGAAGTTGGAGGAGGAGGTCAGGTCCTTGGCCCTTAAAATAGCGTCAATGCCGTCTAATTCGATTAGGCTCTATAAATCGATATTAAACGGGGAGCAAGAGCCCCTAGCCTTCGGATTGGTGTTCTCAACAGAGGATTCAAAGGAGGGGATTAACGCTTTCCTCGAAAAAAGGAGGCCGAAGTTTTCCGGAAAATAACTCCTCTTTTTTAAACTTGAACTATGAAAATGTCCTTGCACGCCCTGACGGCATCATAGGGTATGGTCTTCTTCTCGCCGCCCCTACCGGTGGTTATCACCAGCGCAGCAAGTTTGCCCTCAACGTCATCGAAGATGAAGTCGTCAGTTATACCTAGATAGAGACCATCTATGGTGTAAACCTGCATGTCGTAAAGCTCGGATATCTTCCTGGCCATAAGATCACCCCAGTATAATCCTAGCGTCTACCACCTTAATGCCATCGGGATACGCTATGACCGGATTTAAATCCATCTCAGCTATCTCCGAATTTTCAACTCCGATGTCCCCCACCCTAACTATAGCCCTTTTGAGTGATTCCAAGTCCACCGGCTCAGAGCCCCTGTACCCCAGCAACAGCTTGTAGCCCTTTATCTCCCTAAGCATCCCTTCAGCGTCTTCCTCAGTCAAGGGAGCAACCCTGAACGAGACGTCTTCAAAAACCTCTACAAAGATCCCGCCTAACCCGAACATGACAGTAGGTCCAAACTGAGGATCCCTCGTCAACCCAATTATCAGCTCAAGTCCTGGCGGGGCGAATTCTTGAACCAGAATCCCGACTATCTCAGCTTCAGGAACTTTACTCCTAACGTTCTCCAGTATCTCCCTGTAAGCCTTTCGAACTTCCTCTTCGTTTTTCAGGTTGACGATTACCCCGCCAACGTCGCTCTTGTGAATTACCTGGGGAGAGACTATTTTGAGCACCACGGGGTAGCCTATCTCTTCAGCCGCCTGAACGGCCTCCTCCTCACTCTTAGAGAGCTTAACCTTGGTCACGGGAATTCCGTATAGAGAAATAAGCTCTTTAGACTCGTGTTCTAGCAGAAATTTCCTACCTTCCCTCCTGGCACTCTCTAGAATCTCCCTAGGGCTTACCAAAACAGTCACCCCCATTCACTGAAGGAACCTCTAAAAAGGTTTACCTGAAGCTCCTCCTCAACCTCTTAAGCTTAAGTATTGTCTTTGAGATCCTCCTTGGCCTGGTTTTCTTAATTTCTCTCGGCTCTTCTTTTTCAGTTTCCTCCTTCTCAGGCTGCTCCTTCATCTCTAGGTTTTCCTTTGGTACGAAGTACCTGCCAGCTGGGTCCTTCTCCAATAACCCCATGACGACTAGGGCTTCTAGCCTGGAGTAGGCTTGAGCTAAAGGAACTTCCGACTCAACGGCAACCTTCTCTAAGGTTACCGGACCTCCGCCGAAGACCCTCAGTATTATGTCAAGTTCCCTTCTCATCTTTGGAGGGGCCCTCCTCACGTAATCTATTATCTCCCTCTCAGAATCTATGACCTTGTCGAACACGTAAGCATCTATTCTTGACCTGCCCAGTATCAGAGACACCTCGAGAGTCTTCGACAGTATCTCTAGCAGCCTCGATGGGTTTCCTTCGGCTAGGTGATTGGCGGACACGACGACCTCCTCATCAAAGGGGTCGAGAGGAGTCCTAGGCTCGGTTACCCTGAACTTGGACAACCTCTTGGAAACTAGGCTTATGGCCTCCTCGTCAGAGAGAGGGGGGATAGATACCCTCTCATGAACCCTAGAGGTTAGAGCCGGAAACTTCTTGTCTATCTCCTCGTAGGCCTCGTCGCTCATGGAAAGAACTACCAGTATGCCCTCAGGCATCAAAGAGACTATCTCCCTAATCATCTCGAAGAAAAAGAAGGACCATCTATCGTCGGCGTAAAGCATGTTGTGAACGTCGTCCAACAGCAAGGCGGACGGAATCATTGACTCTAGGGATTTCATTATCATCCTGCCTGCCTCAGAAGGAGATGTTTTCAGCTGGTAGAGCTCCTCATCAGTTAGCACGTCAGGCATCCCAAGGAGGACCTTTTTGAGGACCTTGGATATCCTCCTGGATCTACTGTATGACGTCATAAGTAGGTCGTCGATTATGTCAGGCCCCTCAACCACCGAGACCTCTTGAAAAATGGAGTCCAGGTTAGCCTTATCATAAGAGTAGTTCAACATGTTGAGCCTGATGGTCCTCCCCGACCCAGGAGGGCCCGTGATAACCACGAAAGCTGAGGCAACTCCAGACATGGCCTCAGCTGCCAACGAATCTAGTATGTCGTCCACCCACTGCTTTGTGAATATCGCTGTAGGATCCTCAAGTTCTATGATAGATGTCCTCAGGAAAGGATTCCTGTAAAGCCCTAGTAGCCTAGCATAATCCCTGGCCCCAGCTGAGCTCCTCAATTAGCATTCCACCCAATGTTCTGACCTTTCCTGTCCATTAAAAAGGTTAGCCCGCTTTAGGTGTTCAACGCAAAACCTGACGTCGAATAAAGGGAAGAGGGGGGTTCAGTAGTAGTACCAAATGGTCCAATATTCGTCTATGTTTTCTCCCCTCTCTTTTAACCTCATCAGGTAGTCATATATGGGAACGTCCACGTAAGGCCACGGGTTCACGGGGGCTATTCCCTTCTCCCACGGGTGCCACACGTATATCCTGCTTCCAGTCTTAGGCATTATGGCTATGAGTTCTCTGTCCTGCCAAGCCCTTATGTGGTTCTTGCCCAGGGCGGGAACGTTAAACACGGGCTCATCGGTTCTGAACTGGCCTGGAAGTAGTCTGGCCTCCTCCTTTCTCTCCTGAGCTATCCTAGCTATGGGCACCAGGTAGTCCTTCTGTTCGAACTTACCCTTCGGGTAGAAGTTGTAGTACGGGTCGACTCCTATCATCTTCATGCCTATCCTGGCTAACACGTACTGAAACCTCCTTGAAGTCTCGAAGTGGTACACCTGCTGGTTGTATACGTATATCCCGTGCTCCTTGAGGGTCTTGACAGCCTGGGCCATGTAGGGGGTTATCTCCTCAGCGCTCTCTATGTGAGTAACAAACGATATATTCCTCTTGCCGGGCTCTATGAAGCTGGAGAGCATCTCAGCATACTCATTGTTTATCCTCATAGGGACAGTCACCACGATCCTGCTTCCTATCCTGATCTCCCTTATGTGGTCGATCTCGGAGAGCTTGCTCAGTATGTACTCCATGTACTTGTTGTTGAGTATTGCAGGATCTCCTCCTGTGAGGAGGACGTCGATCAGGGAGTCATGCTGGGCGAACCACTCAATGGCCTTCTCGACCAGTTTGGGAGAGGGTATTCCAACGGGGCTCATGGCTTCCTCTATCTCCCAATTCCTCTGACAGTACACGCAGATCTGCGGACAGGTGTCAGCTACCTTTATTATAGCTACCATCGGGTACCTCCTGGTCACCAGCTCAAGCGGAGAGGTGTCGTGCTCCTTCATGAAGTCGAAGACGTAGTCCCTATTCTGCCTATTCCTTATCATCTGCTCCAGGTAGTAGGAGGACGGAATCACTTGAGCCCTTACCTGGGGGTCCCTCTTCCTGTCCGCCCTGGTGAAGTCAAACAGGTGCAGGTAGTAGGGGGTTATCCCGAAAGGTATCCTGTTCTCTATCGCAGTCCTCATGTTCCTTACATCCTCTTCAGTCAGAGGAACCAGCTCCTTCAACATGTCGACGTGGTGGAGTCTCTTGAATACGTTCTTGAAGTGCCACTTGTAGTCATACCAGTCATCCTCGGTGGCGCCCAAGTAGTCCAGTATCTTCTTCTTGTTTTGCTCTCTCTCCTCAATGACCTTCGGATCCAGCCCGAAGGTGTACCTGCTGGTGAACTGATTGATAACCTTGCCCAACTCGTCAAGGTACTCAGACCTAATTAAGGCCGCCTGTCTCCCCTCGCTCTTCTGGAAGAGCTCCACTAGCTTGGTCTTCTCGCCAAGGATGTCGTGGAGCCACCCCTTGGAGTACTCTGCGGTCCCGTGGATAGCCTTAAATAAGTGCTTGAACTCCATTATAAAGCCCATTCCAACTTCATTAAGGACTTCGGGATCCTCCTTGGCTATCCTATAAAGGTACTCGAGCGTGCTGAAGGTGGCTATCTTCTCATTCTCAGGTGAGATAATGTTTTTAAATACTCTGATGGCCTCTAATGCCAGGGCATAATCTAACCTATGTACCTTTATCCTGCCCTCCCTGAATGACCACTCCAGGTCGTTTAGGTACTGGTAGAGGCGTTTCCTGGCCTCCTCTAGGTCTCCGCTCTCCCGGAGTAGCTTGTAAATCTCCCTCCCTTCCTTCCACATCTCATCTATTGCAGCGATCTTCTCCTGGAGGGGGGCATCCTTCCAGGAGATCTTACCTAGTATATCCACACCGGCCTCCACTATGGTCTCCAAGGCTCTCACCGGCGTCATAGAGCCTATAGTTCACACTAATAAAGATTTCTGAGTCGGCCAAGAGCTATTCGTTGTAAAAGGAGTCCAAAGAAAAGCTTATTAGATACGAAAATAGGGGACACACTAACTCCCAATATTTTTAATTAAACCTTATAGATAGCAGGAGAATGCATAGATTAATTTACTTAAATATACAATATCGTTACATCAATATCAGGTAAAATAAGGTTATATCAGCTTAGAGAGTACTATGCACAACTACGATACTTCAATAAAATTGATTTTAGATAACTCGGAAATTAAAGATGATTAATTTCTATATAAACTAGATATAATCAAATATAATGAGGAAAGCTACTCAATTCTGAGCAGCGTCCCTATTGAACTTGTAAAGACTGGAGAAAGGCGATCTCTATTGAACATAACGTGCTTATGATGGCATTACAATTTACAATGAAACTTCTGTCATTTATGTAAGCGATTAAATCCTAAATAAAATTGGTAAATTGTCAAATTTTAATAAATTACCTTAACTCAAAAAAGTTTATGGTTTAGGAGGTGGATAATTAGATGTGTCTTCATAGAACCATAGGTAAGTCTCCCCGTCACCCACCACGTACCTATCAGCCCCTACAGGTCCAAGAGTCCATCCCATTTTGTTATCCCACTTCCACCACATCCAGTAATAACTTCCCTCGTTTCTAACCCCCTCTATTGACTCTATGAACACGCCGTATGGATATTGTTTGTACTCCACGTCGGCAACCAACTTGGTAACGTCAAACAAAGTGCTTCCAGCTGGCACCTTTGTGTTGTTATGCCAGGTCAGACTGTCTCCCTGCTTAAAACCTATGTTGACGACAACGTAGCCCTTCTCACCCTTTTCGTAAACGCAGGAAGCCAAGAGAGCAGACGCTCCAACAGCCCAGATCAGTAGGGTCAACATGAGGATCTTAGACAGCCTTTCCCTCATAGGTTGGATTATTTATCCAACCTAATAAAAAGGTGTCCTCTACAGGCAACAACGGCTTCAGGTGAGAGAGCTCGCTATGACGCCTCCGAAGGCCTTGTACACCAAGATCAGAATCGACATAACCAGAATTGCCCTATCAATCAATCCACCAGTCCTAAAAGGGCCTCTAACTCTACTCCCTATTAGAAGGAAGTCCACTCCTGCCTTAGTCATGGCGTCCAGAGCCAAGTGAGTGGCGTATCCCACGGCCCAGGGAAACCATCCATCACCTAAGAGCTTGTATACCAACGCTGAAGATAACAAGAGGGCCCACAGGTTATGTAGGGTCTTCCTGTGGACAATTAAAGGATATTCTCTTAACCAATAATCCAGATCGGGAAAGAGCGCACCTGACAGCGTGAGAAGGGCCCACCCCATGACCTCCTCCGGAGTTAGAGACCTGCTGAGCGTATGTGAGATTACTGCTAAAGCAAATGCCACGTGGGTCTCCTTTTTCATAGAGCACCGCCCGTTTAATCGGGCCATCCCCTTTTAAAGTTGTCCAGACGCCCCAGCCTATGAGCAAGTGAAGAACCTGATTGAGCGCAGAAGCCCCTTCAAGTTAGGCGTTACCTCCGTGGCTCAGATAAATTTCACGACCACAGCCTATAAAGTCACCAACTCCTTGTTTCCACGTATTAACGCAATTTTGCGTCGACAATCCAGATTGCAGCAATAAGTCGTCTGTCAACGGCTCCCATAACTCGCCTTGCCGCTGAAATTAGAAAGCTTCTTTAGACCTGTTAGGTGGTAACGGCTCTAGGCCTAGTCCAAACTCCTACCTCTGAGAGGGGAGGGCAAGTACCTTCTATACTGAGCCCTTCTAACTACTTCTACAGCCTTGTCCTCGGGACAACCTTCAACGCACACCACTTCACCTAACACATCCCCTTTAACTTCAGCCCTCAGCTTCTTCAGTTCACCCTCGCTCCTACACGCTAACACCTTGGCCACTCTTTCGTTAGACGAAGTCATCTTCCTGAACCCAACCAGTATTAACACGTCTGGTTCAACGGGCATCACGCACCTAACTAACCTAATTAGGCCGTCAACGTCTTCAGGAACGAATCCGGTGGACAATATCAGCCTGGACTTAGAATAGTTAAAGGCAACCATGGCCCCTCCCTCTGTAAGCTTTTTTAATTCCCTAGTGAGCTCCACTTTACGGCTCTGGACCGCAGATGATACCCTATACCCAGAGCTGGCCAGCTTGTTTGCAAGCAACCTGTAAAATTGTTCAGAAGCGCTTCCCAAGAGCGCCAAAGCGAGCAACTCAGTCACCTCCCAAGACCCCTGTTAGGGCCATTATCACGGCGTGCTCGTAAAAGTCGGTCCTTGTAATGGCCCCCCTAGTTAAATAACCAACGGCACCCATCCCCCTCTTTATGTCTTGAATCCCCGTAACGCCCTGCATTATGGATCCAAGCTCTTCACCCATCAGCAACCTGTGGACAATTTCTTTTGGGCACTCAAACCAGCCAGTCATTCCGGTGGCCTGCCTCCCTCCCTTGTCGAGTATGTAAACGTATGCGGCGCAATAGTAATTGCCGAGGATTCCAAAGACCCCTCCCTCTATGCCGACCGAGTAATCTGCCTTGGTTATGGAGAGGGCCCTCAGCGCCCTGTTCTTAGCCCCCCTTATCACGTCCTCATTGATGGGCTGGGGGGGCACGCCGCTCTCCACCTTAACCCCTACCACCTCCACCCCGTCGAAAAACCTGTTAAAAGCTTTTCTTACCGCTACAACCTTAACCGGGTTATCGGAACCCACCGCTACGAGCAACGGCATCCCTCCGCACAACCTTTTTAGTGATGACGGAAAAATAAAGCGGTGATGACTTGACTGGAATGGACGTTAAAAGCATTATCGGGGTGATCTCCGGCTACTTTGACAGGCTGGGCTTCAAATACAGAGTTGAAGATGAACTGATAATAACGGTCTGGGAGATCGAGGGCAGGCCTCACGTAGTCTTGATAGTTGCTACTGAGAAGATGGTCGGGATGAGGTCTAAACTGCTTGAACCTAAGGAGGTTCCGGAGGATCCTAACTTCTTCAAAGAGCTGTTGAAGGCCCATCACCTAATGTCCAACGTTAGGTACGATATGGACGGTGATGGGAACCTAGGGGTCTCGGCGTCAACCCCAATTGAAGCTTTAAACTTTGAGAGTTTTAGAATAATTTTTCTGACACTATTATTCGCCATAGAAGAATTTTGGAAAGATATAGCACCTAAATTCGGGTTAAAGTGATCACTTCTCTATAATGAACTCGTCAACCGCTGTGCCGAAATGCCTTCCCTTGGCCTCGGGAAGGTACACAAGCACCCTGTCCCCTGGCTTCAACTCAGTTACCGGGATGGAGCCCTGCTCCCCCACCAGGGGGACGGTTTCAGCCAGCTGCAGGATTACCCACCCCTCGCTTTCACCTGTTCTCGCCCTAACTAGGGCCATGGGCCTCCTCTCCACCTTGGCCCTTCCCACGGAGACCGGCCTTCTGCTACCGTCCTTTTTCACGGCTAGAAGCTCTACTCCAGCTTTTACCTCTGAGAGGTAGTAGGTCTTCCCCTTGGGAGCCATCACGTAGTTGGACACAGCTCCAGCGTTAACCCTGAACTCCCTAGGCGATGTGTAGGGAGATTCTATGTTCTCACTATGAATTAGGAAGAGGAAGGAGGCAGATCCACCCACAAGCATGCCCTCTCCCCTGTCGAGCAGGGATATGGTGTCTACACAAACCCTCTCACCGGTCCCAACCTCCCTGACCTCGGTTACTTCAGCGTAGGTCAGCTCCAAGGGGCTGGCAACCTCTATAAGCTCCTGAAACCTTCCAAGCTCGCCTTCATCCCTTAAATTAACGGCTATTCCCTCTACTCCTATTTCTAAGACGTCTAGAAGGGATTTAGCCTCATCTAGGTCGTCTGCTAGTGCTATTAAGTTCTTTCCCCCTCCGAGCTTAGCTATGACGTTTTCTAAGGGAATTATCTTCCAATCAACAGCATTTATAAGCACGGGCTTACTCCTCGCCAGGTTTACTAACCTGTCCTCATCCTCCTTGCCCCTAATTTCGAATAGGATGAAGTCGCCGCCCTCGTTCGGCCATTTTGAGAGCTTTAAGTCTCCTTGGGGCCCTATAACTTTCAGCCCCAATGACTTCGCCCTCTTCACGCCCTCTTCGGTTAGAGCTATTAGCTCAATTCCCTGACCGCTTCCGGAAACTAAAACTTCGTCCGGGGTACCTTCCACCAGAATGAAGGCCTTCTTCCTCATCTCCCCCTATGAGGACTCTCCAGATAAAAGCTAGATATACGGGCCCATCTGCACTTATGAGCTATAACGTCACCATCCCGATAGTGTCGATGATAACCCCTAAGACCAGGCTCTACTGCTTATTAGGGGGCTCAGTTAGGTATTCAGCGTCTCCAGCCATACACAACGCCTCCTTCTCCTTCTTAGGAGTGGATGCCGTTTACTTGGCCTTCAGCGTTAGAAATGTGGTTAAAGCAGTTGAGGGGTTAAAGGAACTGGGGGCCGGCGGCTGTAACGTGACTAACCCATTCAAGGAAGAGGTAATCAAAGCGCTGGACTGGGTTGACGAGAGGTCGTCCCTGTTGAGGGCCGTTAACACCGTAAAGTTAGAAGACGAAGCTATGGGCTATAACACGGATGTCGATGGAGTACTGCACGTCCTAGATCTCTTAGATTATGAAGGGGAGGAGACCCTAATCCTGGGGGCTGGAGGGGCTGCTAGATCTGCCATCTTGGCCCTGAGCTTGAAGGGTTGTGAAAAGTTGACCGTGATGTCTAGGAGCAGGGAAAGAGCTGAGAAATCTTTGAGGTTAGCTAGCTCCCTGGGGATAGAAGTTAAACACGATAAATGGAATCCCCACATCCTGAAGAGGAGGCAGTATGGGCTGATAATAAACGCTACACCCCTAGGGACCGAGGGGGTGGGGAAACCCTTAGAAATACCCACTGGGACAAGGTGTAAGCTCTTCGATATGGTGTACAACCCACCCGAGACTTCTCTGGTTAAAGATGCCAAGAAGAGGGGGTGTAAAGCTCTAGGAGGTGTTCACATGCTTGTTAGACAGGCTAGTCGTGCAGAGGAGATCTGGCTTTCCCTGAAGCCTGATGAAGGGGTCATGATGAGGGCGGCTCTAAAGTTCCTGGGTGTTGAGGTTGATTAGGGTTAGGGTTGGAGGGGCTATAACGGTATTGAATGCCATAGTTCCCCTGCTGGGCTCGGCGCTGGGCGTAGACCTATGGGTGGAGGCCGAAGCTGAAAAGTGCTCGGAGCCTGTAGTACACCCGGAAACACCTCTGACAGTTGAAGCCCTGAGGGAAGCCCTCATAATCTCGAAATCTGAGGGCGCCAGAGTTAGGGTGAACTCCAGCGTGCCTCAGGGGTGGGGGTTAAAGAGCAGTAGCATAGTGGCCAACGCTGTAATATTAGCTACTTTAGCTCTTTACACGGATTTTAGGCTGATAGAAGTGATAAAGGGCACTGTTAGGGCCTCTAGAAGGGCGGGAGTCACCATTACCGGTGCCATGGATGATGCAGCGGCTTCAGCGTTGGGGGGACTAGTTATGACAGATAACGGGAGAGATGAATTGTTGTTCAGGGCTCCAGTTAAGGAGTTGGGTGTGGCGATACTGCTCCCGGAGAGGTCGAAGCCCAGGATGACGTCCACAGTAGATCTCTCCAGTTATAATCACTTAAGGAACACTTTGAGATCTTTAGCGAGCTTAATTCCCAAGGATCCGTGGTCAGTAATGACTGTAAACGGCTTAATCTACTCAAAGCTCCTGGGATACGATGATACTCCAATACATGAGGCCTTAAAGGCGGGAGCTAAGGCGGCGAGCATTTCCGGAACTGGGCCAGCCGTAGCTGCTATCTGCGATCCGTGCGACGAGGTTGTGGATAGGTGGTCCTCTCTGGGGGAAGTTATCCTAACTAAGGTCAACAATAGGCCGGCCCACATTGAAAATCGTCCCAGCGAACAAACTGCAGGTTCTCTCCAATAAATCCCGGTAGGAGTTTGAAGTAGGAGACCCTGGAGTACCTCTCGTCACCCAACACGAAAATTCCCCTGTCTTCGCTGGATCTAATAACCCTGCCAAGCGACTGGGCAGCTCTCCTCAGAGCTGGAACCACGTAGGCCAAGTACCTCCCCTTCCTAATTCCGTAAATTCTCTGATAATACTCCACGTACAGCACGGTCTTGGTGGTCAACCTGTCAAATGGTATGCCCACCATGTAAGCAGCCACCAGCTCCTCCCCCGGAAAGTCAGCGCCCTCTGAGAACCTGCCGCCTGCCGGAGCGACGAGCACGCCTTCTCTGCCCTCTTTAGGTAATCTTTTGAACTCCTCTAGCATTCTCCTGGCGACATCTCCTGGCATATCCCGCCTCTCCTCGAACAGAATTTTACCTCTCTTCCTGGCGAGCTCCCTTATCCCCTCAATGAGTTCTGATTGAACTCTGTAGCTGGCGGTGAAGATGGCCACGTTCCCCTTTATCTTGAGGAACTCATCGATGGTTCTCAGGTACCTCCTGACCATCCTGTTGCTGAGGCTCTCCCCCCTCGTCGAAACGCCCCTTATCAGGTAGGTGCTCACCCTCTCAGGATCGGCAATTTGGGGCACCACGAGGGACTCGCAGGACTCCAATCCAACAGTTTCGGCGAACCCCTCGATCGGCTCGAGAGTTCCCGACATGAAAATTACGGCGTGGAAGTTCTTCCATATGTCCTTCAGTATTTCAGCAGACCTCATGTCCCAGACCTCGTACCTGATGCTATCTTCCTTGGAGTACACATATGCCACGCCGTCAATCCCTTCCTTCTTCTTAGCCACCTTGAGGAACTCGTATACTGAGTTAGCGTAGGATCTAGGCTCCTTCCCCCTCTTCATCTGATCCCTGTAGACAGTCTGAGCCAACCTGTTCAGCTTGAGCAGGTCAGACTCCTCTATCCCTGAGTAGAGCACCATCTTGTGGAAGTCGAAGGTCCCATCAACGTTGACCGCGTTCTCCTTCATGAACTCCATTAATTTCTTGAGCTTTTCAACCAAACTTCTCCTCCCAAATTTTATAGCCTCATTTATAGCCCTCTCAACGGTTCTAATGGTTATTGACTTACTGTTAAGGTCCATGGCCGCTGATATTATGTTGTGGGCCTCGTCTACGACGAGGATAGAGTCCTTGAAAGACAATACCCTCCGGATCACCCAGCCCAGGTCAGTCAATATGTAGTTATAGCTTAGGGACACCATAGAAGCCCACAGCAGCAGGTCAAGCTGGAGGAAATAGGGACACACCCTCAGGGACTCAGCTAGAGCCAACACCTCAGTAAAGGTCATGGGCTCGCTCGGTATTGGGGTGCGGCCTTCATTTAGCCTCCTGTAGTAGGGGCACTCCTTTCTGTTTAGCCTACAGAAGGTGGTAACGGCTTCGTAACCCTTAACTCCTCTATCCCTGGCTAAGAGGCACATATCCTTCTTTCCCCTGAAGGATAGGCCGAAGAGGCTCAACCCTTTCTTCCGAACAATTATTTTCAGCTCCTCAACAGGTCTGTCAGTCTCGTTACCCGTTCTCACCGCCCAGATTAAGTTGTGCCCGTCCAACATAGATGGAAGCGTAGCCGACAGGACTACAGGAGTCTTCCCAAATCCGGTGGGGGCTTGAAGGCAGAAGAAGCCTCCTTCCGAAGCTACCTCCTCTACGGCCTCGATGACCTCTTTCTGGTATGGCCTGGGCTTGTAAGGAAAGTACTTAATTCCCTTGACAGGCATTCCCACCTTTAAGGGAGCGGTCAAATAAAAAAGGCCGTTCACCCTTAAAAACGCGTCACCCAACTATGGCCGGGGAGTAGTGAAGAGATGAAGCTCTTCCCCTATGGAGTTTACTTGGACGGTCTGCTGGCTGTGGCTGACCTGCACTTGGGATACGAAGACGCGCTCAGGGAGAGGGGGATTGAGCTCCCCTACGAGCAATACCCTAGGATAAAGAAGGCCATGCTGAACGCTATAGGGAGGTTCTCTCCGGAGAAGGTTATAATCGTGGGGGACGTCAAACACGAGTTCGGGACAGCCCTTAATCAGGAGTGGAGGGAGGTCTTGGACCTTATAAGGATCTTAAGGGATCTAGGAGTTGAGCTAGAGGTTGTAAGGGGCAATCACGATAACTTCCTGATACCAATACTAAGGAAGGTGGGTATAGAGATTAGGGACCCTCACCTGGTAGAAGGAAATCTCATGTTCGTTCACGGGCACAAGCCATTCATACCCCCTGATGACGTTGATCTAATAGTAATGGGGCATGAACACCCTGCCATAGCGTTAAGGGATGAACTGGGAGCCGGGCATAAGATGAAAGCCTTCTTAAGGACTAAATTCATGGATAGGGAACTCCTGGTGCTCCCCGCCCTCTCTCCGCTGGCCCCCGGGACTGACGTCCTACAATCTTATGGGGGTTTTCTCTCTCCGGTGTTGAGGTCCATTGATCCATCTAAGATACAAGTGCTGGTGGCTGATCACGAGCTTGATCTGGTAGAAGAGCTCGGTCCGCTTAATCTGGTTAGGAGAGCGGCCGGGGTGGTTTAATGAAGTGCGCAATTTTTGACATAGACAACACCTTGTTCGACAGCAGAAGGAGGTTTTACCTTGTGTTAAGGAAGTACGGGGTCACCTCGCCTTCAGAGGTACCATTAAGCCTGAGGAAGAGGTTCTGGCTGGATTACATGGACCCTTCCCTATTCCATCTGGATAGGCCCATACCTAGGGCTGTAGAGATGGTCCTAGAGGCCAAGCTTAGAGGGCTGAAGGTGGTGCTCATAACCGGAAGGTATGAGCTGGTCAGGGTTCCCACCGAAATACAGCTTAGGTCTGCTGGAATACCGTTCGACGAGCTCTTAATGAGGCCCAACGATAATATGGACAAGGACTATGTGCTGAAGCCTAACTTAGTTAAGAAGATAGACTGTAAGTTCTCTGAGTACCACGATGACGACCTAGATACCCTGCTGGTCCTCAGGAAGATTTACCCACAAGCTGTGTACTTCCACCACCAGCCCGATGGGACCTTCACTATACTGGGTGGTTTAGATGATAAGGAGGGCTAGAAGAGAGTACAGCATGGAAGAGGTGCTACAGGTCCTACATCCGGCGGTGGCGAAGTGGTTTAGCTCCAAGTTCAAATCGTTAAGCCCTCCCCAGAGGTATGCAGTGGTTCCCATATCCAAGGGCAGGAACGTCCTGGTCACCAGCCCTACGGGCACTGGGAAGACTTTGACGGCCTTCCTCAGCATAATAAGCAGGCTTCTAGAGATGGCTGACAGGGGGGAGCTAGAGGATTCCGTGTACGCTGTCTACGTATCCCCTCTCAGGGCCTTGAACAACGACATATACAAAAACCTGGAAGTTCCCCTGTCGGAAATAAAGGAGATGTCTCCCGACCTCCCGAAGATAAGGCATGCTGTGAGAACTGGGGATACTCCCACCAGCGAGAGGGCTAAGCAGCTTAGAAAGCCACCCCACATTCTCATAACAACCCCCGAGACCCTGGGCATAATTCTAACTGCCCCTAAGTTCAGGGAGAAACTTAGGACGGTTAGATGGGTAATAGTGGATGAGATACACAGTCTGGTGGAGAATAAGAGGGGAGTTCACCTCTCGCTCAGCCTAGAGAGGCTTCAGCACCTAGCGTATCAGAAGTTCACCAGGATCGGGCTCTCAGCCACTATAAACCCGCTTGAAGAAGTGGCCAAGTTCCTAGTGGGTTACGAGAACGGAAAGCCGAGGGACTGCCTCATAGTGGAAACCAGTTGGGCCAAAGCGATAGATTTAGCCGTTCTCTCGCCTGTGGAGGATCTGGTAAATACACCACCAGAGGTAACCTCAGAGAGGATGTACAAGCTGATTGCAGATCTGGTCAAGGAGAATAGGACCACACTCATATTCACTAACACGAGGAGCGGCACTGAAAAGGTTGTCTTCCACCTGAAGAAGTATCTGGACGGAGTTGAAAACGTCGATGAGAAGATAGCAGCACATCACAGCTCTCTATCCAGATATGTGAGAAAGGAGGTTGAGGACAAGCTGAAGAGGGGTGATCTGAGGGCGATAGTGAGCTCCACAAGCTTGGAGTTGGGGATAGACATAGGGTACATAGACATGGTGGTGCAGATAGGAAGCCCCAAGTCCATAACCAGGGCCCTCCAAAGGATAGGCAGGGCTGGCCACAAGCTTCACGAGGTGAGTAGGGGTAGGTTCGTAGTGGTGGACAGGGACGACGCCTTAGAGGTGGCTGTTATGGTTAGGGAAGCCCTCAGAGGGAGGCTGGACAGGGTACACATGCCCAAAAAGGCTCTAGACGTGCTGGCCCAGCACATAGTTGGTATGGCCGTGGAGCAGAAGTGGGACGCTAAGGAGGCCTTTGAGCTGGTTAGATCGGCCTATCCCTACAAGGACCTCACCTGGGAAGAGTTCGAGTCGGTTTTGAGGTACCTGTCGGGTGAGTTCACTCAGCTCGAGAGCAGGAAGGTGTACGGGAAGATATGGTACGACCCCGAGGAGGGCACGTTCGGGAGGAGGGGGAAGTACGCTAGGGTCATCTACGCATCTAACATAGGTACCATACCCGACGAGGTCAGCGTTAAGGTGTACACGACCGATGGGAAGTACGTCGGGAACTTGGAGGAGGAGTTCCTGGAGAGACTGGTTCCAGGTGACAGGTTCGTGTTGGGAGGTAAGGTTTACGAGTTCATCTCCGCCAGGGGGTTGAGGGTCAAAGTTAGGCCTGCTTTCGATCAGAAGCCAACAGTACCAGCTTGGTTCTCCGAGATGCTTCCTTTAAGCTACGACTTAGCAGTAAGAATAGCCGAGTTCAGGGGGTGGGTCTTCAGGAGGATAGACGAAGGGGTTCCCGCCGACGAAATAGTTGAAAGCATAAGGGAAATGAGCAACGCCAACGAGCAGGCTGCTAAGGCAATATACAATTACTTGGTGGATCAATACCTGTACCTTAAGCATTTGGGGCTATCGGTTGAGGACATGCCCTCAGATAAGGTGATATTGGTTGAAACTTACGTGGATGAGGACGGAAGGAGGCATCAGGTGACGCACTCCCTCTTCGGAAGGAGGACTAACGACGCCCTTTCCAGGGCCTTAGCTTATCTGGCAGGCCTTAAGGTCAGGAGGAACCTGGGAATCGCTGTAAAGGATACGGGTTTCGCCATAATATACCCGAGAGGGGTGAAGCCAAAGATCAACATAGGGGCCCTCGTGGGAGAGGACCTAGAGGAGTTGCTGAAGAAGGCCTTAGACAAGACGGAGATATTGAGGAGGAGATTTAGACATGTAGCAGCTAGAGGACTAATGATCTTAAGAAATTATAAGGGATACGAGATAAGCGTGAATAAACAACAGCTGAGCGCCCAAAAGCTGCTCAAGGTGGTTCAGGAGATAGTGAACTTCCCCCTACTTAAGGAGGCCTACCGCGAAATAATGGAGGATTACATGGACATAGAGCACGCCAAGGAGGTGGTAGGAAAAATAGCTAGCGGCGAGATAAGGGTCGTGGACGTAGGAGAGATCCCAGTCCCGACTCCCTTCGCTCATAACATAGTGTTAGAGGGGCTGAGCGACCTTATATTCATGGAGGACAAGATGGCCGCCCTCAGGAGGTTCCAACTGGCCATAAAGAATATGATTGAGGAGGAGGTTCAAGTAAGAGGAAGGTGACTTGCCCAAGAGGATAAGCCCCGACCTGTGCGTTAAGTGTAAAGGAGTAAAGATGCTCTGCGGGCTTAGCAAGTGCCCAATACTGGAGAGGATAGCCGGTCATAAGAGGATTAAGAGAACGGACTACGTCCACGGGGACACGCCACCTTCAGTCTTGACAGGTGAGCACGGCTATCCCTTAGTGTGGATGGGACCCATGATCGAGCCAGGCGAGCTTCAGTTCCCAGAGGATCCTAAAAGGTGGATAAGAACGCCCCTAACGAAAGTGGTCGAGGGAATGTCTTCGAGGGTTAACGCTGGCTTCAAACTGAACGTAAGGCGGGTAGACGATCCTAGGTTGGAGGAGGTGAGGTGGGCAGCCTTAAGCTTGAGGCCCGTAGGGGTAGAAGCCAGGTTCCTAAAGCCGATATCTCCCAAGGTGAGCTTTGACGGCATACTTGCTCCAATAGGCCCTAGGGCCCTAGCCGAGAAATTGTCCGTGGAAGGGGAGCCTAGGGTTCCTGCTAAGCTGGAGTACCTGGTGTATGATAAAGACGTCAAGACAGAACAGGCCGTGGTGGAGCTTTATTCGTCAGGCATAGACGTATACATGATACACAGGGCCCTTTCCTTAGGTTCCCTTGGCGTCAGGGTTAACAGGAGATTGGTTCCTACTAGGTGGGCCATAACGGCAACGGACTCTATGGTGGGAAACTGGCTTAAGGGGAGGCTCAAGGAAATGCCTGAGTACGGCGGGGACTACTTGCTCTTCTCATCATATTATGAGGGAAATAAGTACTTAGTAGCGATGTTTCCCGGATCTCTGGACCTGGAGATTTTTGAGATATGGCTTCCCATGGGGTTGTGGACTGGGGATAAACCCGTAGTTATGAGAAATGAAGAGGGCAGCAGGGGGCTATCTTACATGGACGGGGGCCATTACGCCATGAGGGTAGCTTGCTTTGAGAAGCTCTACCACATGAGGAGACAGGCCAGGGTACTAGCTATAAGAGAGGTAGGTCCAGAATACTTCTCTCCAGTTGGGGTCTGGCAGGTTAGAGAAGGGGTCAGACTGGCCTTGAGGGGCGAGCCTAGGAAATTCGATAGGGTTGAAGATCTCGTAAGAGCGATAGAGGCCCATCTAAAGTATGACTTTAAGGTCACACAATCCAGAATATTAAAAGAAGTAATCGGTTTAATTGCAAAAATAACTGATTTTATGTGAGTTAATTAAGAATAATTCCATAATACAGACAATCATTATTTTTACGGGAGATATTAGTTGCAGCACTTGACAGGACCCCTTCCGCGTATCCAGCTGAACACAGCCTGTTACACGAGCTCCAAAACTCCACAAGTATGCTAGGTCAAAATCAGCAATAATTTCTAGATAATCCAGATTAATTTAAATAATATTTCTGTTAAAACGGTAAATAATTTAAATATATAACGTATAAATTCGTCATATTACAATTCTTATTATAATAAAACCGGGTTAAACGTTGATTATTTTGGTAAATAAATCAGAATAATGAAAATTAATTAGAGTAAGTAGGCGCTAAACAAAAATATATAGGTTATAAGAAAACGGAGGAAATGTAAAATTACTTAATTTGAACGTATCTTCTAACCAAACTCGTCGAGATCTCTGTACTACAATTGAATCTTAGCAATCCGACCTCTCCTGGCCAAGATAATGTAGGTAAGGGTGGTAAGCAACTTGTTCGTTCAATACATATTTATTCTTCGTATAATAACATCTCTTACGTGTCATCTCGTCGAATAAAGGAACATAGACTAATCCTGTTGCTGGGAAGTGTTTATAAATAACCCCCTGATTAATTCTCTAGTGTCCAGGTATGACCTTTATTTTTCCAAATCACTGGGAGGTCTAAGTATGAGAAGAGGCGTTTCGAAAGGCGTTACTATCGGTGTCATAGTCGTAGTCATTTTAGTTGTTGCCGCCGCCCTGCTAATGATGCAGGGCCCCACCCCTACAGAGACTAAGACAGCCCCTCCAGCAACCACGCCTAAACCAGTCACTACCCCGAAAACCAAAACCACCACGAAAGTAGAGAAGCCCATAGACAAGATCGTGATAGGATTCACCACCTCCCTGAAGGGTAAGTACACCCATCAGGGACAGAGGGCTCTATACGGAATCCAGGCCATGGTCAAGTGGATAAACGAGAAGAAGGGTGGACTCAACGTAGGAGGAAAGAAGTACTTCATAGAGATCAAGTATTATGATGACGAATCCAGTTCCCAGAGGGTTCCCGAACTTTATAGCAAGCTAATCAAGGAGGATAAGGTTAATTTCTTGATAGCCCCCTACTCATCTGGATTGACTAAGGCAGCGGCCCCCATAGCTGAACAGAACAAGATAGTTATGGTAAGCCATGGGGGAGCTAGCGATTCCATCTTCCAGCAAGGGTATAAGTATGTGGTGCAGACCTTGAGCCCAGCCTCCACCTATCTAAAGAGTGTGGTGGACCTCATAGCCGAGAAGGACCCGAATGCTAAAATAGCCCTAATTTATGAGAACACTGCCTTCGCTGCTACCGTAGCTAAGGGAGCTAAGGAGGAGGCTCAGAAGAAGGGCCTCCAGATAGTATATGAGAAACCCTATGAGAAGGCAGCTACCGAGTTCGGGTCTATAATAAATGAGGCAATGGCTGCTGGAGCTGACGTGCTCATAGGAGGCGGACACTTCGTGGATGGAGTAGCTTTGGTACAGCAGGCATGGGAGCTTGGGTGGAAGCTTAAGGCCATAGGCATACTGGTAGCCCCTGCACTACCTGAGTTCAAGGAACAACTTGGTGATGCCACTAATGGAGTTATGTATCCATCCCAGTGGGAGCCCACCGTGAAGTACACCCCTGAAGTGGCTAAGAAGCTAGGGATAGAGTGGTGCGGTCCCACTAACGAGGAGTTCATCAGGATATACAAGGAGGTCAGCGGCGGGCAGGAGCCCAATTACCACGCGGCCGAGGCAGCCGCTGCCGTGTTACACTTGGCTAAGGCTATAGAGGTGGCCGGCAGCATAGATTCTAAAGCAGTAAGGGAGGCTTTCAACAAGGTGGACATCCTGACCTTCTTCGGAAGGCTCAAGATAGATCCTAAGACGGGCCTCCAGATAGGGCACTCCATGGTTGTGGTTCAGTGGCAAGCCGGTGAGAAGAAGATAGTATATCCAGCCAGCGCCGCAGAGGCCGAGCCCATATACCCGGCCAAGAACTGGTACGAGAGGTAACTCACCTACACCCACTTTTTTATTAATTCGGGGGTGATCTCTTGGATATCTCCTTACTAATTATTAGTTCAATCTATGGGCTCTTCTGGGGTGCAATTCTGGGATTCGCAGCTGTCGGCCTTACTTTACTCTGGGGCGTTATGAAAGTGGTTAACTTGGCTCAAGGAGAGATGATAATACTTGGATCCTATGTAGCAGTCATAATATTCGCCATGGTATATAACCCGTTCGCAGGAGCCATTGTAGCTTTACTGCTAGGGTTGTTCGCCGGCTTTCTGGTGTACTGGGCCTTACTTCACAAGCTGGTGGGTAAGGTGGAGAAAATCACTCTGAAAATTGAGATGTCCACTCTGTTAGCGATGTTCTCTCTGAGCATAGCCCTGATGAACTTCTACTACTTCATATTCGGCGATGAGCCTAGGGGGTTTGGCCTCTGGAATATCGGGATTTCAAACATAAAGTTAGGGGCCATGACCGTCAGGACCAACGTGTTGCTCGCTGATGTGCTGTCGATAGTGTCCATAGTTGTCGTCTACCTATTCTTGGAGAGGACTATACTAGGCAAGTCGATAAGGGCTGTGATGCAAGATGCTCAAGCCGCTTCCCTGGTGGGAATCGACCCCGTTAAGATAAAGATGTTGACGGCCGTTCTGGGGATAGGTTTAACTACCTTCTCAGGTTTTATGGTGCTCCTCTACGAATCTGCTGTAACTCCTGATATAGCTCACAAGTACGCCCCGCTAAGCTTCGTCATAGTAGTGCTAGGGGGTTTAGGAAGCGTTATAGGGGCTCTCATAGGGGGGCTTATAATAGGGCTAGTTTATGGATTGTCCAAGGGGATCGTCACCTTTTACAACGCTAAGATGAGCGATCCCGTAGCTCTAGCTGTGGTGTTCGTTATACTGATAGTCATACTGCTTGTAAAGCCCGAGGGGCTGTTTGGGAGGAAGAGATAATGCTTAAGGAGTTTAGGAGCGTCACCCTGGGTATTATAATAGCCATCATCGTGGCCATACTTGTGGCCAGGGTACTTCACCTCACGACGCTAGACACCTTGATGACCATAATGTACTTCATGGGAATTGCCCTGTCGCTCAACATAATAATGGGCTTTGCAGGATACGTGAGCTTCGGCCACGCCGTGTTCTTGGGCTTAGGGGGGTATGTGTACATATTGCTGGTCTACTTTCTCGAGCCACTTAATCAGCTACAGAGGGCCGGGTTTGGCATAGGAGCCTTACTGGTATCGGTGATTGCAGGTCTAGCAGCTGCTGCCTTAGCAGCAACTGTAGGAGCGGCCGTTTTAAGGCTTAGAGGGGCCTTCTTCGCCATAGCCACCATAGGGCTGGACTTCACGATCCTATACCTGATGAAGGCCATAGTTCCCGAGCTTAACCCGGATCAGTTCTTCGGCGGTCAGGTGATCCTTCCCGCTGACAGGATAGTGGACAAGGAGACCATATTCAACGCTTTCTTCATAGCTACAGTAGTCTTGATAGCAGTCAATTACTACATCAGAAAATCCCCGTTTGGTATGGGCCTCACTGCCATAAAGGAGGATGAGGACGCGGCAGAAGTCCTGGGAGTCCCGACCACATTGTTTAAGATACTGGCCTTCTCGCTGGCAGCATTCTTCACAGGCATGATAGGCGCTCTCTTCTCCCTGAATGGAGGAGGGGTGGACGAGACCCTATTCGGCCTGAACCACTCGATAGACATGATAGTCATGATAGTAATAGGTGGCCTAGGGACTGTTCTAGGCCCTATAATAGGCTCCTTAATATACTACGAGCTGTACGACCTCCTCTTGGTACACTACCCAGGAGTTAACCTGATCATATTAGGGGTGATAGTGGCTATAATGGTGCTGTTCTTCCCAGAGGGGCTCATAGGGATCTTGAGGAGGTACAAGATTGGAAACGTTAGGTTGAGGGACATATTGGAGTAATGGGGGTGAGCCCATGTCAAGTTCAGACGTAATACTCATCGTTGACAACGTCACTAAGAGGTTCGGCGGTTTGGTTGCCAACAGCAGGGTGTCTTTTCAGCTCAAGAGGGGGGAGATATTGGGGCTGATAGGCCCCAACGGGGCAGGCAAGACAACGCTCTTCAACGTGATAACTGGAGTCTACAAGCCCGATGAGGGCAAGGTCATCTTTAAAGGTGAGGACATAACAGGTAAGCCCCCTCACGAGATAACTAGGAAGGGGATAGCTAAGACTCACCAGATAGTGAAGCCGTTCAACGACATGACCGTCCTAGAGAACGCCATGGTGGGGGCGCTCTTCGGTAAGAGGGCGAGGCAAGTCGCCATGGAAGAGGCTAGAGAAATAGCCATGGATTCCCTGAAGCTGGTAGGCCTCGACGCCTTCTCGGACGAGTTTGCGGCTAAGCTCAATTTACATCAGAAGAAGATGCTCGAGCTAGCTAGGGCCCTCTCCGCCGAACCAGATCTTCTGTTACTAGATGAGGTGCTCGCTGGCCTTAATCCGAAGGAAATAGAGGAGAGCCTTGAGATAATAAGGAAGGTGAAGGATGAGAGGAACCTCTCCGTCATAATGATAGAACACGTGATGCACGCCGTCATGAACATATCCGACAGGATAGTGGTGCTGCATTATGGTAGGAAGATAGCCGAGGGAATCCCTGAGGAGATAGCCAATAATCCCGAGGTCATAACGGCCTACTTAGGCGAGCCCGAGTTAGCCCTTAAGTTCGTTAAGAGGAGGGTGACCAAATGAAGGTGTTGGAGCTGAACTCGGTTGAAACGGGGTATGGCGAGACCCAGGTCCTGTGGGGTATAGACCTATCCGTTGAAGAGGGCAAAATAACAGTACTGCTCGGCAGCAACGGAGCTGGGAAGACGACTACTCTGAGGGTCATAACCGGGCTTCTGTTCCCATGGAAAGGGTCGGTCCTGTTCAAAGGGGAGGACATATCCAGGGTCCCAACCCACAAGAGGGTTGCCATGGGCGTCGTCATGGTCCCTGAAGGCAGAAGGCTGTGGCCAGAGCTGACGGTCTACGAGAACCTGGAGCTCGGCGCGTACACTAAGAGAGCCAGAGAGAAGTTCGACGAGAGTTTAGAGCTAGTTTACTCGTTGTTCCCAAGGCTCAAGGAGAGGAAGAACCAGCTAGCCGGTACCCTGAGTGGAGGGGAGCAGCAGATGCTCGCCATTGGAAGGGCCTTGATGTCGGTTCCATCCGTTTTACTGCTGGACGAGCCTAGCTTAGGCCTTGCTCCAAAGCTAGTGGCGGAGATAATGAACGTCATAAGGAAGCTTAAAGAGGAGGAGAAGTTAACCGTGTTGCTGGTGGAGCAGAACGTCCACATGTCCTTACAGATAGCTGACTATGGTTACGTGATTGAACAAGGTAGGATAACCCTGGAGGGAAGCCGGGATGAGTTGGAGGCAAGTGATAAAATAAAGAAGGCCTACCTGGGTATGTAGAGGCGATCCCAGTGATAGAAGGGATCAAAATCCTCGATTTTTCTCGCGTTCTAGCCGGTCCCTTTGTAACCATGATTCTGGGGGAGTTGGGGGCCGACGTCATAAAGGTAGAGCCCCCAAGAGGAGATGAGACCCGTCAATGGAGCCCCATAGTCAATGGGGAGAGCGCTTACTTCATGAGTATAAACAGGAACAAGAGGAGCATAGTGATAAACCTGAAGGATGAGAGGGGCAGGGAGATAGTTCACAAGCTGGTTAGAGAAGCTGATGTAGTTGTAGAGAACTTCAGGGCCGGTGTCGCTAAGTCCTTGGGAATAGATTACGAAACTCTGAAGGAGATAAACCCCAAACTCATCTATTGTAGCATCAGGGGGTTCGGAGACAGCAGCCCCTACTCTCAAAGGCCAGCCTACGACATAATACTGCAAGCCATGAGCGGCCTGATGGCAACTACCGGTGAAGAGGGCAGACCACCTGTTAGGGTCTCTTTCGCATTGTTCGACATAATCTCAGGGTTAATAGCTGCAATCTCAATATTAGGAGCTTTGATAGAAAGGGAGAAGACGGGCAAGGGGAAGAGAATAGAGGTCTCTTTATATGACAGCTCGATATTCGGGATGAGCTATATCCCCATGATTTACCTGATGACCGGCAGGGTTCCGCCAAGGCTGGGCTCAGCCCATCCATCAATAGTGCCTTATCAGGCCTTCCTGTGCAAGGATGGGAAGTGGCTGATAGTGGCGGTGACTAACGAGAAGTTCTGGTCGAACTTCTGTAGGGCCATCGGCAGAGAGGATCTGATAGAAGATGAAAGGTTCAGGACGAATCCGGACAGGGTGAGGAATAGAGACCTGTTAATCCCAATCCTAGAGGAGATCATGAAGGGAAAGACAAGAGAAGAGTGGATGAAGATATTTGAGGAGTACGGCGTCCCCTATGGGCCCGTTTACGAACTTAATGAGGTGTTTGAAGACCCCCATATCAAGTCCTCTCGCATAGTAGTTGAGTTAGACCACGAGTCCCTGGATAAAGTCAAGCAGATACTGTTTCCTGCCTTATTTGACGGCCGTAGGCTGAAGCCCAAGTCGGCTCCCCCGACCTTAGGTAGTAGCGCAAGGGAGATATTAAAGGAACTGGGTTACCCAGATGATCTCGTAGATTCCCTAATAAGCGAGGGGGTAGTTTGCTGTGATAGGTAGAGTTAAGGCCCTACTGTTGCTAACCCTGTTAGTCTTAGTGGGCGTAGCCCTTTTCGTTTTCATAACATTTACCTCGGAGAACACGTTAAAATCAGAGATACTAGCTCCTAAGAAGACGGAGTACATAGTCGTGGGTACAGTACTGCCCTTGACTGGGAAGTACTCGATAGAGGGGCTTAACGCTCTCAACGGAATTCAGACCATGATAGAATGGGTAAACGTACACAAGGGCGGACTTAATATTGGAGGAAGGCTCTACAAGTTAAAGCTGGTCTACTTCGACTCCAAGAGCTCTCCTGAGGAGACCACCAGATTGTACAGGGAGCTTCAGGAGAATTACAAGGTGGACTTCTTCTTAGGCCCCTACACCAGTAAGCTGACCGTAGCGGCCTTGAAAGCCGTAAAGGACAAGATAATGATGATTCACGGGGGAGCCAGCGACATGTTGATAAGGATGGGATACAAGTACGCTGTTCAGGTGATAACCCCTGCCAGCTTCTACATGAAGGGAGTAGTAGACCTAATCGCTGAGAAGGACCCAAACGCCAAAATAGCACTCATATATGAGGAATCTCCGTTCTCGCTTTCAGTAGCTGGAGGTGTCCGATCTCAGGTGAAGTATCATAACATGTACGGTAAGAAGATAGAGATAGTTTATGATAAAGCTTACAGAAGTCTAGAAGATATACCGAAACTCGTGGAGGAGGCGATGAACTCTGGGGCTACCGTGTTGATAGGAGGGGGGCACTTTGAAGACAGCTCCTACTTGGTTGAGACGGCTTGGAAGAAGGGATGGAGGCTTAAGGCCTTAGGAATACTGATAGCTCCCGTGTTCCCCGAATTTTACGATAGGTTAGGTGAGGCTGCCAATTACGTGATGGCTCCAACTCAATGGGAGCCTTCAGCCAACTACAACCCAATATTGGCCACGAAGATAGGCGTTGAATGGTACGGACCTCCTATAGAAGAGTTCGTCCACATGTACAAGAACCTAACTAGGGGAGAGGAGCCCACTTATCAAGCCGCTGAAGCAGCTGCAGCGGTCCTATATCTAGTGAGGGCCATAGAAGAGGCTAACAGCCTTGATCAGAAGGCTGTAAGAGACGCCTTCAACAAGCTCGACATTCTAACGTTCTTCGGAAGGCTCAAGATAGACCCGGCAACTGGTATGCAGGTGACCCACGAGATGTTGATAGTCCAGTGGCAGGACGGTAAGAAGGTGATAGTCTACCCGGAGAAGGTGGCCCAAAAGGAGCCCGTTTACCCTGCAGGCAGGTGGTGGACCGGTTGAGGGACAGGATAGACGCCACTATACTCAAGAGCTCAGCTAGCGTTCAGGAGGTAATTGACTTCGCGCTGAAGGTCGATGCAGGTAGGTTTAGGGCCCTAGCCACCTACCCCTTCTTTTATCTCTATATGCAAGGCCTAGACCTGAGGGTGAAAAAGGTAGGGGTCGTGGACTTCCCCTATGGCGTCTCCCCAGTAAATGTTAAGGTGAAGGAGGCCCTCCTATGCAAGGAGCTCAGGTTAGACGAGATAGATTACGTAGTTAACATAGCGGCCTTCAAGAGTTTTCCTGGCTATGCCAGGCAGGAAGCTCTAAGCATAACTTCGGCCTTTCCGGGAACCGTCAAGGCCATAGTGGAGGTCCCCTTGCTGACCGAGGATGAGCTCTCAAGGCTCGTGGAGGAGCTTAGGGGATCTGGTGTCAGCTTCCTGAAGACCTCTACAGGCCTTTACAGGCCTGTAACTCCGGAAGACGTGAGGAAGTTAAGGAAAATATCCAAGGGAGACTTCCTGATAAAGGCCTCCGGAGGAATCAGGGACTCGAAGACGGCCAAGAAGCTGATAGAGGCAGGGGCTGACGTCCTAGGGACTAGCACCCCCTTCAACTTTTAGAGCCTCCTTCAGTAACGACTCCCCCAACTCAAATAGCCTCTTAAGTGCGTGAGGAGTTTCCGCTTCCACGTACAGCCTGAACAGGGGCTCAGTACCTGAGGGTCGGATTAAGAACCACCCCTCTTGAAAATCAACCCTCACGCCGTCTATATGAGAAAAGCTCCCGTCAAGTTGGCTTGTTAACTCCATAACCCTCTTCAACACTTCCCCCTTCACCTTATCTGGGCAGTAGTAGCCTCTCTTCTTCCTGAAGTATTTGGGGAACTTCTCGAATAGGCCGGACGGCCTCTTGGCTAGGTTAACTAGTTTAATTAACGTGTACAGTGGATCCCCATAGAGTAGGTTGTCCGGCCATATGTACTTGCCGCTCTCCTCAAAACCTAAGAATCCACCTTCTTTCAGAAGGGCATCTACTATGGCCGGAGGTCCTATCCTAGTGTATACAACGCGAATACCCCTCTCCGCCAGCAGGGTAACCACTCTAGAAGTGTTTATGGGGCAGATCACCACATCCCCTGGCTTACCGTATTCCATGGCCAACAAAGTGCCCAAGTAATCTGGGGGTATGACTTCCCCCCTTTCATCCACAAAGATCGCCCTGTCGCCATCCCCATCAAAGGAAATCCCTAGATCAGCTCCCTCATCTCTTACCTTAGCTCTCAGCCTGGCCAGGCTATTTTCATCTGGCTCGGGTGCCCTTTTAGGGAAGGTTCCATCGAGCTCCTCGTTGTACACCACGTAGTCGAACTCGAGGGCGTCAAAGACACCCTTTAACGCCCTTACAATGGGGGAATGGCCACCGTCAGCCACCACTTTAAGCTTTCTAGGCTCGATCTCAACCTCTAACAGGTCCTCTAGGTAGTGCCTATCAGGATCTTCCTCTGACAATTTACCTACGTCCCTCCATGAGGCCCCTCGAGAACTCCCCTCGGACAATATCCTCTCCACAAGGGCCTCATGCTCCCCGTGGAGCTCTGAGGTATCCTCTTCAAAGAGCAGAATGCCGTGTATTTCTGGGGGCGTGTGAGAACCCGTCACCACCGCTGAGCCCTTCAGCCCGAGCGACTTGGACGCGTGGAGCGCCGATGGGGTTGAAGTGATCCCATAGTAAATTACGTCGTTTCCCGTGTACATTATCCCAGACATTAAAGCCAAGGAGAGTAGCTCGCTTCCAAGCCTGGTGTCCCTACCAACCCCCACTGTTCCCCTCGCGAAGGTTGAGAAGGCCATGCCCAACCTCAGCGCCAGCTCGGGAGTTAGCCTATCCAGAGTCCCCCTTATCCCGGAGGTCCCGAACAACCTCATCCGCAGTCGCCCACCCTTATAACTTATAATCTTGGGTTAACTTGATCCCCATGAAGGCGGCCTTACTTTACGGTCCTAAGGACATCAGGGTTGAGGAGGTTCCCGAACCCAGTGGAGAGGTGCTAATTGAGGTTGAGGAGGTGGGCATATGCGGCACAGACAAGTCGCTCTACAGGGGAACCTACAGGCTGAAGAAGAGGCCCCTGATCCCAGGTCACGAGATCTCCGGAAAGGTCGTCTCGGCCCCAGTTGAAGGGCTTATAGGCAAGAGGGTGACCACGGAGATAAACATCTCTTGCGGAAAGTGCTGGTACTGCAGGCGAGGGATGGAGACCCATTGCCCATACAGGAAGGCAATAGGCATATCCACCGACGGGGGGATGGCAGAACTGCTCAGCGTCCCCTTAAAGCTGGTTCACCCGGTGGATTTACCTCCGGAGGAGGCAAGCTTCGTGGAACCACTGGCCGCCGTTATAGAGACCTTTGTGATGGCTCCCCCTGAAGAGGGCTCCAATTTCCTGATTCTGGGAGCCGGGACCATAGCCTTGCTGACCGCTCAATACGTTAGGACGTTCAAACCTGGTGACGTGGTGATAACCGCTAGGGGAGATTCGCCTAAGAGGGAGATGGCCTCTAGATACGCCCGATTCGTTCCGTTAGAGGAGCTAGATAGCTACAAGAGAAAGGAAACACCGGAAGGAGCTGGATTCGATTACGTGATAGAGGCCACAGGAAGCCCTGAAGGAGCTAAGCTAGCTCTAGAACACGTTAGGCCCAGGGGAGTGGTGGCCGCTAAATCCACTCACGGCGAGATTGTTGGTTTGGATTACACTTCACTGGTTGTCAAGGAGGTCTCCCTGGTAGGCAGCAGGTGCGGCCCCTTTGACAAGGCCATAGAAGCCATATCTTCTGGAGTAGTTGAGGTAACCTCTCTGATAACGTCGAAGTTCTCCTTGGATGAAGTCAAAGAGGCGTTCGAGACCTCCCTAAAAAGGGATCAGGTGAAGGTGCACATCATTCCTTAATGTACGGCTTCCCCAGCGCCGGCGGTATCTTGGCCTTCCTCATGAAGACGGTCACCACGGCTAGGGTAGCTACGTAAGGAACTATCTTGAACAAGTACGCCATTGACGGGTTTAAGCTGACCACGCTAAGGTAGATTGCCAAGGATTCAAAGAACCCGAAAATGAACCCGCCTAGCAGGGCGTTAATAGGGTTCCACTTGCTGAACACGACATTAGCCAGGGCTATGAACCCCCTTCCAGCGGTTATCTCCTTAGTAAACTGGCCCACCCAATCTAGGGAGAGGTGAGAGCCAGCCAAACCAGCGAGCATCCCCCCAACTACCGTAGCTATGGACCTAACTCTCATCACGTTAACTCCCATAGCTTCAGCAGCCTTGGGGTCCTCCCCACAGGCCCTTATCATGAGACCCCACTTAGTCCTGAACAGGACGTACCAGGATAGCAGGCTTATCGCGACGCTAACTGGCAGCAGGGTGGAGATGGGATAACAGCATACGTATATCTTGGGAAGGGTGGGTAGCTGAGGGGAGTTACCGTAGGTGCCCCACATGTAAACCAGGGTTACGACGGACATTCCGTAGGCGAATAAGTTCACCCCAACTCCTATCACTATCTGATCTCCCCTAAGTAGAACCCCTAGGAGGGCGTGTAGCGCTCCAAGGAGAGCTCCGGTTACCAGCCCCACCGTAATGGCTAAGGCCAGATTTCCTGTGTAGTAAGCAGTGACCCCTGAAGTCAGGGCTGACAGCAACATCGTCCCCTCTATGCCTATGTTCACCACCCCAGACCTCTCCGCTATTATCTCCCCAACTCCCGCTAGAACCAGAGGTATCATGGGAGGTATAGAGCCCGCTATCAGGTCGGCAACCTCACTCAGCACCTCTACCAACCTTCCTCACCCTTAAGTAGCTTATCAGCATCCTATAGGCGTAGGGCATCGCCAACGATATTATTATAACCCCGCTAAGAGCGTCTGTGAGCTCTTTGGGAACGTTCATCGAGACTTGCATTCTCTGACCGCCTAGCAACAACATGGAGAAGAATATGGACGAGAGGATTATCCCGATCGGGTTGTTTCTCCCCATGAGCGCCACGCCTATGCCGTCAAACCCCATCCCATACATGGAGGTTAGGAGCTGATCCATGTAGTACGTGAAACCTATAACGTTAAGGGCCCCGCTGAACCCGCCGAACACACCTCCCAGGGCCATTGATAGGGTGAAAGTCCTCCTCGGGTTTATGCCCGCATAAACAGCTGACCTCCTGGAAAGCCCTGAGACCCTGATCTCATATCCTAGCTTAGTGTGATAGACTAGGAAGTAGGCCACTAAGGCCAGGGCTATGGACACTAGAAAGGAAACGTGAAGCTTAACCCCGCTCAGGTCTATTGTAGACAGCCTAGAGCCTTCAGGAACTGAGACAGACCTGTAAGGAGCTAAGGGATTGTAGAGGTACGTGGTTATCAGGTAGATGGAGAGGTAGTAAAAGGTCCAGTTCATCATTATGGCAGTTATCACCTCATTTACTTCTCTATAAGCCCTTAAAGCCCCTATTACGAGCCCCACTAACCCTCCTGCCAGGGCCCCAGACGCCAAAGGCAGCAAGGGGTTGGGAGAATAAAGGGAGACGGCCAGGGCAACTAGACCTCCCACGTACATCTGGCCCTCTCCTCCTATGTTGAAGGCCGACGCTAAAGCTGGCACCGAGAAGGCCAGACCGGTCATCATGATCAGTGAAGACCTGCTCAACAGGTAGTCTGGGTCAGATAGACCCCCAAGGGTTATCAGGTAGAGTCCCTTTAAGGGGTCGAATCCCATAAGGCTCATTATCAAGGCAGCTACTGAGAAACCGGCTAGTACTGAGCCGATTACCTCCAACACAAACTGAAGGTATTCCCTAAGCACGTACACCACCCATTAACAGGCCTATTCTCTCCAAACTGAAGCTCTCGGATGGGCCCTCAGCTATTATCTTCCCTTCGTACATGACAGCTATCCTATCGCTCAACTGAAATACCTCATCCAAATCTGTGGAGACCAGGAGGATGGCCTTGCCAGAATCTCTTAACTCTAGTATCTTCTTTCTTACGTACTCAGTGGCCGCCACGTCCAATCCGTGAGTGGGCTCAGAGGCTATAACTAGAGAAGGATTTCTCGATATCTCCCTGCCCAACATGAACTTCTGTTGATTTCCACCGCTTAACCTTCCCACAGGAGTATTGAGGCTGTCCACTAACACGTTGAACGACTTGACTATTTTATCAGCCTCCTCTCTAGCCCTCCCCCATTCTATCACGGGTCCGCTGGAGAACTCCTTGATCCTAGTCAAGACCACGTTCTCGACGAGGTTCATCTCCATCACTAGCCCGACAGGCCTTAGGTCTGGTATATAAGCTAGACCCCTATCGTAAACCTCCCTAGTAGCCCTGCCAGTTAACTCTTCACCGCCTATGATGACCTGTCCCCTCTGCGCTTTCCTGATTCCAACGATGGCTTCGACCAGCTCCTTCTGACCGTTGCCCTGCACACCTGCGATCCCAACTATTTCCCCCTCCCTGACCGTTAAGGAAGCGCCTTTGACAGCCCAGACGCCGTCATCGCCCTCGACCCACAAGTCCTTGACCTTGAGGACGGGCCTTCCTGGGCTGACCTTTTTGCGGCTCAGTTGAAACAGAACCTCCCTTCCCACCATCATCCTAGCTAGCTCTACGTCGCTCACTTCCTCAGTCCTGTGAGTGCCAACCACCCTGCCCCTTCGAAGCACCGTCACCCTATCGGTAATTTCCCTAACCTCCTTCAACTTGTGGGTTATGAATATTATGGTCAAACCATCATCCCTGAGCCTCCTTAGAACCTTAAAGAGGTCCCTCACTTCTAAAGGCGTCAGAACTGAAGTGGGCTCGTCCAGTATGAGTACCTTGGCCTCCCTGACTAAGGCCTTAAGTATCTCAACCCTCTGCCTCATCCCAACCGGTAGATTAGACACCTCCTGATCTAAGGGGACCTTCAGACCAGTTGCCTCTATTAGATAATCTAACCTCTTCCTTACAGCCCTCTCATCCATCCCTATGCGAGTTGAGGATAGGACGATGTTTTCCATGACGGTGAATCCCTCTACCAGGGAAAACTTCTGGTAGACCATACCTATGCCGGCCTTAATGGCATCCCACGGACCGGAGAACCTCGCCTCCCTTCCGAACACCTTGATTCTACCGCCAGTCGGCTTGATCTCCCCGTACAATATCCTCATTAACGTCGTCTTTCCAGCGCCGTTCTCCCCAAGCAATCCGTGGATCTCGCCTTGTTCAACGGAGAAAGACACCCCCTTTAAAGCGTAGGTGCCGTCAGGGTATACCTTCCTAACTTCCTCGAAGGAAACTGCCTCCATATCAATTCCCTCAAAAAAGAGGGGTTAACTGGTGCTGCCCTTCGAGAGGGCAGCATCCAAGTTGCCTGCCTCGATCTCCTTTATTATCTGATCCCTTTCCTGAACGCTCATAGGGCTCTTAAACTCAATCTCTCCATTCTTTATCTTCTGTTCAAGCTCCTTAACTAAGTTCCAGATCTCGGGCTTTATGTACTTCTCCCTAAGCTTCTCCACTGTCTTAACTACGTCATCAGGAGTCATGTCCTTGAGCTTACCGTTTTTGTAAGCCTCCTCAGCGAACCACCTTACCTCCTCTAGCGTAGCTATACCAACCCCTCCCTCCTTAAGGCCTAGGGCTATTATGCCACCCTTCCAGGTTCCCTTGATCACCATCTCTATTGCAGTATAAACGGCGACGTCCACTCTCTTCCTGCCGCTTATGGGTATGTGCATAGGATCTATCCACTCCTGAGAGGCGTCCTGCCCTATGGCAAAGGCCTTCTCCTTATGTTGTTCCTCCCACTCCTTGACGGCAGTAAAGGCACCCAGGTGAGTGGCGCCGGCTAAACCGTAAACTACCCTCACTCCCTGCTTGAGCATCTGCTCAGTGTACTGTTTGCCCACGGCCGGGTCAGTGAACGTGCCCGTTATGGTCCAGGTCACCTTAACGGGCTTGCCCATCTTCTTCTCGAAGTACTTGGCGCCGAAGTAGTATCCCACCTGGAACCTCCAGAGCGGAGGTATGTCCATCCCAACTAAAGCTCCAATGTTATCGCTTCCCAACTCGTAGGACATGCCTGCCGCTATAATTCCTATAAGGGACGCTACCTCCTGCTCCTTGAAAAGGATGTCCACCTCGTTATCCCTCACCTTACCGGTGGTGGAGTCTATGAGGGCGAACTTCTGGTTGGGGTACTTGTCGGCCACCTCATCCAGCGGGGATGTCCACAGGAATCCGACCAATACTAATAGGTCGTACTTGCCCTCGCTGGCCAGCTGCTCCAAGGTAGGCTTCATGTCGGCCAGGGACTTGGGTGTGAGGTAGCTTACCTCAACGCCTAGCTCCTTTTTGGCCCTCTCAGCCCCTAGCCAGGCCATATCGTTGAAGCTTAGGTCGCCCCTGCCGCCCACGTCGAATAACACGAGAACCTTCGCTTTCTTGGCCTGGGTCTGCGTGGGGGTCTCGGTCTTCTGAACCTCCGCAGTTTTGGTTACCGTCTTAGTTAATGTAGTGGTTACTGTAGTGGTCATGGTCACGGTCTCAGAGGGCTTAGAAACGATGACGGCTCCCAGGGCAATAATCAATACGAGGATGACCGCTCCCATAAGGGCGGTCTTACTTACGCCGCTCCTCATAAGACACCCCCTTCTCAAACCCTGTGTCATATTAAAATTATTAATGACCGACTCAAGTATTTAACATGGGCATGTTAAAAATGAGGAGGAAGACCTCTGAGCTGACCTTGAAAGTGCTGGCCATAAGGGCCCTCAAGTCGATGGTACAAGCCTACGGGCTGAAGAGAACTTCTGAAATTCTTAAGTTATCCCCCGTAGTGATAAGTCGGTACACCAACGGGAGGACACTCCCTAAAGCGGAGAGGGCTAAAGAACTATTGAAGATATTCAGGGAGCATTATCTGGAGGACGTAGTCAGGAAGAAGCTGAATGTAAGCGATGGGGTTATAAACATAGCTGACCTGCTACACGACATACAGCTGCTGGACCTGATATCCTTCATAATCTTTCCTAAGTACTACAAGTCTGACGTGGACAAGGTCCTGACCAAAGAGGTTGATGGAATACCTCTGGCCACTCTAATTTCGAGGCACCTGGGAGCTAGCCTAGTTGTAGCCAAGAAAAGGAAGGAACCAGGGATAGAACGCTTTCTTGAGGTTAGGCAGACCTATGAGTCAGGGCTTTACACCTTCATATACATCCCATCAAACCATCTTAAACAAGGAGATAACGTGCTCATAGTGGATGACGTGATCAGGAGCGGATCGACCATAAGGGCTCTCGTGAAGGCTGTCAGGGATAGAAAGGCAAGAATAGCTGGGATTTTCACAATAGTGGCCTTGTCGTCGGGGATAAAATCTTTGGAGGGGGAAGGGCTTCACGTAGACGCCATAGTGAGAATATGATCAGCTTCCAACGTACACGTAGTTGTCTGAGGAACCCCCTAATCTCACGGAGACCGTGTATTGAGAGCGAGGGTTGACTCCTGAGCATTTACACATCAGCGTGAGTATTCCCTGACTGCCCCAGGAGTCTCCCGACGCAATCACTCCGTAAACTTCGCACGGACTTCCGTCCAAGTAGACCTCCCACCCGCTGAGATCGGACACCCCGCTGTAAGGAACTGACTCGCCGACATTCTTGAGGTAAATTTTAACCTCCTCGTTGAACCCCACGTTGACGTTTAGTATCTTAAAGGAACATCTGGAGGTTCCCTGGGAGATAGGCTCTAGGAGCCCACTTCCCAGTAAGATTGCTAGCCCTAAACCCAACAGCAATGCTACAACTATTGTCTTAATTCTGATTTCACAACACCTTCCTCGACTAGTCGTTTGAAGGTTAGACGTATTGTCATATAAAGGTTCCTGTTCACTTTTATTAGCTTACACGGTTTAACTAATCGGCCGTAATATTAATTAATTTCTCCATAAATCGTGGATTTATTTACAGTTATACACTCAATTCTGCTATTAAAAAATCAAGTAGTTTACTTAAAGACGGTCTTTGGGGGCGTTAGGCAGAATTTCGCTCAACTGTTCTAAAGCGTACTTCACCTCATCCCACGTTGTAAACGGGGCAATTCTCAAAACTAACCTGTTCTTTGTGAGATAGTCTTCTCTACCTATCGCCCTGAGTACGTAGCTGGTTTCTCCACCGACTTTAGACACGTAGACTCCCCTCCTGCTCAACTCCACAATGGCGGCGTCTACGTTACCGTCTATGGAGACGCTCAAGGTATCCACTGCCTCATCAGGGCTGTTGATGTACACTCCCTCAACCTCACCTAGACCCTTTGATAAGAAGTCCCTCTTCTCCTTCACACCCGCCCAGTTTCCCCTAAAGATCTCTATAGCCTTTAACATCCCAGCTAGTGAGGCCACGTTTATCCTACCCCTCCAATGTTCCTGAAGAATAGAGGGGCCTTCTATAAGCTCGGGGAGCTCCACATCCTCCCTCATGAACAGAATACCGCTGCCCCTGGGAGCATATACCTTAGCGCCGCTTAGGGTCACGACGTCCACTTCCGGCACGTCCACCCTAAGAAAGCCGTCACAAGCGTCTACATGTAGGAGGGCTTCTACACCCTTATCTTCTAGAATATCCCTGACAGCCTTAATGTCGTTGATGGACCCCAGCTCTTGATTGACAAGTTGAACGCTTACCAGGGTAACTTCTCTATCTAGGGACTCCTCCAGCCTGTCTAACCTAACATGACCGTAACCGTCCACTGGCACCTCTACAACTTTCCTCCCAAATCTCCTAGCTGCGTATATGATACTTTCATGCTCTACAGAACTTATTATAATTTTACCCTTAATACCGCTCCTTATTATCAAGTTGTTGGCCTCGCTTCCGCCTGGTAGGTAGATAGCGACTCCTTCGAAGAGGAGTTCGTTAAGGACCTCCTGAAGGTTGTATAAAACCTCAAAGGCCTCCAATCCCGGCTTGTACGGGACTGAAGGGCTACCGTAACCTTTCTCAGTTAGGTACTCGTAGACTACTTCGGCCACCTCCTTGGGAACCTTGGGGGCCGATTCGTGATCCAAGTAGACCTCCATAGGATCACCCCTTTTATCTCTCCGGCTCCCGATACTATTATGGAGCTATGGAGTCAGGTGGGCAACACCCCTTTGATCAGGCTTAGGGAAGGGAACGTTTACTTAAAGCTAGAATACCTGAACCCAGGAGGTAGCCACAAGGATAGGGCAGTGATCTCAATGTTAGAGGACTTAATGGACAAGCATGGTCCTGGAATTAGGATAGTTGAGTCCACCAGTGGGAGTACGGGCGTTTCCCTTGCGCTCTATGGAGGTCTAATGGGGTTTGAGGTACACCTGGTGGTTAAGGAGAACGCGAGCCCCATCAAAGTGGGCCTCATGAAGAAGCTGGGGGCTCACGTTTATGTGTGCCCTAACGTATCTCCTGAAGATCCTAGGAGCGCTAAGTCTACTGTTAAGAGGTTAGAACAGGAGTTAGAGGCTGTTTACTTGAACCAGAACGCCAACAAGGCCAATCCCAAGGGGCAGGAGTCCATAGCTTACGAGGTACTGGACAGGGTTGAGGTGGACTACTTCGTGATGGGCGTTGGTACAGGAGGCACCATAACAGGGGTGGGGCGCGTGTTGAGGAGGGAGGGGGTAAGGGTAGTGGCCGTCACCCCTAAGGGGTCCGCATTGGCCAGGAAGCTGAACCTCCCCGGAGAGTTCGAAGGGGGAATAGATGGCTATGACTCCGAAGAGGTGCCGGCAAACTTGGACTTGGGGTTGATCGATGAAGTCAGAGCGATCTCCCCCTCGGAGGCCAGGAACTGGGCCAACTTCTTGGTCAGCAGGGGGATCTTTGGAGGGCCTTCCAGTGGGGCTCAAGTGAAAGTGGCTTTAGAGCTGGCGAAGAGGGGGTATAAGGTACTGACCATAGCCGCTGATCACGCGCTGTTCCATAACCTTCACGTTTGATTTGGTTCGACTATCATTGAAGCAAATCAATTCCGTTTTTATTTTCGAGCTCTTTGAACAACAGGGATTGTATGAAGAAGGCGATTCTGATAATAGTTGTAGCGGGACTGCTGATAGCTGGTTACGCGATTTACCCAATAGTATTCGAGGGCTCCGGGGCGGGGACAACCTTTGGGGCCAAAGGGGCACCCAACGTTCCGCTGACCATTACTAGAGCTGCTAAAGCCCCAGTGATTGCGGGTGAACCAAAAGAGGGAGTGCCTGTGCAAGCTTATCCCACATCAAACGACTTAATGATCGTTGAAACTTTCAGGAAGATATCTTACGAGGCCTTCATAACAGTTGAGGTGGAGGACGTCAGGGAAGCTGCCTTCCAAGTAATATCCAAGGCCTCAGAGCTCGGCGGCTACGTTTACACCTCTGAAGTTTCGTCTGACTACGCCAACGTCGTCGTCAAGGTACCGGCAGACAGACTTTGGGACGCCTTAAACTATTACAGGAGGTTGGGGAAGGTTCTTCAGGAGAGGTTGAGCGCTAAGGATGTCACGGAGAGGATATTGGATTTGGAGGCAAGGATTAGAAACGCCGAAGCTCAGGAACAGAGGCTCCTCGAGCTATACAGTAAAGCTACTGACGTGAGAGATATGCTCGCCATAGAGGACAGGCTATCAGCCGTTAGGGAAAAGATAGAGAGGCTGAAGGCCATGAAAAAAGCTTTGGAGAATATGGTGGATTATTCGACAATACACGTGGAGTTAAGAAAGCCAGGTAAACACGTAGAGCCATCTGACGTAGAAAAATTGTTGAGAGATGCCTACAAAGCCTTCATGGGATCCATTTACATCATAGTGGTTTTAACAGCGACGTTACTTCCGGTACTCATCATAGGGGCCTTAGTTTACGTGGCCTATCGCTTAAGTAGGAGAGGAAAGCTTGCTTAGAACCGCTTGCACTTTGTACTCCATGTCTATTTTCTTATCCCTTCTATCATCAATTTTTATCATAGTGACAACCCTTTGAACGCCCTCCTTGAAGGGGGCCTCGTGCATCTCCTTGAGGACCTCGAAGAGAGTATCTAAGTCGCCTTCTATCACCGTTGAGGTTGGAGTTACCTTGAACTTAAGTCCCCTACTCTTCAGTACCTCTATCGCCTTAGCTACGTACTTACTAACGCTGGTTCCAGCTCCCACTGGAACTATGGTTATCTCAGCCATGGGCATGTTATCCCCCGTTAAGCTGGAATGGGGAAAAAATTAAGTTGCGGGCAGGCGAGCGGGCACGTCCTTCCTCAACAACTTGACGTTAAAGCCGAGCTTCCTTATGTCCCTCGCTATCTTCGGATCGGTCACGTAAGCGGGCGCCTTCAGGGATTCGGCTAGGGCTATAGCTGAAGCGACCTCTTCGTCGATTCCCTTAACCCTCGGGGACTTCTTGGGAACTTTCCTCACCCTTATGTCATTGCTGACTACATACTTGTCTAGCAACGCCATCAAGTTCTTGTCCTTCTCCACCTTGGAGAATGTCTCCGGGCTCACCACTATGATGTTATCGCTTAATAGAGCTTCCAACATGCCCCTAACCACAGCCGCCTTAAGGGACTCGTAGTCAAGTACCACAACGCCTCTCTTATCCCTCTTCCTTCTTGCAGCGAGGAACACAAGTAACGGGAGAGGGAGGAGGATTAACCACCAAGGCAAGCTTATGGGCGAGGAAGGATAGCTGCTCCTCTCCTTGGGCTTAACGCTTATTACGTGCTCATCGCTCTTGCCGAACGAAGGGAGGTAAGCCCTGTTTACTATCTTATCCCCGCTGAAGTCCTCTGAGAGGCTGGCACTGAAGGTTATCTTGACGGAACCTCCCTTGGGCACATTAACTACCCACTCCAGGCTATTTCCACTTCGTTTCGGTTCCTTAAAAGAGCCCTCTACGGTGGCCGAGCTCGGATCGTAGCTCAGATATGGTGGGAGCTGATCCACCACCCTTGTCCTGGCCCCTGTGGGACTAGTCACAGTTATTGTGTAGAGAACCTTACCTCCTTCCAACTGACCATCTAACTTTATGTCAGCTATTGGTGGTGGAGGCGGGAGCTTTACCTCCTCCTTCTTCGGCTCCTCCTTGGACACTACCTTAAGTTTGGCGTAGGCCATGGATCCCTTAAACCTGACCTCATTTCTAAGCTCTCCCGAGTGAGCCTCAACTTTAGCCCTAAAGGAGATCTCAACTGCCCTCCTTGGGAGTATGACGGGTATCTTCCACCTTAGGACGTTCCCACTCCTCTCAGGCTCGTCCTTAACCCCACCAACCTTGGAGGTGCCTGATATGTAGTCTAAGCCTTGAGGTAAGTTGTCGATCACCTCAACCTCATTGGCCTGCACGTTCCCTATGTTCTTCACCCTAATTATGAAAGTGACTATATCCCCCTGACTGGCGACGCTTGGCGTTACGAACTTCTCTAAAACTATCCTAGCCACAGGTTTTTCAGACAGCTTCTGAGGCTGTTCAACTACCTGTCCAGTGCCGCTGTTAGGGGGGAGAGGGCCGGCGCTAGACACAGCTACCATGACTATGGGGAGCTCCTTGATCCTATAGGACGTACCGCCTGATGGTGAATTGTCATCTCCATCATCTTTGTCGTCGTTACCTGACGATCCAGGAGGCATCGAAGGGCACGGAGGGGTAACTCCACCTACAGAGCCCCCTGGGGGGATGACCGGCCTCTCCCTGACGATGACAGTTGACGATGTCGAGTCAGTCCCGTTTAGGACCACCACGTTTCTATGAACTCCCTCTTCAACAGCCTCCATGACATAGGTTATCCTCAGGGAGCTGCCCCCGCTTATCCTGCCCTCGGCTATTATGGAAGTTCCGTTCAACTCGAGCCTGTCCAGCGGATAAGTTGATCTAAGACTTCCCTTGACGAACCTAAGGCCTGACGGCAATTCGTCCACCAGGTTGAACGAGACTGTGCCGTGGCCCAGGTTATCCACCCTTATGGCAAACGTCACCTTTTCCCCAACGTAGACGGAGGTGGAAGAAGCTACCTTGGTCACCCTGAGATTGGGCTCCTCGATGACGTTAACCGAGTCATCGTCGGTTGAGTTGTAGTCGTCCTGCGAGAGGACAGCTACGTTCCTCAGGGTAGTGCCTGGAGAAGCTGTAACTCTGGCCCTAAAAGTTATAACCGTTGAGGAGTTTGCCGGCACGTCCAAGTGCCAAGCTAGGACGTTGTCCGACCTTGATGGCTCCACGGGGGCTCCATCCACTTTAGAGCTTCCTGACACGTACTCCATGCCTTCAGGGAGTTCATCAGTTATAGTAACGTTGTAAGCAGTCCCATTCCCGTTGTTCATTACCAATATGGTCACGTTAACCAGGTCGCCGGTCATCACCTCATCGGGGCTCATCTCCTTGGTCACAGATAAGTCCGTGTAAACCCTCACGA
This sequence comes from Thermoproteota archaeon, assembly GCA_027491435.1. Lineage (GTDB taxonomy): Archaea > Korarchaeota > Korarchaeia > Korarchaeales > Korarchaeaceae > Korarchaeum. Next base: position 167,480 of record JAOZFG010000004.1, read on the forward strand.
CAGGATAGTTGGGCCCAAACTCTGAGGTACCGTAAACCGTCGTTGTGGTTCCAGTTAAGTTAAACTCCTCAGGAGTTCCCTCTGGGAGGTTTATCCACCCGAGAAAATTGCCTTCAATCACCTTCAGGCTTCCTAGGTATGATTTGCCCTCCCCGTAACCTGTGGGATCGTCGTCTGATATAAAGAGCTCAACCGTTCCGTTAAATGAGGATGAGCCGTTCCCAACCCCCTCTCTGTTGACGTAACCCTTGACGAGCATCCTCGAGCCGTACACGACCGCCCACTCTATAACTGGGTAATCCACGTACCTATTAGGCCCCTCGTCATAAGTTCCATTGTTAGGGGTGACCAGGTCAGCTCCCAGGTCTATGCCCAACAGGCCGTTGTCCCAGAACTCGGTCATGGAGAAAGCGTTACCCACGGAGTTCTCCTCCACGACTGCCCCGGAGTAAGTGTTATTGTGTATCCTGCATCCGAAGAAGGTGTTGTTGTGGGAGCCATCGACCCCGTAGATTATTGCTCCCCAACCGTTGAAGCTCAAGTTAGAATTCTCGACCCTGTTCCTAGAGGAATCCATTAAGTATATTCCGTAACGGCTTCCCGAGACCGTAGAGGAATTGATCAGGTTGCCGCTGGACCACTCTAAGTAGAAGCCCGCTACTGAATTGTTGATCGATTTCAACCCTTCGAACGTGTTGTTTTCCGAGTAATCCGCCAGCACGACTCCATATACGTTATTCCCTATTACTGAATCATGTAGGAAGTTGTTGCTGGATCCTTGATAAAGGTAAATTCCTATGCTCTCGTTTCCTATCATGTTGTTGTCCTCTGAGGTGACGTTAACTATCTCGTTGTAATGGGAATCTTGCAAGTATAGGCCGTACCACCCGTTCCACCTCACGTTAGATCCGGAGATGGTGCTATTCCTGGTGTACTTCAGCAAGATTCCGCCATAGGTGTTATTCCTTGAAGTTAACCCCTCCACCAGGACCTCTTCGCCGTGACTGATCACAAGTCCAACTTTGTTCCTGTAAGACTCAGAGTCAGTCAGGTTGGCGTAGATAGAGTTCTCAATGAGTAGGCCGGCGTCATAGTTGTCAAAGGAAGTCACGTTTTCCACAGTCACGGCCGATGAGGACGCCACATATATCCCATAGAAGTTCTCCTTCGTTATCACGTTCTTTATAACCGTCTCCCTGGTCCTGAACAAGTAAAGGCCCGCCATCTGGCTGCCAGCTCCCTTCAGAGTCACGTTGTACAGTTCCACGCCTGAAGTCCCGCTTATCTTGAACGTATGCTGGGAGGTGTTCTGAGCCTCTATCACCACAGTTTCTGGCCCTCCATACCCGTAAATTTTAAGGGAGCTCTTCCTGATGACAACGTTTTCCACGTAAGTGCCCGGGCATATGATTACCTCATCTCCTGGGGAGGCGCTGTCTATCGCCAGCTGTATTGAGTCATAAGTGAGGTCCCCGGAGGTGCAAGAGGAGCCTAAAGCGACCACTATCCTCCTTCCGGTGGCAGAAACGTGAACTATCCCGGGGAGCAACAGTAGGATTATTAAGACCAGTTGCCTCTTCATACTTCCTCAGGTAGACATGCTACAACCCCTAATATTGGGGGTTAGCCGGAAGTAATAGCTCAATAATAGGTGAATAGCTTGACCACGCTAATACTAACTGAGAAGCCTAAAGTGGCCAAGAGGATAGCCGGAATACTCTCCAAGGGTAAGGCCAAACAGCTAAGCTTCGAGGGAGTAAGTTACTACACCTTCGAGCTTGAGGGGGAAAGGTACTTCGTAGTACCTGCGGCTGGCCACTTGATAGAGCTGGACTTCCCCGAGGGAAAGTGGACATATCCCGTGATAGTCCCACCGGAAAGGCTGGTCATGAAGGTGATCAGGTCGAAGTACAAGTATCTGAAGGTGATAAAGAAGATAGGAGAGCTATGCGACAGGGTAATAGTTGCCACAGATTTGGACACGGAGGGAAGTTCCATAGCGCTGGAGATAATCAAGTCTCTGGGATGGGAGGGGAGCAAGGAGATAAGGAGGATGGAATTTTCATCCCTAACACCACAGGAGATCTGGCAATCCTTCAGGAACTTGAAGCCCTTCGACTACCCGAGGGCTAACGCAGGGTGGGTCAGGAGGGTAATAGACCTAGAGTGGGGGGCCAACGTCTCCAGGGGGCTGACCTTAAGCGCTAGAAAGAGGGCCAGGGTCAAGGTCTTAAGCTCCGGAAGGGTACAAGGCCCCTCTCTGGCCCTAATAGTTAGAAGGGAGAGGGAGATAAGGGAGTTCAAACCCAGGAAGTTTTACAGAGTGGTGGCTAGGTTCAGGGGTAGCAGCGGGGAAATAGAAGCTGAGCTAGTTCCGCCCAGTGGGGATAGGATATGGGACAGGGAGTACGCTGAGAAGGTATCAAAGGAGGTCGTGGGCAAGGAGTTCACCGCCAAGGTGACAAGGCAAGTGGTTAGAGTCAGGCCCCCACCCCCTTTCGACGGCACCGACATGCAGGTAGAGGTTAGCAGGATCACTGGCTTATCCCCAAGGCAGATAGCTGATAGGTCCAAGGGAATAGCTCAGCAACTTTACGAGATGGGCTTCATCAGCTACATAGGTACGGAGAGCCAGAAGTACCCCAAGACTTGGGGGAAAGAGGACTTCGTTAAAATGGTTCGCCTGATAGGTAAGTTTCCTCCCCTGAAAGAGGAAGCAGAATATGTCCTGTCCAACATGAGGGACAGACCCGTAGAGGGGAAGAAGGACGATCCAGCACATCCGGCCATACACGTGGTGGGCGCGCCCTCCGGACTACAGGATCCACACTTCAAGGTATTCGAGGTAATAGCTAGGAGGAACCTGGCCACCTTGGCACCTGACGCCGTTGTGGAGAAGGCGTCCGTGGAGATCACGAACGGGCACAGGTTTAGGGTTTCAGGGTCCAGGCTCATAGAGGAGGGCTGGCTCAGGGTATACCCCTACGTTAAGAGGGAGTTCAAGGATGTCAAGGTTAAGGACGGGGAGAAGCTCGTCTGCATATCCGCTGAGGTCAAGGAAGGCAAAACACAACCGCCCAAGAGGTACACCCAGACCTCCATAATTAAGGAGATGGAGCGCCTCAACTTAGGAACTAAGAACACAAGGGTGCAGATTCTCGACATACTTAGGGAGAGGAAGTACATAGAGGGGAGGACGATCAGGCCGACCAAGCTGGGGGAAACCGTGGTGGAAGTTCTAGAAGAGCACGTACCAGAGTTGACGAGCCCAGAGCTCACCTCAAGGCTTGAACAGGCGATGAGGGAGATAGAGCTGGGCAAAAGGGATCCTAACGAGTTTGTAGCTCAGACCTTGGATCAGATAAGGGAGATAATGAATAAGTTCAAGGAGAGGGAAGAGGCCATCTCAGAGAAGCTAGCCGGCGCCTTGTCAGAGTTAAAGAAGGGCGACTCCGTTGGAAAGTGTCCTAAGTGCGGGAGCGACCTAGTGATAAAGGAGAGCAGGTATGGGAGGTTCGTAGCCTGCTCAGCCTATCCTAAGTGCGACGTAAAGTTCCCGCTCTACCCAGGGGAGAGGGTGCTCAAGTCAAGGTGTGAGTGCGGCCTGCCATTGGTCTCCGGAAAGGTGAAGACCAGGTCAGGTCAAATAAGGTATAGGAGATGCCTGGGTAACTGTGAGAGGTCTCCTTTAAGGTGCTCTAAATGCGGAGGGGTCATGATTCCGAAGATGGGCAGGTACGGGCTCTTCCTCAAGTGCACGAAGTGTGGTTCCGTGAACTCGGTAAGCCAATGAGAATTTATTTTAACGCCATTATTTTTCCCGTGATAGCATGACCTCGGAACGGCAAGACGAGCTGGTTGTCATAGCTCTGGGAGGGAACGCTTTGCAGAGGTACGGGCAGAGGGGCACCTTTGAGGAGCAGCTGGAGAACGCTCGAGTTACCGCCAAGCAGATAGTGAGACTCATAAGAAGGGGCTACAGGGTAGTGATAACCCATGGGAACGGTCCTCAAGTGGGGGCTATCCTGCTACAACAAGAGCTGGCCAGCGAGCAGGTCCCCCCTATGCCCCTCCACGCCTGCGGCGCCATGAGTCAAGGGCTGATAGGCTACATGATACAACAATCCCTGATAAACGAGCTCAGGGCTCAAGGGATGGAGGTTCCAGTGGCCACCGTGATAACTCAGGTGCTGGTTAGGGAGGACGACCCCGCCTTCAAAAACCCGACGAAGTTCGTGGGTCCCTGGTTCAGTGAGGAGATGGCGAAGAAGAAGATGGCTGAGGGCTGGCTGATGAAGTACGACGTCGGTAAGGGGTGGAGGAGAGTTGTACCTTCGCCTGACCCGATAGCCCAGGTGGAGGTAGAGGCCATAAGGAGGATGGTAAACTCAGGCATCGTGGTCATAGCATCTGGCGGCGGGGGAGTACCAGTGGTGGAGAAGATGGGTGAGCTCAGGGGGGTAGACGCCGTGATAGACAAGGACTTAGCCGGAGAGAGGCTAGCCACTCTTTTAGGGGCGAACCTCTTCGTGATATTAACTGACGTGGAGAAGGTAGCCCTTAACTACAAGAAGCCTAACGAAGTTTTGCTGGACGTCATGAACGATGAGGAGGCTGAGAGGTATTACAGGGAGGGGCACTTCCCTCCAGGAAACATGGGGCCCAAGGTTCTAGCGTCAATAAGGTTCGTTAGGAACGGGGGTAGGATGGCGATAATAACAAAGCTCGACAAACTGCTAGAAGCTTTAGACGGCAAAACTGGGACGAGGATAGTCCCTAAGTAACGTCTGGCACGTCGTCGGTTATGTCCCTCTCCCTGAGCTGCCTAATCTTCCAACCCTCTATCTCCGGGAGTATGTAGGGCAGCACCCTGAGCACCAGAGGGGTAGACATTATGGGGAGCCCCAAGAATTCGCCCAACAACAAGAGGTTTATGGCATCTTTCCTCTTAACTGCCTCCTCCTTAGTCTGCAGGTAGATGTCGAACAGGAAGAGGCCGAATAAAAACTCCTTGACGGCCTTCCAGAACTTCTGCCAGTTAATGGCAGATCACCTCCACCCTGTCGAATATGTCCATCAAGTCATATTTAGTCTTCCCCTTGAACTCGATTTTTATCGTTCTATTGGTCACGTTACAGTAGTAGAGAATTACCAAAGCGTCTTTCTTGTCTAGGAAGCCCTTCTTCCCCCTGAAGTACCTGGCCACGTGTCCGCCAACGTATGTGGTCCCCTCATCCTCAACCTTTATCCCCGGGGACATGCCCCTCAACCCAGGCCTTATCACAACCTTCATGTCAAGGGCATAGTCCCTGCCTACCAGGAGGTGGTAGCTCTCCCCATAAGTAACCAGAAAGCTCTTCCTGTCGTAAGAGGTCACGTCGGAGCCGTAAGCGGTAGGGAGAACCCTCACGTCATCCGGCACCATAACCTTGAGGAATTCAACAGTACCGACCAGCGAGTTGACGGCCCTGAGGAACACCTCCCTCATAGAAACCACCTTAAGTTACCGGGGCCTCAACCCATATGTACGAGTTGGAGATTATAATAGCTCTCTCGGCCGTGCTCACCGGCTGGTACTTTATAGGCCTTAGGATGAACAGGAGGTTAACTGAAAGGGTGTGGAAGTCAATTTTAGAACAGTTAGAAGACTACACACCCTCGGTTACCGCCAGGGAGTTGGGAACTTCAGGCTTCATAGCGGTGGCCGACTCCCCAAGGGGAGTGTTCACCAGGATGGAGATGGCCTTCGTCTGCCTTCCCAGAGACATACTCATAAATTATCTGATATCGAAGGCTATAGGGAGAGTAGACCTCTTTTCTCTCAAGGGAGATGTCAAAAATCCTAAAGATTTAACTGACAAGATAAAGGACCTGGAGGGGCTGGTGCTACGGTACTCGGTCAAGACCGCGAGGCCCCACGTCACCCTGGTGCTGTCAGCTGAGCAGGTGCTGAAGGGCAACCTCAGGAAAGCTTTAAAGGTCTTAGAAGGCGCTCTAGCCTAGCAACTCCCGCCTGAAGTCCTCACTTAATCTCCTAACCTCTCCCTCATCCTCGGCCTTGGAGTAAGCTTCAAGCCTCTCCTCGTTTATCCTGTAGAATTCGGGGCCCCACTTAAACGCGGACAGAACGCGCCAGCCCTCCTCATAGAAGCCAGTGATGAGCAGGGCTGCAGCGATGGCCTCGGCCGTCGACAGGTACTCTGGCAAACCGTAGTTTATCGGGTTAGCTGCTACAAGGAATGGGAGCCTCCGGGAGGGGGTTCTGGGCCACCTGACCTCATTAATCCTCCTCCAAGAGGCATCTATGGCCAGTATGCCTCTTTTCCTGATAATTTCTCCGTCTCTGGGGGATATTAGCCTTAAAGAAAGTGGGTTGAGGGTTAAGGGGGAACCCCTCATGAACTTCAGGGCGATCCCCAACCTTAAGAGCCTAGCCCCTGTAGCCTTCTTGGGGTCGTCGTGTTTCAACCTTATAACGTAAATCCTAACTTCACTTGAGCTTCTCGAGTACGATGAAGGTGACCGTGTTTTCAACTCCCTCAATTCCCCTCAGGTCCTCAATAACCCTGGCAAGCTCGTAGGTATTGGAGGCCTCAACCCTTAGCAGGAAGTCAAACTCCCCGGTGACGTAGAAGACTTCCTTTATCCTCTCGTGGTCGGGTAGGGCATTTTTAAGGTTTGTGGTGCTAGCAGGCCTGACGCTCACGGCAATAAATGCCTCCACCACGTTCACCCCCGCTCTCTTCTGATAGTGATCAGGAGTCCCATTTAAACTTACTTTTGAACCTCCGTCGCTTGCAACCTCTTTATCTCAGAGATAACCTCTTTCATATCTAATACCGGCCCCCTGAACACCCTGTCTCCCACTATTATAGAGACGCCCTTGTTGAGCCTGTACCTCAGCGCCAGCAGCACGCCCCTGAGTGAGTCCAGCCCCACCACCTCGAGCTTTATTGAACTGCCAAACTCGCTTAAATCCCTGTAAATTCTAAGGAGAAGTTTGTAATTCTCGATCATCCAATCAGGGTATTCGGACAGCTGCCTTCTCTTCTCCTCCGTCAGGCTTGAAGCGTAATCGTACGTGCAGCAAGAGGCGACCATCGAGTAAAGAGTTGGGAAAATGCCTACCACAGTAACCCTGACTGGCACACAAATCACCTCCCACTGTATCCCTTTTCATTATTTTATTCCTCTGAACCCAGCAATGTGGCGTAGGGGTCTGTTATCTCATTAGGGGGCTCGAAGACCTCGCCTCCCTTTAGCAGGTATCTGCCCTCCCTCACAATCTCGCCTATCACTGAGGCGTTGTACCCGTGGTACCTGAGGTTCTCAATTATGAACCTAATCGGCCTATGCCTGCTAACTATGACGATTAAGAGCCCTGAGCTGGAGGAAGCTAGGGGGTCAAACCTGTACTCCCTAGACAGGAGCTCGAGCTCCCGGGGGTACTCCACCCTGTCCACCCACACCCTGTAACCCAGACCGGTGGCACCCCTTATGTCCTCTAAGACCCTTAAAAGCCCGCCTTCAGCCCCGTCTTTTACGAATGACGGATCTACCATTGAGTAAACCAAGAAAGCCTTGTCTATAGCCGTTAGCATCCATCTAGCCCTCATCCACGGGGATGGGTCCACGCCCAACTTCTCTAGCATATCCGGCTTGAAGTTAGCGACCCCGTATAGGAGCTCGGCCCCCACGTATCCTACTTGTAGGATCAGGTCCCCCACCCTGACGTCCTCCGGGGACACGTAGTGTCTAGTCTTGCCCACCAGTGTGACGACTACCACGGGCTCCTTAATCGATTCATACCTGCCGGTGTGACCCGTCACGACAGATGTGTTGTAGAGGAAGGACTGCTCGTGCAGGCCTCTAGCTATGGAGAGGGCCACCTCGTCCCCGGCCTCGGGAGGCAAGAGTATGGTGCTGGTCAGAAGGTAAGGGACTGCGCCAGACGAGGCGATGTCGGAGGCGGGGAAGTGAAAGGCGAAGAAACCCAGATCCCTGACTGGAACCCCAAGAGAGGGATCGCAGGCGTAAACCCTGTACTCCTTTCCCTCCTTAACGACGCCAACGTCCGTGTAAGGATTAGGAGGCACCAAGACCTCATCCCTAGGGTACCCGCTGTACTCAACTATGCCCTCAAGTAGCTTCCTGTCAGCCTTCCCCAGCTTAGGCATCGGCAACTACCTTTAGGCACAAATCCACATAAGCTTTATACCTAAGCGGGGGAAGTATTGCCACTCCCGGAGATACAGAGGACATCGGCGAGAATATTGCCAGTTTGGAAGTCTCCAGCTCAGCTTCAACGAATTCAACGATCCAATCGCCACTCTTCAACTCCTCCATAATCCTTCTTATGGCTCTCTCAACTGAAGCGCTGTCCAACAAAATCCTAACCTTCATGCCCAAGGGCGTGATCGAGACGGACTGCACAAAGTCCCCCCTACTGGCAGCGATTTCCTCAACCTTTCCTAGCCTGTCCTCACTGATCTCCAGTACAGCTTCTATGGCCCCTATGTAGTGCTCCGACTCGACGAACTCCACTATCCTGCCATATCTCTCATAAGACTTCCTGGCATCATTCAGCAGGGTTTTCATCCTGCTCTCGACGTAATGAGGGTCGATTACGACGGTTATTCTAGCAGCCTGAAAGTTGACGTCTACCTCTATTATCTCATCCCTCTCAGCGAGGGATTTAGCGACCTCCGCAATTTTCAACGGGTTCATTCCTCCTCTACCTCCTCATGGTGATGCACGTGAACGGGGGTGCACTCCTCTTTAGTGGACAGGAAGAGGGATATCTCAAGGTGATCGCCATGAAGCTCGTAGCCTATAATAGAGAATGACTTGACTGTATCGGGGAGCATTGATACGATCTCGTAACAAGCCTTTATAGTTAGCCCACTAAGGGACCCTTTAGGGTAAATTAGCGACCCAACCTTATCTCCCTTGATCTCAAGGCTTCCCATAACGTGTCCTAGCTCCCCTATTTTCCTGAGGAAAGTGTCCAGCTTATCTCTAGGGAATTCCACATAAGCCCAAGCGTCCAACTGCTCTTCACTGACACCTCGCTCCTTAACCTCTCCTATTCCCTTGAACGCCTCATCTAAGCCAGCTATCACATTTTCAAGGTCCTCTGACTTCTCTGTAAGGCTGAGCTTTTTCCTCAAAGTCATGATGTAAAGGCCTTCCTCCTCTGGGTCCTTGGTCAGCTCAACACTTTCAAATGAGAACTTGGTCTTAATATCATTCATCGACTTGATCAACACGGATGTGGCGCCCACAAGAGGGAGGTCCCTAATGTTACATATAAAACCAACCAACGTGTTTCAATCAAAGTCAAATAGACATCATGCGAGCTCTTATTACTTATCTTTTTGAGTTTATGGATGAGTGGTTTATTAATTTGGGTAGCTGAAGCGCCGTCGAGAGCTATTGTTTGACTATAGGGACTTCAGAGATTATTTAATAAGCTGTTCTCACCATTCAAACTGGAAATGAGCCCAAACATAGATAGTTACATGAAGTTGATGTTTGCCAAAGATAGGCAGATAATGCAAATTTCAGCAGATAAAGGCGAAGATGTCCTGGAGAAGCTAAACGAACTGAGGGGCAGGAAACTATTCGTTTTAATTAGCAGGGCTAATGCAACCCTTCTGGGCTATGTTCTGGACCTCAGGGAGGAGTACCTAGCTAAAAAGGTGAGAGTAAGGAAGAAGAAGCAAATGATAGACTTAGTTAAGTTCTTAATCAATAGAATATCCATAGAGGCCTCTGAACTGTCCCCTAAGTACGTGATAATTTACAGGACAAATGACCTAGTTCCTAGGGTTAAGAGGATACCTTTTATTATGGTAGAAAGGATGATGTGGGGGATCTTAATCTCTGGGCTCAGGTTCACTCCTTTTAGGTACATTCTAGTCACGGAGGAGGGAAGCCCACCCTCTAGGGACCTTTACTGGTACGTGGATGCTTACCTCAGGACTAAACCCCTTGAAGTCGTTCTCTAATCAATTCCTCTCCCAGGCCACATAAACTACTAGGCCCAGAACTACAGCTAGGGCTAGAGGGTCCAAATACATGGAGATGACCTCCCAGTTATCCCTCAACACCATGCCGGAGTAAACCAGGGCGAGGTTCCAGGGTACGGAGCCGAGTACCGTTAGCAAGGTGAACTTGATCAAGTCCATCCTAGACAAGCCAGCTGGTAGCGAGATTACGGTCCTTACAGCGGGTAGCACTCTGCCAAAGAACACGGCCAGCTCCCCTTGTTCATCAAATAACTTCCTCGCCTTTCTCAGGGACTTTCCGAAGAGGAAACTGAGCTTCCTCTCTACAGGATCCCAACCGATTTTAGCGCCTATTAGGTATATCGCAAGTGAACCTATCAGGTTTCCTAGGACGCCGCTAGTCACAGCGAGCCAGAAGTCCATCTTGCCTTCATACACCAGGAATCCGGCGAAAGGCATGATGACCTCACTGGGTATTGGAATGAGAGCGCTCTCCAAGGCCATCAAAGTAACGACTAGCGGGTAAGAACCTCGCTCCACCAGCTCTACTATGAGCTCTACCACAGGCTCTACTAAAGACACACTCACTACTGTTATAAGAACATAAAAGCCTATTGGATATGCTCTATCACCTGGGAATTGATAGAGGAGATCTGCCCCCTAGGGTTCTCTTGCCAGGTTCTAGGCCTAGAGTGGGGAGGATCAAGGAAGTGATTAGAGGGGAAGTGATTTCAGATGGTAGGCAACTAGTTGTAGTGGGAGAATATGAGGGAAAGGAGGTGGCAGCGGTAGATACGGGAATGGGGCCCTCGTCAGCCAGCATAGTAGTTAGAGAAGTTATAGAAGCTATTGGCGGCAAGGGCGTGCTTATAAGGCCTGGAACCTGCGGAAGCTTACAACCTCACGTAAAAGTAGGGGACCTTGTGGTATCGTCGAGCGTAGTTGCAGATGACGAAGTGTCCAAGATGATAGTGGGCCCAAACTACCCGTTATGCGCATCCAGGGAGGTTGTAGACGCCTTAGTGAGGTCATCCAGTGACTTGGGATATGTGCTGGGAAAGAACTTGCACTTAGGGGTGACCCACACTAAGCCTTCCCTGTACGAGTTTGAGGTGCCCGATCTCTCAGCTGACCCTGAACGAATGATGGAGCGCTTAAGGTCACTAGAATCTCTGGGAGTCTTGGCTACAGAGATGGAGTGCTCTATTTTGCTTGCACTCTCAACGAGGTATAACTCGCTAGGAGGTAAGCTCCTGTCCGGTTGCGTACTGCTGGTGGTGTCTGGATATTCTCGGGATCATAGGAAGATACCCTTTGAGCCGGTAAGCGATATCGACCTGATAAGGGCGTCTCTATCTGCAATTACCTCGCTTGACATATAAGCTACTTATTTTAGAGAAAATATACCTGCTGGCCTGTTACTTGGGCTGCACAAGCCGTTAGGCCCTTTTTCAAGCCCGTAATTTTATTCTATGACTACATATTATTAATTATAATAACACCAAATAAGAGGTTGAAAATAGGAATATTAATAGATTATTAGTCTAATTTATTTATTAAATAAGGCGATACCATGATCTAGGTAACTTATAAATCGGTATTTTATGAAGTATTTATAGGTCAAATATCCATCGTATACTATACTATGAAAAGTAGCAGTCTAATAATCAAATTTCACATATACTCTTCATAATCTGGAAAAAAGATTATATATAAGTTGGAGCAGGTAACTATAAGGAGGTGAAATCTATGAAGGCCGGAATCTCCAGGGTAGTTGTGGAGGTCATAATCCTAGTGATAGCTGTAGCCCTAGCGTTGCTGATCTTCTCGCCCATAGGCAGCTACATATTCGGTTCGCTTGGAAGGACCTCTGCCGTTGGTGGAAGCACCACCATAAGCGTGCTTAATGCCAACATAGACAGTAGCGGGAACCTTAACCTTTACGTGAAGAACATGGGACCCAACTCCATAGACGGAACCACTGCTACTAGCGCTGCGAGCTGGCAGATATTCGTTGACAACAACGCCTGCACCATCGGTGGGACCATAAGCCTTAACGACGGCAACAGCAACGGCCTCTGGGACAAGGATGAGACCTTAACCATCCCGAGCATAACTTGTAGTGGTTACACGCTCTCCTCCACTGGCTCCTACACAATAGTAATCTACGGTCCTGAGGGTACTCAGACTGAGTACCTGTACAGGGGTGGCTAAAACTCACCCCTCTCAATTTTTACGGGTTTCCTCATGGATAGTTTCATCTGTTATGTAGTTCCTCTATTTTCTCCTTCAATCATTTTATTTACAGGCCTACTAATATCTGGGAGATTGGAAGAAGCCCCTCTGACGGGTCTCCTAATATACGTTCCTTTTCTCCTATTTATCAGACAGCCTTTTAATGCTTATGTGGGTCTACTATTCCTTCCCATAGCGGCTTATGCTCTCCTTAAAAATAGATCTAGATATAAACTAGAATTAGATTACTTACAAATAATTTCTATAATTCTCCTTATATATCTAATGCTTTTTAAGCCAATAGTGGCGTCTTGGACTAACCCAGACGACCGCATTCACTATCATGAGATTAAATCTTTTTATAAGGATCCGATATCTATGACGTTATATCTCAGATACACTCCTCTATTCTACATATTCGGGGCCGTGATCAGGTCGTTAACTCCCTCACCTCTATGGATGATATCGCTAAGGTTACTCTTAGTGATAATAATTTTTATAAATTTTGGGCTATTACGCGATTTATCCTTAAAGACGGGAGCCGATTGGAGGATAACTTCGGCATCTTACCTAGTTATAGGGGCTCCCTTTATAGCCTTATTTTCGACGGGCACGTATCCCAACGTGATGATGGACTACCTAGTCCTCCTATCCTTTAAGAAGCTCTTGGAGGGTGAGAAAAGGTCAGCCTACTTGATTGCCCTTCTCCTACCTGCCCTTCACATAACTTCCCTACTTTACTTGTACTTCCTCCTGATGACCTCGATCAATTCCAGCGAGAGCAGGATGGCTAAGTACTTGATACCGCCAACCGTCACATCTCTAGCGTTCTTGGTTCTGTACCTGAAGATGCCTGACTACATCAGCCTGTACTTGGCTAACGGCTTTAGCCCAGAGAACTTATTACATTTTCCCGTGATGTACATACATAGCTTAAAGGCAATAGGGATTGTCGCTTTACTGTCTATCTTATCAAGAGATCTTAGGAAAAACCCTATAATTATTCTAATGGTTCTGAACATGGCTGTCGCCTACCTGTTCTCGCTCTCCATGCTCGGGGTAGCCTGGCGGATCCTGCAGGCCTACTCATACCTTTACGGGTGGTCCTTCTCTCTTCTTAAAAATAAGTTGGGAATAAAGTCATATGTGGCAACCGTAGTAATAGCTCTCTCGATAAGTTCTATATTTTTTGCATCAATGGACGCGTATCAGTATAAATTTATTGACATAATCTGCTCTCACAACTGTATGGCTATGGTCTACGAAAGGCTGTACCATAACTTCATTGAGGTGGTGGGATGTGCTGGAGAGCTTATCTCCGGGGTCCCTGGTAGGTAGATTCCCACATTTTAGAGGCTAACCCTCCAGTATATTTCACTTTGTCCACTACTTTTTCGGCGTCTTTCCTCTTCCTTTTGTGCTCATCCAAGAATTTAATGACCTTCTCTGTCAAGTACGCCTTACATTCCCCACAGAGTATCTCTCCCCTCTTACAGGCCCAGTACCTCTCCTCTAACTTCTTATCGTCGGGCTCGAAGAATATCTCCAACCACTTGAATACCACGCATTTCTCAGGCTCTCCTCCCTTCTCCCTCTGCTCTTTGGCTGTAGCCCTTCCCCCTGTGAAGGCGAATTTCCATATCTTCCTTTTCACATCTTCTGGGCTATCCGTCAAGTATATAGCTGTTTCAGGCTTGCTAGCACTCATCTTCCCGGATATTCCCGTGAGAGGGGGGAAGAACTTAGAGTGTATAGCGGCAGTCTTGTAGTAGCCTAGGCTCTCGGCGTAATCCCTTTGAATCCTCCAGTAGGGATCCTGATCTATTGCCGCAGGTATCAAGCACCTCCTCCTTTCGAAGAAAGTAGGGGCCGCCTGAATCGCTGGAAAGAATATCATCCCTATCTTGCTCTGTTCGTTGAACCCGAAGACAGCTCTAGCCGTGGAAAAAGTGACCTTCTTAGCTATGGGAAGGGCCATCTCATATATTTTAGTGAATTCGCTGTCCTGGAAGATGAACGTCTTGTCCGGGTTAAAGCCTACGGCGACTATGTCCAGGATGTTGTCAAGGGCCCACTTCCTAGTATCCTCTAAAGTGAGCTCCGGCTTAAAGAAGAATTTCTCATCGTCAGTTATCTGTATGTAAAGGTTGACGTCGAATTTCTCTTGAAGCCACTTAGTCATGTAAAACGGTATTATGTGTCCAATGTGCATCGGGCCAGATGGTCCCCTCCCAGTGTACAGGAAGAATCCCCTTCCCTCTTCGTAGTCTTTCAACACCAGATCGTAATCCCTATGGGAGAAGAAGAACTTCCTCCTGAGAAATATGGGTAACTCCGACTTGGTAAGCTCCTGCGTCTTTTTAAGTAGGTCATCGGTTAAGGGTTGAGTTCCAAACCTCTCTATTAGCTTCCTGTAGTCGACTACGCCTTCCACTTCCCAAGGAGTTACAATGAAATCTTCCAGTGAGGTCACCCCCTCACCAAAATACGTCACCCGAGGGCATATGCCTGCTCCCCGGGGACTACAAAATAAAGTTAATTGGACCCTAACTCCTCGGAGAGAACTTCGCTGACTTCCTCATAAACCTTGCTGGCTGAAAGCTTTATGCTCTTATCCAAAAGCTCTCCGCTTATTCCGGCAGTTTTCTCTATACTCAAGGCCACTGCCATTGAATAGGCCTCTGAGATTATACCAACACTCCAGAGGACTCCTTTCTCTAATGACAATATCAAATCAGGCTTTCCCCTTTCAACTAGAATATTTGTGATTTTTATTAGAATAACCCCTATAAGTGCTAAGAACTGTCTCATAGAGACCCCAAACTTACAATGAGCTAGCCCTACTTTGGAGATTTTAAGAGCATGCCTGTAACCAAAGCCCTCAGAGAAGAGATTCCTAATACACAATTCAAGCAAATTTTCAGCCGCCTCTCTAGTAAGCCCAACGGCCTTCACTATTTCAAAGGATTCTTTGTCAGCCAATAAGATATCTACGGCCTCTTTTACAACTTCCTTTAAGCCATCATCACCAAGAACTTTATACACTTCCCTAATATTCTTTATATCCTCTTCAGAAATTCTCAGAAACTCTCTTAAATTGGAATGTATCTCTTCAAGTCTGCTTATGAACTCCAAAATCTCACCGAAGAGACGACGGTAACTGTTCTAAATAAAAATATGCTATACAAGTTTTCTTTACTCGTAATAATGACATGGGTCAACTGTGGTTATGACAGGTCTATGGAGTATTGCTCCTTCTCTCTAAATGGCAACGATATGGGGAGCCTTCCCATGATCCTGCTCATCAGTTGAGCGAGCTCATTGTAATTCTCCTGGCTAAGCATGAGGTAGCAGACCCCCCCAAATTACTGGTATTTTCTTAGCCCCTTATAAGTGACTTTTCGAAACTCAAGAGCTCTTACTGCTAGAATGGAGAGGGACTTGGAAGTCATACCCTAAGTTATAATTTTTATGAGGTCAATATAATCTCTAAAGGTTGATCCCAATAACAGCAGCTGAAGTTATACCCCTGCCAGATCCGCAGGAACAGGAGTAATTTCCTTACATCTCAACTGGAGCACATCAGGTAGACTTCATATATCACGTCCCACGACTTGAGGAGGGTCATTACGTGATGAAATGCATATCTATTACCTCTAATTAAAACATTAACCCTGTCTAGCAACACGATGCTCCCTTCTAAAGACATGAATGGACCTGCTTGGAGGGTTATGGAGCTGCTTTACCTCCGGCAGGTCTGGTAACCTGACGGGCTTCCCTTCCAGGAGATCCCTCAGCACTTTGCTGAGCTCCAGGTATATTTTCTATCAGTATGGTGGCACAATAACCACGATCTTATTTGCCAAAAACCTCCTCAGGTCGTCCAAGCCCTTTAGGATGAACGTGTCGACTACCTCGTAAGTTTCTACCCTGGTGTTGCCAGCTATTATCACCACCGGGACCTTACCTATCCTCCTAAAGAAGTAGTATCCATTGTACGGCTTCTCCAAGAACTCCTTCTCCCTATCGGTGAGCATCTTCCCAACTATCTTGCCAATTCCCTCCGGAGCCTTATGTCCCCCCAACACCACAACTATCTTGGCCCAGCTGAACGATTCGTCGTAGTGCTCTGGCGACCTTACTTCAGCGTCAATCCCCATACCCATCAACGCTTTCTGTAACTTGGTGGCGGCAGGCCTATCAATGCTGTTAGATATGATGGCCACAGGCCCACTTAAATCAGCAGCTGTAATCGCTACAGGAGTTAATAGGATTGCCATAACGAGCACAAGGGAAAGCTTGGACCAGCTCATCACTATCAGGGCCGGGGACGGCATAATAAGGTTTCCATGTTCAAAATCAAACTATTTTTATTTGTACGTCGTATCGTCAACTTGGCCTATGATGAGAATTCCTTCGCCGGCATCAATGACGACCGACGGGCGGCCTGAGGCCGCCTACCTATCTAACCTCACATGTCTAGGCCTTCGGGGGCTGCTGGGGATAGCTTATGAGTTATGATAGTCACATGCCTATCAGGATCTTATCAGGCGCAGCCCCTCCTGGAGAGGGTTCAGGAAGGGGGCTTTCCTCCGCAAGATACCCAAACCCTCTTTTATATACACAGGCCCTATTTCAGGGTGTTGAGGGATGGGAGGAGAGGCCGTTCATATAGGAGGAATAATCTACATGACCATAGCCGTGTCCCTAGCCGTTCTATACAACAGGATAAGCCCGATAGTAATCCTCCCATCCCTCATGATCGCATCCCTTATAGGCAAGGCCTTTGGCGTCGCTCCCCCACTGATAATAGCCTCTCTGAGCCCTTTCGCTTTAGCTCTCTTAGTGTTCACGGCAGGTATTGAGCTGGATACCGACTTCTTCAAGAAGGAGAAGGAGAGGCTCCTTTTCTTCATATTCGTTGAAGCCTCCATAATACTGACCCTATACGGGATCCTCAGGACCGTGTGGTCTTGGGAGATGGCCCTAACCTTAACGGCCATAATGATCGCATCAAATGAGGCCTTTGCCTATGAGTTGGGAAAGAAGATTGATAAGACCCTCGCTAATTACGGGATAGCTATATCCATAATGGAGGACTCCCTGGCCATATTGCTAGCTTCAATAGGCTATTTCACTTCTCTAAAAGTCTCTCAGGAGGTGTTAGTGGCCGTTACAGCTTGGAGCCTCCTGTCAATAATAGTGTCTTACTTTATCTCCATCTGGATAGACAGGATGATTAAAAGAGCTAGGGAGTTGAGCACTAAAGTCCTGATAACCCTCCTCTACCTGCTCATACTAATCTCGATGTCAGAGCTAATGCACATGCCTGAGGCGCTAATAGTTTTCATAGGGGCCATAGCGATAGCCTTTAGGGGGTTTGACAAGGAGACTCTGAAGGTCATAGAGAGCTTCATGATCCTTGCTTTGATGGGCTTCGTGATGAGCCTGCCGTACGAGGTAACCTTAAAGGGGGCCCCCACGTTATTTGACGTGGGAGTGATCTACTTTAAGGCAGTGTTGCTCGGCTTCATCTTGGCAATTTTAGCCTTCATTATAAGGTTTGCAGCCCTCTTCTCAGCTTTCTTCTTGAGCGGGATAGAGTTCATGAGGGGGCTGAGGCTCAGCGTCGCTCTAGCTAACACAGGTGAATTTGGGCTAGTAGTTCTAGCCACACTCCTAGCTGGCGGTCTGGAACTCCCTCCCGAGGTGGCTTTAGGCGCCATGTTCGCCTACGCCTTTAACCTGACCATCTTAAACCTGTTAGTCAATAGGATAGGCCCCATTATAGCCTGGATGACTCAAGGTCCCACGGCGGAGATAATGGAGAAGGTTAGGGAAGCCCATAAAGAGGTGAAGCTCATAGTAGATGGGCTATTCTCAGACGTTAACTTCAAGAGGCACATATACGAGCTCATATTCCTGGGCACTATGACCTATTTCTTGACGGGCCTATTCTACAGAGTAGCTGAGAATCCCTTGCTGTCCCAAGTGGTCGTGGTGCTTATGACCTCCGCCCTATTCTCGTCCCTGTTCGTCGTGTTTAACAGGATATCCCAGGACTTGTTGAGGGCTGGCGCAGGTTTCTCTTACAACAAGGCTTTCAGCTCTATACTGAGAATTCTAATAATTTACGTGATACTTCTGCCGTTGATAGGGCTGGTGAGCGACCTAATAAGGAGGAGTATCAAGGTAACCTTCTCAAACCCCCTGATCTTCCTGTTGATAGTGTTCTTCTCAGTGTTCTTCGTGAAGATGGCCGACTCGTTCATAAACATGCTGTCCAAAGGTGTTCCCGGTGAGATACCTGGCGTTGGGCAACCTGACTCTGGATGAAAAGGGGGACTGGATAGGGCTTGGGGGCACCGTAGCTTACGGGGCCTGGGCCGCTTTGCACTTCACGAACTCGGTTCTAGTCATCTCTAAGGTAGGGAAGGACTTTAATCTAGATTTATTGACCCCTCTACAGGATCTAGGAGCGTCCTTCCTTATAGAATTCAACGAGGAAACTGCCAGGTTCAGGAGGGAGAAGGGAAGGCTGGTGATGGTATCGCCAGGGCCTGAGGGATACGAGGATCTCCCTTTCCTCCCTGAGAACTTCGATGTGATACACCTGGGCCCTGTCTCAGGGGAATTAAGCGAAGAAACCGTTAAGCGGGCTTTAAAATCCAATTTCGTGACCATAGACGCTCAAGGTGTGTTGAGGTCCAGGGTTAGGGGGCCCATCAAGTTAGAGGATGGCGAATGGTTGCTAAACAACCGCCTGGATCTGGTGCACCTGAACCTGGAGGAGGCTTCCTTCCTGACAGGCCTAGAGGACCCTAGGGAAGCTCTTAATTCCCTGAAGAACTCGTTTAGAGGCGTGTTACTGACGCTAGGTGAGAGAGGAAGCCTGGTATACTTTGAGGGCAACCTTTGGGAGGTGCCTGCCCTTACCCTAAGGCTGGTGGACCCTACCGGGGCCGGTGACGTGTACACCGCCTCCCTGGCAGTGCTCCTATCCTCGGGAGAGGAGCTTAGAGACGCAATTTCCAAGTCAGTGGCCTTAACTTCTGTTATACTTGAGCACGTTGGAGTCCCTACAAAGCTAGTCTCCCGGGATGAAATAGAGAGGAGGGCAGAAATGGTCAGATCTAAGATGAAGCGCATCCACTGATGCCTAACGGTTATATTTCTCGCCTTCTCTGTCTAAGGGGTGGTGCAATAGGACGCACGATGAGCCTCCCGGCCTGATAATAACCTCAATATCCCCGGAGGAGACCTATGAGAACGGGCTTAGAAGGCTGGATCCCCTTATACTGGGAAGCATATCTCTAATAGGCCTTAAAGAGGATGAAGTCATGGCCAGCGATAGGAGGTTAAGGAGGGCAGGAACCTTTGAGGTTCCCAGTGGGGTGATGATGGCCCTCTTCGTCCCTACTAGGGCTGGAATGGCAAGGTTAGTTTCTTTAGGCAGGGTTCTGGCTACAGTCTCGTCAGCGGATTGGGCTAAAGCCTCTCAGGAACCTAATGACATGGAGGAGGTCAGGAGGATAAACTCGGAGGTCAAGGACTTCTTAGGGAGGGAGGTGGTGACCCCCCTGGACAGGGTCAAGGACGGGTACTTGATAGTGGCCGAGAACGTGCTCAAGTCTGGGGTTATATTCCCTGGGATGGGGGAGTGGCCTGATGAAGGTTTTATACTGACCGAAAGCTGGCTCGAACTTTCGAACCTTAAAGGGGGTTTTGCGGGCTTTTGGGGGAGAACCTGGGGCAGGCTCTACGCCATGTCCCCAAGAGAAGCCCTGACCTTGCTGGTAGGATCTATGGCCTCCTCCCCAACGTTAGAAGGTCTGCTCAACATAGAGAGGGCTGAGAACTTCACCGAGTTAATAGATCTTGAGATAAGGAGGCTAAGGTATTTGGGCTGGCACCGCCTTTACAGGGGCATGATATGAGGTGGAGACTTCTCCTGATAGAAGGTGACGCAGCCTTTAACATGGCCGTTGACGAGGCCCTTATGGTAATTGGCACGCCAACAGTTAGGTTCTACAGGTTCAGGCCTTCAGCGGTGACCATAGGCAGATTTCAAAGGGTCTCCGATTCAGTTAACTTGGAGGCTTTAAGCGA
The DNA here is from genome assembly GCA_027491435.1 of Thermoproteota archaeon. GTDB lineage: Archaea > Korarchaeota > Korarchaeia > Korarchaeales > Korarchaeaceae > Korarchaeum. Next base: position 187,834 of record JAOZFG010000004.1, read on the forward strand.
GTTGGGCATTAAATTCGTCAGAAGACCCACGGGCGGGGGTTCAGTATTCCACGACGAATTGGGTGAGATAACCTACAGCGTGGCTGGTCCCAGGGAACTATTTCCCGTCTCCATAGAGGGGAGCCTGAGGTGGATAGCCAAGGGGGTGATTAAAGCCCTCGATGAATTAGGCGTTAAGGCCGAGCTATCGGGAATAAACGACGTGGTGGTCAACGGGAGGAAGATATCTGGGAGCGCACAGGCTAGAACTAAGCATAACCTCATGCAACACGGCACTCTCATGTATGCCACAGACTTAGAGAAGCTCTCCAAAGTGCTGAGAGCGCCCAAGGAAAAGTTAGCCGATAAGGGGGTTACCTCAATATATGAGAGGGTTACCACAGCTTCTCTAGTCCTTAGCAGGAGGATCTCATACGAAGAGGCCTTAGAAGCCATGATAAAGGGCTTCTCCTTCCTGGGAGAGCTTGAAGAGGGTGAACTAACTGATTCAGAGCTAGAAGTTGTCAGGAGGTTGGTGAGCAAGTATGAGTCGAGGGAGTGGAACTTTAGATATTAGGAGGAGGTCCAGGCAGGGTAAGACGTTTAGGGTATCTCTGGAGCTGAGGGAGGGTAGGGTGGTCAGCTTCACCCTTTCAGGTGATTTCTTCGCCTATCCAGCCGAATCCCTCGACGAAATAGGTGAGGAGGTTGCAGGTCTAGAGCCGTCGGAGTTCATTAAAGTAGTTGAGTCCCGCCTTAAAGAGGTTGAACTGGCTGGAGTTGATAAAAAGGAGCTGATGGAAGCGATTAAGGAGCTTCTCTCACCCTTCCTTGGGTCCCACCGCCGGAGAACCTGATTATGAAGTCAGCGGCCATCTTAGCGGCCCTGCGGACGAGTCCCCTGTCCACGCCGGGAACCCCTGCAGCCACTATCAGGACGTCCTCAGTCCCTTCAGTTATCATTGTCTCCCTGGAATCCCTGTGGGGATACAAGAACATGACCTTCTCATCGTCAGCCAGCACAACCTCCTTCCCGGTGAGCCTTTCCTCCCCTCCTCCTATCGGCTTAAAGATCTCCCCCTCCCTGGCCATTCTGAGAGTTGGATCCCCCCTAACCTTTGACAGGTCGTATAAGCCTATGGGGACTAAGGTCTTAGCGCTCACTAAGTTACCAGCGTCCACTACGCTGTTTATCAGGGGAAAGGGCTTATCCCTGAGTATCCTCCTAACTAATGCCTCGCTGCTAGGCCTCGTCTTGGTAGGGTCTATGCCGATCCTCCAGTAAAAATCCCGGTAGGCCCTAACCACTGGATCCCTCCTCAGGGATTCTAGGGTGTGCTTCCCCTTTATTTCCCCCACTTCCTCTTTAAGAACCTCCAAGGCATCTCCTTGAGTCTTAGAGACTTTAACGCTCCTAACTATCGTCCATGAGACGAACACTCCCATGGAGGCTACCTCTTCGTCCACGCTCACCTCGATATCCAAGGGTTAACCCTCCTTATCTCCTTCCTCCTACCCCTTCTCTTGAGAATCATCAGGAGGCTCAATAATAACGCTATTGGTAGGGCCAAGGCCCACACAGGAACGTCGAAGAGCTGCTTCCTGGGAGGAGGAACAGGGGGTTTGCTGGGAGCCACTGTCTCAACTTTAGATGGGACTACCACAACCTTCTTCCTCCTTATCACGTAATTTCCGGCCTTATCAACTACCTTCACAGATATTATGAACTCTCCAGTTTTCTTAGGTTTGAAGGAGGCCTCATTCGGCCCTGGAGAGTCGAAGGTACCGTCTCCATCCGTGTCCCATATTATGGTGACCTCCTCGTTTGCCATAACTTTAGCCCTCACCGGCGAGCCCAAGAGAACCTTATCAGGTTCCACGGTCAGATTGGCTTGAGGAGGGGTGTTATCCACTATTACCCTAGCTGCGTCAGTGACGCTCCTATTCCCTGATCTGGCCTCCACCATAAGCTCGTATTCACCGTCTTTGAGGGAGGCCACGTCCCACTGATATTCGCCCTGCACCTTGCCAACTCTTATCCAATCCCGCTCCCCGCTCGCCCTATAGTAAAGGTAAGCTACATCGAACGATCCTTGAACCTTGATGGACACGTACTTCGAGTGAGGTCCCTCATCAACTTTAAGCTCGACTTCTAGCGGCTTCGCTTCACTGCTGTTGTGTTCTAGAGGTTTACCCACCACCCTGTAAACCATGACCTTGGAGACCTCGTTGTGGTAACGGTCCCTCGCTGAGATCTTGAACTGTACATACCCCCTTGTCTTGAGCACGACGTTGGTGACGTTGAACTTTATCTGAGTGCCACACAAGTAGGACCTCTCGCTCACCACTTTACTCCAGGACACGTCATTTCTAGCCCTGTAGTCCATGGAAACCCAACAGAGCTCTCCAGTAACGTGATATGTCGGTTGTACCGTGATTATGGCGTTCTGAGCTGGAAGGGTGGACATGTTCTTAGGCGAAATGATCAGCCCTGGTGGTTTGTTCATCAGATGGAGCCCAATGGTAACAGAGGTCACCTGCACGCCGTCAGAGGCCTCTATCCTGAAGGACGGAGCCGAATCGACGTTGAGTTCGATGACCTCCCCAGAGCCCACCTCCTCCGAGTAGATCACAGTCCAGTCGCTGTACAGGGCGTAAACAGTGACGTTGAGCCTGTGAGCCTTGTCGTCGTTTACGCCGAACTTAAGCTCAACTGAAGGTCCTATAGTTGAGAGGTTCTTTGGGCTCATCACGTTAATTGAGGGCGGATTATCCACAGTACCCTCTGGCTCGTTAAACATTATCACTTTGTGATTTACCATGTAGGAGCCCACGAAATCCTTCACACCCATCACTATCTCCAGGACCCCATCTCCATCCAAGTCTCCCGCTGAGGGCCTGGTCACAGGTATGTCTTTGAGGAAGAACTTTCTGAGCAGCGTGCCGTCCTCGTTCACTATCATAAGGTAGTTCCCGAATACCACCACAGCCTCTGGCAAACCGTCGCTGTCGAGGTCGGCCATAACTGGTTGTGCCGTGGACATCTCTCCAGTAAGCTTGGGGTCGAACTTCCACAGGGTCCCTCCAGTCCCGCTTACTGCCGTCAGGTACCTCCGGTCCTCAACGAATATCACGTCATCCTTGCCGTCGCCGTTGACGTCAGCCACCGCTGGAACGCCGAGGTTTCCAACGACGCTCCAAGCCTTGTTCCCATCTATTACCCCAGCTATGTAGGTCCTTGAATATGCCACAACGTCATCCTTGCCGTCGCCGTTCAAGTCCCCCACTACAGGCGGCCCATAACAAGGCTCGCTCGAGTACTCGTCCAGTACATCCTTATCGTGGTTCTTAACCAATATGCCTCTGATGGTGCCCATCAACACCTCAAGGTAACCGTCCCCGTCCACGTCGCCGGCGGAGAGCCCTCTAACCTTGCCAGTTGAGCTGAATATATAATACTCGCTGTCCGTAGAGTAGGGATCGTCCTTCCACCAAAGCCTGCTGTTATCCACCCAGAAGACCTCATTCACCCCGTCGTTGTCGAAATCGACTATCAGAGGTGGCGGAGCTCTCTCGCTCATGTAATCGGGAAAGGACTTAACGATCCCAACTCCGGACACCGAAGCCACCCTGCCGTCGGTGGTCATGATCTTCACGTTCAAGGAGCCGCTGCTGGGGTCCCAACAAGTGTAGACCAGAGCCTCCTTACCGCCTTGGACTAGCCCGTAGGTGGGGGAGACAACCTCGCCTGAGCTGCATGCCTTGCGCTTGCTTATCATACCGTTCTTATCCACGAATATGAAGTAGCCGTCCTCAGAGGTAAAGACAGCTTTCCTCCCGTCCCAATCAACTATTAGGGGTGGCAAGCTGCTCAGCTTGGGGAGCACGGTGGAGGAGCCAAGCTCCTTCATGACGAGCCCTTCTCCCATCAACCCCCTTCCCGTTGCGTGTCCGCTGCTCCTTATGTCAGATAATATGGTCTCCCAGGCGTTAACCGGTAGGGGGACCAACAGGGCTATCAGGAGCAAAGGAAGGTATCTTTTCAAACCATCACCGTTTTATAACGCTGGTCTCATAAATTGGTGTTACACCCACCAAGTAATAGCTCCATCCTATAAGCGTATTAAAGGTGTCCCGATGAAGGCCAAGTTCACACTGATAACAGCGCTAATGACTGCCCTCTCAGTGGGAACAGCTACAGGAGTTCAGAGGACCGTCCTTTCTCTGTTCTCAGAGGAGCTAGTGAGTTATCAGTCGCTGGCCATGGTGCTGACCTTCTTGCCCATACTGACGTTCGGCATGCTCAAGGGTTTGGCTGACCTGCTGGCGGGCCTCATGTCCGACAGGTTTGGCAGGAAGCCCGTGGTACTCATGGGCACCATCTCTTACGCTGTAGGGATGCTAATTATGTTTGAGAGTCAGAATATAGTTCAGCTGGCTGTAGCTAACGTCCTCATAGGCTGGAGCCAAGGATTGGTGGATGCAGCAATAATGATAGTGCTCTCAGACTTAGGAGGCCCTGAGAAGCAAGGTCTCAGCATGGGCCTCATGGAGGGGTTCATCTATGGAGGTTACGCCTTCGGTTCGATATCCTCAGGCTGGGTAGCTGAGCTTCAGGGCCTCAGAGAATCCTTTCTTATAGGTGTTGTGTTCTCTACACTAGCTATAGTGGCCTCAATCCTGCTCTCTGAGACGAGGGAGGAGAGTTCGGGGGACGTCAACGATATGGGGACCTTAGAGGCTTACAGAAAGTGCTTCGAGAGCACCACCCTCAAGATGACCTTCCTGCTAGGCCACGTGGACCAGTTCTCAGACGCCCTAGTGTGGGCAAGCCTCCCCCTACTCCTGAACTCCTTGGGCTACTCCAGGTTCGAGATAGGTTTAGTTCAGGGAGTTAACACCATAGCTTGGGCCGTGATGATGCCCCTCTCAGGCAAGGTATCCGACGTCTTCGGAAGGAAAGTGCCCATGCTGATGGGACTAACGCTAAAGGCCCTGGGCTTGCTCTCCTTCTCCTTCCAACCCGATCTATTCCAGTCTGTAGCCCTTTCATCAATGATAGGCGCTGGTGTTGGACTCTACTATCCAGTTATACCTGCCGTAGTCGCAGACTCCTCTCCGCCCTCCGTTAGGGGAAGGGCCCTCGGGCTCTACAGAGGGATTAGAGATATGGGCTATGTGACCGGCTCCCTCGCGCTTGGAGTTATTAGCGAATTTCTGAGCGTTCAAGCGGGCTTCTTGCTGACCCCAATACTAATATTTCTCTCGCTCCCCGCCTTGATTGCCATAAAGGAGACTAGGCCGTTCTGGCCGGCCTATAACCTTGTGTTAGAACACGCTGAGAAGGTCAAGGAGTGTGTGGAGGAGCTAGGCAAGATGGTGGAATCCTATTACAGGGGTAGGAGGGACGTCGAGTCGTTAAAGGCCATAAAAGCCCTGGAACATGACGCTGACATGATAAAGGTGATGATAGACAGGCAGCTATGGCTTAGCAGTCTCACAGGCCAGGACAAGGCGGACTTTGCCAGGTTAGTCGGCAGGGTTGACAGGATAGCCTCCTTCGCCTTGGGCGCCTCAAGGAGCCTCAACGTGGTGGACCCTGGGAGCATTCCTCCGGATGTGAAGGACCTAATGCCCGACATGGTCAAGATATCCATTTGGTCGATGAACAGGTTATACAAAGCTCTTAAACTGGCTAGGGAGGACGTTGAGAGGGCCCTAGAGGTTATAGGCGAGATAGACAGGTTAGAAGCCCTCTTTGACGAGCTCCACCTGAGGGCCATGGAAGGGTTAAGACACGCCAACATGGACTTAATTCAGCTATTGAGCTTGAGGGACTTCCTGGAGAGGTTTGAAAACCTGGTAGACTCAATAGAGGACGCATCAGACGTTCTAAGAGTCATCATTTTTAAGCATATGGCGTGGCCAACATGAGATGAGGAAGCCCAGACCTCCAGGAAACTTCTCCTTCGTAGACGAGTGGGTCGCCGGGTCGGCCATGCTGCACGAGCCCGAAAACGTAGACTGGATCTTCTCCAAATCGATAAAGGCGATCATATCTCTGGATCCAATGATACCAGATGAGGTCGTGGAAAGGATCAAGGAGCTTGGGATAAAGCATTACCTGAAACCAATAGTAAATTTCTCGGCGCCCACATTGGAGCAGCTAGAGGACATAGTCGACACCATAGTGGAGCACGTGAAAAAGGGGAAGAAGGTGCTGGTTCATTGCTGGGCCGGTTGTGGCAGGACAGGCACGGTCTTGGCTGCCTACCTAGTGTGGAAGGGTATGGACGCTGACGTAGCGGTTGCTAAGCTCAGGAGCCTAAGACCTTGTTCCATAGAGACTCAGAGCCAACTGGATGTGGTCTGGTATTACTGGAGGGTTAGGAAGGCTACCTGATTATCCTCCACTTGGTTCCCTGGGGGGTATCCTGAAGCTCTATGCCCAGGTCCCTTAACCTTCCTCTTATCTCATCCGATAATTCGTACATTCTCCTCTGCCTTAGCTGGGACCTCACTTCCAACAGAAGCTGTACTAGGGACTTCAGCATCACCGAATCGACGGCCCTCTCAACCCTTATCCCGAGAACGCTAAGCATTTCGTTGAAGGTTGAAAGGAGGATCCCCTTACCCTGCTCGCTTATCTCCCCTACCTCAGAGACGTAAGCGTTTGTCAACCTGATTAGCTCGTACAGGTTGGCCAGAGCTTCAGGAGTGTTAAAGTTATCCGCTAGGGACCTAAAGAACCTGTCCCTCAGATCCTTAACCTTATTTAACAGCTCAACCTCTGCATTCCCCACTTCGGAGTTGACCTCCAAGTCATAGAGGTTGTCGTAAGCGGTCTTTATCCTCTGATAACTGCTCCTGGCCTGATCGAGGAGTTCCCACCTGAAGTCCATGGGAGATCTGTAGAAGCTGGAGATCAGGAGGAGCCTCACGGGCTCCGGGCCATATTCCTGGACCACGTCCCTTATCCTTATTATGTTGCCCAAGGACTTGGACATCTTCTCTCCCTTGATGGTCAGGAGCCCTATGTGAATCCAGTACTTCACGAAGGGCTTAACTCCAGTGTAACTCTCGGCTTGCGCTATCTCGGCCTCGTGATGTGGGAAGGCAAGCTCTATAGCGCCCCCATGTATGTCGTATTGCTTCCCGAAGTGCTTTATGGTTATGGCCGTGTCCTCTATGTGCCACCCCGGCCTCCCATAGCCCCAGGGAGACTCCCAGCCGAACTCGTCCTTTGGTCTCTTCCTCCAGAGGGCGAAGTCGCCGGGGTTCCTCTTGGTGGGATCCGGCTCTATCCTGTGAACCCTCAGCTCCTCTATCTTCTGCTTGGACAGCTTGCCGTAGTCTGGAAACGTTGTTATATCGAAGTAAACCCCAGTCTCAGTCTCGTAAGCGTGTCCCTTCTCCAGCAGAACCCTTATCTGGTCCCATATCTCCGGCAGGTAGTCTGAAGCCCTGGCGTACAGGTTCACGCTGGTGACGTTAAGAGACTCCATGTCCTCGTAGTAAAAGCTCTCGTACTTCCTGGCCAGCTTCAGCGGGTGCATCCCCTCCTCCTTGGCCCTGTTAATTATCTTATCGTCTACATCCGTGATGTTCACCAAGTAGAAGAGCGAGTACCCTGCCCACCTTAGGTACCTGGCCACCGTGTCGAAGAACGTGAATACCCTTCCATGGCCTATGTGGGAATAGTCGTAGACAGTGGGGCCGCACACGAACATGAAGACCCTCTTACCGTAGAGGGGAACGAACTTCTCAACACGGCCCGTGAGGGTGTTGTAAACTCTCAGGTCAGCAAAGGCCGTCACCCATGAGGGTCACCACGAAGGTCCCCCAGATCATCTTTTAAACTTAACCCAGGATCCTAACTCCGTGCCAGACCTCGCCAAGCTTCTAAAGTACTCCCTGCTGTTAGTGGCCCTGCTGTGGTCTGTAGCCGAGCAGGGAAGGTCTTTGCTGCCAGACTACAGGAGAGCCTACGCTAGCCTGGTTCTAACGGCCCTTCTGTCCGCCTACCTATTCTTGGAGGGAGGCCTATCCAAGGTGGAGTTCGGCAAGGTCCTGATAGCCTCTTACTTGGCGCCCTTAGCCTCAGTCCCTCTAGTGCTGTTAAGGGGCCAACGAGGTCAACGAAAGGAGCAACAAGAGAGCAGCAAGAAGCTAAGCTTACTGGAGTTGGCCAGTTCATCAAGCCTGATTTTGTGTAAATCAGCCAGGTTGGCCAACGGAATACTGGGGGACCTTGCAGCCGAGCTGTCTGAGACTAGGAGGGTCGTCTTGGTAGACTGGTTCGGCAATCTAAGGGAGAGGTTCGGGGAGTACAAGCTGGCCCTTCCCAACGAGCTATGGCTATGCGATCCAGGTCACCTGGATGACGCCTACTTCCTCATGGTCTCCGACTTGATCTCCTTGTTCGTCGATGCTAACCCCTCTCTAGTAGTTCACGTGCTTAAGAACAGGGACTTCGAAATCCTCGAGGATGCCAAGGTACCACCCGAGCTTAGGATAATTCTGGAATCCCTGTTCTCGCCGAACTCGATTCCCCTCTTGGAGGCCCTGCCCGAGTCTGCTGGGGTACTAATAGTAGATGCATCAGGCCTGTCGCCTCAAGCTAAGGAGGTGCTCTCCCTGCTAGTCCTGTTACAATCCGCAGCCTACAGAAAGAGGGACTTCATCCCCTTAACCCCTTCAATATCGCCCTGGGAGCAGGAGAGGGGCAAGGAGGTCCTTAGATGGCTGGCCAACTCCCTAGAACCTGGAGGTGGAATTATAGCCTCCAAATTCGTCTTGAAGGAGTACGCAAAGGAGTTCAGTTACGTACTTCAATGTGAGGGCTGTCAAGACGGCCTGAAAGTCGGTCAGTGGTCTTTATGTCCTCACGAGAGGGTATAGGAGAGAAGCCAACCAGAGCATCGGATAATAGGGGCCCCTCCTGACCGCTATGACGTCCTCTACAACCTTCTCTGGGATGACGCCTATCACCTTGTTAAGCAAGCCCGACTTCATCAGGAAGTCGGCGGCCCTCCTATAAGTGAGCCCCAGCCTAACCTGAGGCTCTATGTACTCCTTGACCAGCTCTGTATAAGAGAGCTCAGGCTCGTCGCTCTCCAAGGACCTTGACAGGAGTATTGAAGCCAAAATCCCGTTGTGCATACCCCCTCCGTTAACGGGAATTACCATGTTGGCTGAATCTCCAACTAGGAACACTCCCTTAGAGGCCACCGGGACTACCCTGCCGGAGACTGGCACGTACCTGCCAAAAACCCTAGTTTTAGCGCCCACACCCAAAAAAGACAGGAACTTCCTTAGGTAGGGGGTTGCGTCGCCCTTCCAATAGGTGAGCCTGACTCCGACCCCGACGTTAGCCCTCCCATCCCCCCTGGGGATGACCCAGGCGTAAGTCCCCGGTGAGAACTCCTCAGAAATGTAGAGGGTCATCTCCTCAGGGTTTTCCAGGGGTAAGCTCATCTCCAGGGGAAAAGCTATTGCTAGGTCGTCCTTGGATCCGTTAAACCGAATTCCGAAGCTTTTTGCCACGGCGCTGCCGTAGCCATCGGCGCCCACGACGTACCTTGCCTCATGAGTTCCCTTGACGGTGACGACCTTCAGGGAGCCCCCAACGTTCTTCACACCCGTGACAGGGGCGGAAGTCAGCACCGAGGCGCCGTGCTCTTCAGCCTTAACGACAAGATCCCTGATCATCCCCCTTCTATCCACCGAGTAACCTTCATATTCGGCTGAGAACTTCCTGCCTGCCACCACCATGGAAACCCTCTTCAGGTCGTGAACCACGCGCTCTCTGAAAGCCTTCATGTAGGGTTCTCCTATCCAGTCAGGGAGCCCGAGCGACCTCTTGTCAGGCAGGTATTCACCGCATATAACTCTGTGGGCTACTCTAGGATCCCTCTCCAGTAATAAGACCTTGTAACCGGCCAGCGAAAGAAAGTAGGCTGAGGAGGCCCCTGAAGGGCCAGCGCCCACCACCACTACGTCGTACATCAGGAAACTAGGACCTCCTGCTCCCTGACTATCCTAGGCAGCCTCCTAAACCTGTGGAAGAACGGCTTGTAAGTCTTGACGTACAACTCGGTGTTCTCAAGCTCCACTATGTTCCTCTTGTACTTGACCTCATCTCCCACCTTGCCCTTACCGTATATGAACTCGAACTCCTCGAAGCTCTTAGAGTACTCCTTGATTATCTTGTCCCTGTAGAGGTCCGGCATAACGTTGTAGGTGCAGAACGGTATTATCCTGCCATCCGGGCTTAGGTAATGTATGTTGCACCTCATCACCCTCTGTACGTCGTAGTTGTAGAGATCCATGAAGTGCATCATGCCCAGGAACAGCGACTTGTAGTGGAACTCGCCTAAGGCGCTGTAATCACCCCTCTTCAGGAATATCTTAATCATTAAAGCCTTGAAGTTGACTCCTTCAGGCTGCCTGTCCTTGTAAATGTATTTGCCTAGGTTCCTGATGACGCTCATCAGCACTAAGTGCTTTCTCTTGCCCTTCTTGAGCTCCGCCGCCTTCTCCTTTAGGAACTCATAGAAGCCGTCAACGTCGACGAAGTCCGTTATTGGAACGAACCTCTTCACCCTCCTTTCACTGCCAGCTCCCTCAAATTCGGGGAACACGTAGGTGGCAGCTCCGCAGGCTGGGTGATTGCCCATGTAAAGCCTGGGCTTTCCGGTAAGCGCCTCTATGAACTCGGTGATGGCCGTGGTGAACGGCACAGGGTACCAAGCCTCCCTGTATATCTCCCCGTTGGTCTGCTCCTCAATTCTCTTTATGACATCTGGTATCGTTATCCTGTACTTTTCCCTCTCCTTTCTGGGCATCTGCCCCGTCAGTGATACGGGCTGGAAGTTGACCCCCCTTATGACGTCTATGTTCAGCGCGGCGAACCTTATTATGTCGCCGACCTCGTGATCGTTAATCCCCTTTATAACGGTGGGCACCAGCACTATGCTAGTCATTCCAGCCCTCCTGGCCTCTTCAAGTATGTAAGGTATCTCCCAGTGGTTCTTGGGATTGGTTTCAGGGGTTACCCCGTCGAAGCTCATGTAGATGGTGTTAACTCCGGCCTCTCTCAACTTCCTTAGGAGTCCAGGTTTTCTCATGAAGGTTATGCCGTGCGTGTTTAACTGTATGTGGGTGACCCCCTTCCTCTTGAGCAACTTCACTATGTCAATGAGGTCATCCCTTAAGGTAGGCTCCCCACCCGTTATCTGCACAGCGTTTCCGTGGGCAGGCCTCTCGTTAATCAGGGAGTCGATCATCTTCTCTATCTGCTCTAAAGTGGGTTCGTAAACGTAACCAGCTTTTTCAGCGTAAAAGAAGCAGTACCAACAGCTTAAATCACACCTGTTAGTCACGACCAAGTTGGCCAAGGCGGTGGCGTCAAGGTGAGCGTTACAAATTCCACAGGAAAACGGACAGGGAGCCGTTAGCTTGACATGTGGATTCTCCAGCCCCCTCCCAGGGGCTTCGAACTTGAGGGCTCTCTTAAAGAGCTCAGCGTCTCCCCAGTAGAGCTCCTCATACTCCCCGTGCTCGGGACAAACCTTCCTTATGTAGACCTTTCCATCCCTCTCGAATATGACGGCCGGCAACAGCCTGTAGCACTCAGGACACACAGAGGAAGTGTACCTGATTAGCTTCTCTCCCTCTCTAAGATCAGGCTTAGGACCGCCTATTGCTATTTTCCTGCCCTCGACCTCAATGAATTTAGGCGGCGCTATTTCTATTACCATTTCTGAAACACCCAGTTGATACCCCTCCATTCATATTTTAAGGTAACCCACCGGAGGAATTAGCTAGAAGATGAATTCAGATAACGTCGTATCCAGATTAAAGAGGAATGTGATAGCTAGTTTAACAGAAACATTGGGAATAGATCAGGATAATCTCTCAAATTATTTTATTAATTGTGAGTTTTCTTCAACAGTTAATTATAAATCATTCCTGGAGAAGCTGTGTGATATATTAAATTATCTAGAGTTATATGGATTTCATAGTCGGGAGAGCGTGCTAGAGAGCCTCAGGAAAGTTAGGGAACTGGCTAGGCTTGCACCTAGGAAGTTGAGGGACGTTGTGTCCTTGGTAGCCGTCTACTTGTGCTCATCAGAAGCCCTGAGTGAGACGCTGGAGTGGGCCGAGGATAATGAACCCTTCGTCAGGGCCTTGGCCGCCAAGTGCTTAGTAAAGCTATTCGCTGAGGGAGTTGTCTCCTTCGAGGTGCTTGAGAGGATATCTAGAGACCCCTCGCCCCTGGTGAGGGAGCACCTCATCACTTCCCTGGGCTCCACTAGAGGCGAGGGAAAAAGGGAGGCCTTGACCATCCTGAAGTCCATGCTAGCTAGGGAGAGAAGAGCGTCCCTCAGAACGAAGATAATGGAGTCAATGGCCAGGCTCCTGGAGTAAGAAAAGAAATTAATTATCGCCCCCGAGTACTATGGGTGTTAACATGAAGGTCGTGTATCTGGGTCACTCTGCCTTCCTCTTGGAGGGGAGCAGGAGGGTGTTGATAGACCCCTGGATCGAAGGGAATCCTCAGGCTCCCATATCCCTGAATGAGTGTAAAGGAGCCGACGTCTACGTCATAACTCACGCACATGGAGACCATGGCCTTGAAGACGCAATAAAACTCGCTAAGAGGCATGGTGGGGTCATAGTGGGGATATACGAGATAGCGAACGAAGCTGCCTCAAAGGGAGTTAAGGAGACTGTGGGGGCCAACATAGGAGGGTTCTTTGAGGTTAACGGTGTGAGAATAGCCCTGACTACTGCCGTCCACAGCAGCCCAATAGGGGCACCAACTGGAGCGGTGGTAGAGCTGGATGGTAAGAGAGTATACCACGCTGGGGACACGGGAGTCTTCTACGACATGAAGCTAATAGGAGAACTTTACTCGCCTGACTTGGCCCTTCTGCCCATAGGGGGACACTTCGTAATGGGACCTCTTGAGGCAGCCAAGGCGATAGAGCTGCTAGGGGTGAAGAAGGTAATTCCGATGCACTACCAGACCTTCCCAGTGCTGAAGGGGAAGCCCGAGGAACTGGTCAACTTGTTGAAGGAAAAGGGTCTGGACGTCGAGGTCATAGCGCTAAGGCCGGGAGAGAGCTATGAGCTCTGAAGTCAAAGTGAGGGAGACGCAGATAATAGCTGAGCTCTACGACGTGGAGAACTACCAGGTGTTGGACGACCCAGAACTTATGAAAGAAACGTTAAGAAAGCTGGCCGACACGGTGGGGGAGAAAGAGGTTCACGTACACGTCCACGAATTCGAGCCCTACGGAGTGAGCGGTTTCCTTATGCTGAAAGATGGCTACGTGGCCATTCACACCTGGCCCGAGCATAGGTACGCTACCATGAACGTCGTAGGCTTTAAGGAGAGCTGGGCTTGGCAGGTCTATAAGAAGGCAGTCGTCCTGTTCAAACCTGGTAAACAGAACGCAATTGAAGTGAAGAGCGGACTTGAGACCACGTGACCTCCCTGACAACCTTCCCTACTAGGTAGTTGCCCTTCACCTCCTCTATTTTGACAATGTAGGGCCTTCCTAGGTCCACCTTCCCCTTCAGAGCAACTGGTTTGTAGTTCTGAGTCCTGCCCTGGAATCCCTTAGGCCCCTTTTCGGTGACCACTGCCAAGACCTCCTCCCCCAAATACCTCCTATTCCTCTTCAGTTTAATCTCGTTAACCAGCTCCATGAGGATTTTAGCTCTCTCTTTTTTAACCCTCTCAGGAAGCTGCTCCATCTTAGAGGCTGGAGTTTTGGGCCTAGCACCGAATTTACTTATGTTGACTACGTCAGGCTCACTCAGCCTTATTACCTCCAAGGTCCTCTGGAAGTCTTCCTCAGTCTCTGTAGGAAAGCCAACTATGACGTCCGTGGAGATCGTAGCCTCAGGGTTCCACGACCTTATTTCCTTGACCAGGTTTAAGAAGTCCTCGGAGGTGTACTTCCTCCCCATAATCTTGAGTACCCTGTTGGAACCGCTCTGAACTGGTAAATGGAAGAAATCATACACCTTATCGCTCTCATAAGACCGTAAGAGCTCGTGTAGGATTTGTAATGCCGAGTCGGGAGTCATCATTCCGACCCTAACTCTGAAGTCCCCTGGAATCTTGGAGATCTGGCCGAGTAAGTCGGCCAGGTTAGTCCCCATATCCCAGCCGTAGACCCCTGTGTCCTGGGCCGTTAGCCATATCTCCACCTTACCTTGGCCAACTAGCTCCTTGACAGCCCTGATTACGCTATCAAGGGGAAAGCTCCTTAGCCTTCCCCTGGCCAGCCTAGTTATGCAATAAGTGCAGGTTCCCAGGCATCCCTCAGCTATGGGGACTATGCCTATGACGTCCGAAACTTCGGACTGAGCCGGCTTTGCCTTGTCCACGTACTCATCCCTTAGAAACTCTGCAGTTCCCCCACTCAGAACCATCTGGACAGCATCTACTATCCTGTTCACTGCCCTGGGAGCTACCAAGGCTCTAGAGAAGGGCCTCAGCCTCTCGGGTTGGGACTTGGCCATGCACCCGGCAGCTATCAAGGGGGCCTTCTCGGATAGGTACCTGGCCCTATTTATCATCTTGTGCTCGGTGGGCGTTTTCACGTTGCAAGTATTCAGTATTATGACGTCAGCCTCCTCAGGGCTGTTCACCCTTGATAGGCCGGCCTCCTCCAACAGCTTTATCATTATGAAAGAATCAGCCCTGTTCATCGAGCAGCCGTAAGTCTCTATATAAAACTTGGTCCTTATCCTTTCTCCTCCCTCTTATAGGAGTGAACAGTGACTCCGTCCAAGCTGGCCACGTTACCTCCGTAGTACCTGATCACCTTGACTATCTCGTCGTAATCAAGCCCCTCTCCCTCTATGACAAGCCTCAACCTCTCTATGTTAGAGTCGTAGTCCTTAACCTCTATGTCAACCCTCGTGACGTTCTTGAGCTCGGACAACCCCTCCGCTATGTCAACTATCGAGGGGTTGTGGGGCTTCACGACGTCCAAGACCAACCTCTTAACGACGACCCTTTTTTCCTCATCGTCCTCAGAAGACGGGGCTTTGAATCCCAGCAACTCTTCTATCATCCCCCCGTCTCCCTGGAGGGGAGAGCTTAATTAATTTTTCACCTCGTCGATTTCCTCAACTCCATGAAGAGTCGGGCTATTATCTTATTTACGGTCCTTCGGTTCCCTCCTTTAAGCCTGATGACCTTAACCCTGCTTTCGTATCCTTCCGGTACTTCAAAGTCCTTGGAGAATGTGGCTATTATCTTTATTCCCCTCTTCAGGCAGTAGTCCAGTATCTCCTCCTTGCGCCTGTTCCTACCCCTTACTGCACTCCTGGGTTGCCAGACAGCCCCATAACCTAGCATGTTTAACCTCCTCTGCACGCTGAAGTATAGGTCCCTAGGTACCGTCCTATCGAAGAAGAAAGGCGTCTTATACCTGGGCCTCCTCTTGGGCATCTCTAAGTAACTTCTTGACCCTTACTCTTTTTAACCCCAGCTCGTCAAGGGCATCTTCTATTCTGCGCCTGTCATCGCCTCTTAATCCTTTAGCGTCCACTATTGCCAAAGAGGGCTTCTCCCCATTCCTATCGATGGCCATCTCTATCATAACCTTGTCTACGTGACCGGCGTCGTGCTTACGAGCCGCATGCCCTATCGCTATGTCAGTCATAAGCTCCACCTTGGTGAAGTGATCGTTCACATGGGGCCCGCCGAAGGCTATTGCTGCCCTGTATTTGTAGGGATTCCAAGACTCTAAAGCCTTTATAACTGCTTTAGCCGCGACCTTTATGGCCTTAGCGTCATTCCACGCCCTCTCATCACATCCTATTTCCAAGAAGGCCATAGGAACGTCCAAAGTCGGGCCATGATGTGTGGGCTCGAAGCCCACCTCGTAACCTATCTTCTCGGCCCCTTCCTTCACTGAGAGGAGATATTCCTTCATGAGCGAGGGAATCGCCACTCCAAGCTTGTAGGGCTCGCCCCCGTACCTAGCTGGACCGAAGTTCCCGGGAACGTGAGCTGTAAATATGGGCCTTCCGGGAGTCCCGCTGTGCCTTGAAAGGACGACTAAATAGTCGAACCCAGTGAACTCATCGCCCTTCATGTACAGGACCTCCCTCTCGAAGGAAATGAGTTCGTACTTCCTACCAGACAGCGAGAATTGTTCGCCCATCACGGACTTTATCTCCCTCGCCATGTTGACTCCTGCAACGTCTCTCAACGAGTATAGCAGACCCACTTTCATAAACTGGTATACTGGCGACTCTTTTTTAAAGGCGAGCCATCAAACTAGCTAGATGGACTTACACAGGGCGATAGCACTCACCATATCCCCCATTACAGTGGCAGCCATAACGTCGGCGACCCTACTTAAAGGAGTAGACTTGCTGGTGGCCATGATACTGCTGGTTTTGCTACCTCCAGCTCCAATAGTACTTAAGTCGGTTAGGGATGAGGAAGGATTCGATCTGCTCGTGCCCGATAGGTTCATGAGGGGGAAGTTCTTCCTTTTCGCCCTGATCAGCTATTTCCTGGCCACTGCCTACTTTTACCTCAGAAGGGTGACCCTGGGGACCATGCTATCCCTTTCCTACCTCTTAGTCACGGCCTCCATGTACCTGTTTAACAAGAGGCTCACTAAGGTGAGCGTTCACGCGGCTGGAATAGTGGGTCCTTCGACCCTGCTCACCTGCGTCGGCAAGTTAGAAGTAGCGGCGGCCCTATGGGCCTTAACCCCTGTGGTGCTCTGGTCTAGGTGGAAGTCCAAATCGCACAGCATGGGTCAGCTGGCCTTAGGGGTGACTCTGGCCGTAGCCCTGACCCTGCTCGTCTACTGGACTTTCCTCCCAGTATTTTAGAAACAGGTCCTTAGACACTCTGTAGTAGATGTACTCGCTCACATGGGGCTCTAAGGTGACGGTGCCCTTGTATCCAACGTCCCTTATCCTTCCTATTACCTCATGCCACGGTATCTTGCCGGCGCCAACGGGTAAGTGGAGGTCCCTCCTCATGTCATTATCATGGACGTGTATGTGGAGGATCCTGTTTGCGAGGCGCAAGTAGGACTTGAACTTGTCTAACCCCCCGTTAATGAACGAATGGGCGACGTCAAATGTCATCCCTAAGTCAGGGATGTTATCCAGCAAGTACCTTATGTCAGATGGTGAGGAGAAGGCGCCGTGATCGACGTTCTCCACTAAGGGTAGTGAGCTATAGTTCTTGCTCAAGACCACTATCTCTCTAAAACCCTTCAAGTTGTACTCGCGAGCCTTATCCCTAACCGCGGCCAGCCAACCTGGAGTAAACGGGTGAAATGTTACGTAGGGGGACTCTATCCTGTCAGCAACTCTGAGGATCTCCTCTGCCACCTTCAAGGCCCCCCTCCTCACGTGCTCGTAGGGATGGCCTATCTCCAGGTACCAGGGCGCGTGTACTAGGAAGAAGGCGCCGGTGGAAGAGACGTCAGACAACCACCTCATCATTGATTCGTCTACTGTTCCCTTGGGCCATTCAACTGTTATCTCAACGTATTCAAATCCCAAGGACAATATAGATTCCACCTCGTCCTTAAGAGGGAGGTGCGGGTTGTTCATCACGCCGAACATTAAGTCCATCTAGCTCCCCCTAATTTGAGTAAATCCCGGTAGGGGTCATAACCCTGACCTAGTAAAAACGTAGCTGACCTCCTCAGCAGGTGAGACGTGACCTCTAATACGGGGCCCCGACAAGAGGGGTCATAATTTTAACTGAAGGACGACGACTAACCCAGATGAACTTATACGAAGCTGTGCTGGCTAGCGTGTTAGAGTGGTTCCCAGTACAGCCTACAGGCTCCGGACACTTAGCTGGTTTAGCTGGTTTACTCTTACTGAAGGAAAGGAGGATCTCAAAGGGAAGCGCGATCACTGGGCTGATTACATCAGCGGTTCTAGCTGTGATGGTAGGTTGGTGGGCCAATTACGAGGACGAAGTTATAGGAGGCCTTCTAGGGGTGGGACTGTCTGTTATAGGCCTATTCGCCCTATTCTTCCTAAAGTTAAACCTTCTCGCTGTTGAAGAGGGCAGATCCCCTGACGTGATGGACGCCTTCGTCTCCGGCTTTGCCCAAGGGATTAGCACGATAGGTTTCGGTGGAACGGGCCTCTCCATAGCCCTGCTGACCTCTTCAGGGGTGAACTTCAAAGACGCCGTGCTGCTCTCCTCAATAACATCGATTCCAGTGGCTCTAGTAACCATTAGACTCACTCCCGCGTCGCTAGCCCAATTAGCTTTAGGAGCCCTGATATCGCTGTCTCTTCACAAAATCGACGTCAAAGCAACTAAAGTAGGCCTGATGTACGACCTAATGATTTTAATGAACCTGAACCAGGTGTGGAAAGTTCAGGAGAGGATGGAGTTCTATCAGCAGGTAGAAGAGGAGATAGTCGGCTGGGTTAAGAAGTACGGGGGCGCAGGAGTCTTCATGGCTATGGTAGCACAATCAGTAATTTCCCCTATACCTGCTGACGCCGTCTTAGTGGCCGCTGGAGCTCTTGGACTTTCTCCTATAGAAGTTGGGATATACGGTGGGCTGGGAATAGTGATTGGTTCGATGGTGAATTACGGCATAGGTAGGATGTTCGGGAAGAGGTTACTGGACTCTTACTTCAAGGAGGAGTTCTTAGAGGAAGTCCACAAGTGGTTTGACAAGTGGGGGGGCTGGATAGTCTTCTTTTCGAGGCTAATACCTTTTCTTCCAATAGATATAATCTCTTACGTGGCGGGCGCAACCTACATGAACCCGCTTGTGTTCTTCATGTCCAACTTGCTGGCCGTGGTGCCTAGAGCCATGTTCTTCGGGTACGTCGGCGAGATGCTTATGAAGGGCAGGTGGGAAATGCTAATAGCGGCCCTGGCCTTAATAGTTGGAGGGGCCCTAATAGGCTACAAGGTGCAGAGAAGGAGAAGGTCTAAGGGGCCCGTAGCTCAGCAAGGATAGAGCGGCGGCCTTCGGAGCCGCAGGTCGGGGGTTCAAGTCCCCCCGGGCCCGTTTTTGCTCCAACCCTTAGCTGGACCCGCTATTTTAAGAGCTGACGGGCGCGGGCCTTCCTAAATTCAGTTTACTATACAACGAATATAATGTAAAAGGAATACATTAAAAAACAAAATATAAAAACTAGGGGGAGGCCGGCTGACCTTTACTTCTTCCAGATAGCCTCGACGGCAAGCTCTATATCCCTGTCGGTTACGGTCTTCCTTTTGGCATGCCTAGCAAGGTCAACAGCATACTTGCTGACCTCATGGGCGAACTTCTCAAGGTAGTAGGCCAGTCTGGCCTTGGCCTCATCGCTAACCCTCTCGGCACCGGCCTCCTTAATTATCCTATATATGGGAGCTAGGGGTAGGTGCTTGGTCGGCCGCTGGGGCATACGTCTCACCTCTTAACAAACCCTACTATAGGGCTACGTATTCTCGTGGATGGATAAATATAAGTATTTCCCATGAGGGTGCATCTCCACCTCCATAAAATCGGGTGAAACAGTTTCAACCAGCATCATGATGGGATCAGGTGAAATTATGGGAATTAAGGGGTCAAATCACCTGAGAGCTAGTATCATATATATCATCAATTATACCAAGAATTACAATCTAAAATAATATTATCCCAATTTAGTAACTATTATTTTTGTTAATAGTTATTGTTTACCTAATTATGTTGATAAGCTCTCTCAATCATTGGATGATCGGTAGAGTCGCCATATGCCGCTATTTCATAGTTATATAAGTAGTTGGATGTATGATCATCGAGCATTTGATTCAGGAAGCTTCATAAAGGATATGGCCTACATATGACAGTCACATGGTTAATGGAGCCTCTAATGACGATTATCAAAAAATATAATAATATTGGAAAATTTAATTAATTATATAAAATTAAAATGTTGACAGATGGACTCTAATTGGTCAATAAACTCCCGCAGGATCTAATTATGTTCCAAGCCGAACGGAGATGCCAGAGCCACCACATGTCGGAACGGCACCAATAAATAGGGCCGTGTGGCCATGGAAGTGGGGATCAAATGGAGAGTAAGGTGGCCATTCTCTGCTCAACTGATTTCTTTTGGGGGACTGAGCCGGTCGATTTGATAAATTTTCTAAGAAAAAGCGGGTGTGATGGCATAATTTTGTCAACAGAACCTCCTCACTATTTCCCGCCTAACATGAACAAGGCAACCCTTTTAGAGCTGAGGGCCCTCCTTAAGAGGTTTGAGGGGATAGTGACC
This sequence comes from Thermoproteota archaeon, assembly GCA_027491435.1. Classification (GTDB taxonomy): domain Archaea; phylum Korarchaeota; class Korarchaeia; order Korarchaeales; family Korarchaeaceae; genus Korarchaeum. The sequence goes on from JAOZFG010000004.1 coordinate 208,099, forward strand.
GTTAGAGCTCCCACAACAGATGTTAACATGTTTTCGAAAAATCCTTATGTGGCAAAAGCATCTCTCCAGTCCATACTTGAGGGAATTAACCTGGCAGCCAAGCTGGACCCTGACTTCGTTATAGTGAGGCCGAGTTACAGGCCTGTGGAGATGTCCCCTTACAACACCCACAAACTCAAGTCGCTGATCCAGAGGATCCCCCGTAGCATGTATGTGGCTTTTGAACTGTTCAACTCGCCAGAAGACCTCTCAATATTTGATGAGAGGACTGCATTAATTTCAGTGGCCGGGTACAGACCCGCTAGGCGGAGGGTCGTGGGAGTGGCCTACGAAGTTGAGGGTCCAGAGGAGATGAGGCTGATCCCCGGAATAACGTCCTTGAAGTACATGCTCCTTTACCCGAAGAGGAGGTTAATGGACCCAGATTTCCTGAAAAAAATAGTTGTTAGGGCGAGGGAGCTGAGGGAGAGGATCATTTAGAGGTAAACCTCCTGCCTCTCCCATCCCTCCAAAATTCTCTCAATCTCCTCCTTGATTAGGCCGATCAACCTGTTTGCATACTCCTCAGCTTTTTCAGGTGAAGGCACGAAAACCCTAGTGTTCGGTTCGTAGGTTAGTATGGAGCCAGGAGCCGGCATGACGGATACTCCTTTGCTGTACTGGTAGACCTCTCCCTCGTCCACATTCCCCTTAACCAGCCTGTGGTCTACAGCCATTATCATGGCCGTCTCGTCAGTGCCAGCGTGGCCTCCAGGGGTACCAAAAACCTCCTTAGCCACTTCAGAGCCCAGCTCCCACCAATTGATTACGGCGCTCCTAACCCCGTGTTCCAACCAAGCTCTCTTCATGGCCGATTTTATGGCCTCCATGTGCCCTCCTCCGCCATGTCCGTTTATTATTATCACCTTCTCAAGCCCATTAGCGTGGAGCTCAACTAGGGCGTCGTAAATCAACGATTCGAAGGTCTCCTTCCTAAGAGTTAGGGACCCCCAGTAGCCGCTGAGGGAGCTGACAACCCCGTACCTTATTGGAGGCGCTATAAGGGCGTTCAGGTCCTCAGCTATTCGCTCAGCGATCCACTCAGGTATTAGGAAGTCGGTGCCCAGGGGCAAGTGATTTCCATGGGCCTCATTTACTCCTACGGGGAGTAGAGCCACATCAGTGTCCTCCAAAGCCTCCCTGAATTCAGGCCAGCTCAAGAGCCACATCCTCCTCTCCATCACATCACCTCCTTAAGAAACTCGTCTATAACATCTTCAAGGGTTAGCGGACCTATCTCCTGCAGTTCGTACTTGACGTGCACTGTCGGCTTGTTGACTTTGAGGTAGCGACCCAGGTCAGTGGGAGTGCCAAGCACTATAGAGTCGGCGGGTATCCTGTTCAATATGTCCTCCAGCTCCTTTATCTGCCTCTTGCTGTAGCCTACGGCTGGTAGGACCTCCCTAAGGTGGGTGTACTTCTCATAAACCTCCTTGTACGAGCCTGTCACGTAAGGCCTGGGGTCAACGATCTCAGCCCCTAACCTCTTGGATATCAAGTAACCGGCCCCGTAGCCCATCTCCCCATGGGTCACTGTTGGACCATCCTCGACGACCACTACCCTCTTGCCAGATACCAGATTCGGCTTGTCCACGATGAAGGGCACGGCAGCCATTATCACCTTGGCCTTCGGGTTCACCTTCCTGACGTTGCTCAACACCTCCTCCACCTGCTCGTTACATGCCGTGTCCACCTTACTCACTATTATGACGTCGGCCATCCTGACGTTTACGCTTCCTGGCCAATAAGTTAGCTCATGACCAGCCCTCAAGGGATCCACGACGGTTATCATGAGGTCTGGCTTGAAGAACGGGAAGTCGTTGTTGCCCCCATCCCACAGAATTACGTCCCCCTCCTTCTCAGCCTCTCTCAACACCTTCTCGTAATCTACTCCGGCAAGTACAACGTTTCCTAGCCTTATATGGGGCTCATAGTCTTCCCTCTCCTCTATGGTAGCCTCATACCTGTCCAAATCATCCAGACTTGTGAACTTCTGCACTACCTGTTTTCTAAGGTCTCCATAGGGCATAGGATGCCTTACCACCGCAACCTTTAGCCCCCTGGCCTTCAAGATTTGCGAGACCCTCCGGCTAGTTGGACTCTTGCCTGCCCCCGTTCTAACCGCCGTTACCGCTATGACTGGCTTTGAGGCCTCTAACATGGTGCTTTTAGGACCTAGGAGCATGAAATCAGCTCCATGAGCTTGGGCTAGGGCAGCTCTCTCCATTATGTACTGGTGAGACACGTCGCTGTAGGAGAAGACCACCAGGTCGACGTCGTTCTCCTCAATCAGCTTTGGGAGCTCCTCTTCAGGAACTATGGGGATCCCTTCCGGATAAAGTCGGCCCGCCAGCTCTGGCGGATATGTCCGGCCGGCTATCTCAGGCAGCTGTGCGGCGGTAAAGGCTACTACCCTATAATCCTCGTTATCCCTGAAGAAGACGTTGAAGTTGTGGAAGTCCCTACCGGCCGCACCCATAATTATGACTTTCCTTACCATGGTCACCCCCATCACCTACTAGGAAAAGGCTTTAACGTTTACCTGCTCGGGAAAGCCCGTGAGGGGAGAGGAAGAGTTAATAGACCTAATAAGGGAAATTGTCGGGAGGGACGAGGAAGAGCTTCTGGGAATTGGTAGGGACGACGCTTCAGCGAGGAAATTGGACAAAGGCGTGTACGTGTTCAACGTAGACTCGCTAGCAGAGTCCTCCGACATGCTTCCTGGCATGAGTTTGAGCGACTTCGGCAGGAAGGCCGTCATCTTCAGCTACTCTGATCTAGCCGCTAAGGGGGCAAGGCCCCTATTCTTTATGGCATCGCTGACGTTACAGAGATGGAGGTCCACGAGGGATTTTGAGGAGATCATCAGGGGGGTAGAGGAGGGAGCACGAGAGTACAACACTCACTTGGTGGGAGGGGATCTAGGCTCCGGGGACGAATTAAATATAGCGGGCTTTGCGGTGGGTAAGGTGGTAAATAAGCTGGTGAGCAGGTCGGGATCAAAGCCCGGTGATCTAATTTACGTGATAGGGAAATTCGGCCTAACTTGGTTGGCCTTCAAACACCTGCTCGAGGGGATGGAGCTCCCGAAGAGGTTGGCCTCTAGAGCTCTAAGGTCAGTCTACAGGCCAATCGCTAGGGTCAGGGAGGGCCTCCTAATATCGAGTTATGCCACCTCATGCGTAGACAGCAGTGACGGCCTGTACAGGTCCTTAAAGGAGCTATCCAAATCGTCGGGGCATGGATTTAATGTGGAGAGGCTCCCCATAGATGAGGAGGTCCTTAAGTTCGTCGAGAGGAAGGGAATAGACCCGATGGAGCCAACATTTTACGGCGGCGAGGAGTTCCATCTGGTGTTCACGGTTAGCGAGGATGTGGCCCCGGCGATGGAGGCGGACCTGAGGAGAGAGGGGCTCTCCCCAATAGCTATAGGGAGGGTGGTAGAAGGTAAGGGGGTACTATATAAAGGAGAGGAGGTTCCAGCTGGCGGTTGGAACCACTTCTCTCAATCCAACTCGTAAACCCTCCCTGGTTCAGGCACTATAACCTGGGTCTCCAGCCCCATGGCCTTCACCTTAATTGAGAAGTCCTCCATCTCCTGAGGCTCCCCGTGTATTGGCACAGATACCAGGGGGACGAGCTCTTTCGCCATTTTTGACGCATCTTTAGGGCTTGCATTGGGGGAAGGTTTACCTACTGGTAGAAAAGCCACATCAACCGGGGAAAACGCCTGGAAATAAGAGGAGTATCCGGAGCTGTCCCCATGGAATATGGCCTTCCCTCCGACCTCGATCAGGTATACCAGCGGATGAACCCCCGGGTGAACGGCCCTAAGGGCATGCACTTTAGCGAAGTCCAAGTCCACCATCTCGCCTGCCTTGAGCTTGGTTAACTTATCGTCAGGAACCTTTCTCCTTATCAGCTTAAAAACGCCCTTATTGACGACTAAGTGGGGCCTATGAGCCTCGTATATAGCCTTTAGGTTCATATAATCGTAATGGCCACTGTGTTCGTGCGTGTAGAGTAGGAGGTCTACTCTATCCACATCGCTGGGCTTCACGAGGTCTCCTGGGTCCACCAATATTGATATTCCCTCAACCTCTAGGAAAACAGCAGAACGCCCTGCCCAGAAGAACTTCAATCAGATCCCCTCTTCAACTTGACCAGCTTCCCCGTGTACAGCCTCTCTAAAACTTCAAGTCCCTCTACAACCTTTCCTAGGTAGCTTACCGGTTCTTTGAGCTTGGCGTCCCTCAACGCTATCACTATCATGCCCTTTGCCGGGGAATAGCCGACTTGCCCCTTCCTTAGGAACCTCTTCTCCTTCTCTATCCTGGTCTCTATAGGAAATCTTATGTAGACCAAGTCTTTATCCTTCACGATCATCCCGGTCCTTGGGAGGTTTCCGAAAATCCTCTCGGAGGTGAAGGGAGAGAGGTGCCTTAAGAGCTCCAGCCTGACCCTATCTTGGCCCTCCTCAATCAATATTGTGTACTTCTCAAGCCCTTCCTGTTTAGCTCTCAAAAGCTTTAACCACCTCCTACATCGGATGGGAGGTCAAATCAGCCAGTAGAGTGTGAGTGAGGTAACTAAATAAAGTTTCCCTTCAGATTCGCGTGCCCACTCAAATCAATTAATTTAACCGGAGAGAGATTGCACGAAATTAACTATAAATTGGGGGGCCTTAAGGTACCTCTAAGATCCCTCAGACTCCCTTTCAACCTTGACTTTTGCCTTGGCCCCTCTATATATCCTCAACCTTGAGTTGCCGTCCACGTAGACGACTAGTCCCTCCTCCTGGAACTGCCTCAACAACTTCCTAGCGACGCTCACCCTTATGTTGTACTTCATGGCCAGCGACTGAGGGGTCACAACCCTAGCCCTGGAAACTTCCTTTCTTATCTGCTCCATGACCTTAGGGGAAACTTCTAGCTCCCTAGTTACCTTCTCAGCCTCGGCGCTCATACCGACACCGGGTTATCCACAACACGTCAGTATAAAAACTCGCCGCCTGACGCGTGGAACTAGAAAATTAGGGAAAGGGGATTGCTCCCCCTACTCAGATCCCTTCTCGGCCTTATAGCCGACAACCTTGTCCTTGATCTCCTCAATTCTCTTCCTAGAAAGTGGCAGCTCTGGGCGCTCCGGCAGTATTCCCTGAGGCCTGAAGAGGGCTATGAGTACTATTATTGAACCTATTAACATGTACTCAAGCCAGTTCGGGTTTATTGGTATGTAGTTGGTCAGCTCCGACTTGTAAGCGTATATCAAGCTCCTGAATATTGAGAATATCAGAGTTCCCAAGACTATGCCGTAGTTGTTACCGGTCCCCCCTAACATCATGAAGGCCCATGGCCAGAAGGTCCAGGTCAACCTGTTGTAAGTCAGGGCCTTAAAGCTACCGGTGTATGTGGCCCAAAGGGCTCCTCCTATAGCTGCTAGAGCTCCACCTATTATAAGGGCTTGAGCCCTCAGCTTAACTATGTCCTTGCCGTACACCTTAGCGGCCAGCTCATTATCCCTCATGGCCTTGAGGGCCCTTCCAAACGGGGACTTAGCCAAGCTCTGAACGTAAATTAGAACTAGTATTGCTATCCCCAGTATTATCATGGTGCTCCCAAGGTACTTTATCTTACCTGTGCCAACGAACCTGAACAGGTCGGGGACAACTATACCAGCAGTACCGCCAGCTAGCGGGTCATAGTACTTCCCTATTATCTGGAGAGCGTCTCCGAAGGCGAGGAGGGTTATCCCTAGGTAAGCCTCTTTAAGCCTTATGGCAGGGTACGAGACTATGTAGCCTATGAAGCCGCCAAAGGCTGCAGCTATTATCAGGGACATGATCAACATAGCTATTGAGAGTCCAGGATTCTGGGAGAATATTGAGTTCAGCTTCTCCACTATCTGTAGGTTCTGATCCCCTACGTATTCCACGCCCCAAGGCATTCCGAACATGGCCGCCATTATCCTTCCTGCTATCGCTCCAGCAGCTATCGCTCCAGCTAGTACAGCAAGCACCCTGCCGAACTGAGGTATGCCGGCGAACCCAGTCTCTAGGTTAAGGCTCAGGGTCACTATAAGGAATATGGCCATGTTTATTAGAATGCTTAACAGGAGTGGGTTAGTTAGTAAGTCCAACACATCGCTCAACATAGGAATCACCTCCTCTTTAACTTACTGAAGACCTTCTCCCAGTTTATCCCTGCCAATCCCTGCGGGTATACTAGGAGCGTGGCGGCCATGGCGAGTAGAGGGATCAAGGGCTCATAGACCACTAGTTGCCTACCGAAGATGCTGGCTATTAAGTTTATCAGAATGTACTCGCTAAGGCCTATCAGATATCCGCCTAGAAAGGACCCGTATATGGAGTAGAGACCACCGACTATGGAGGCAGCGAACTCAGGAACTATCACCACGTTACCTGTGTATGGGTTGCCACTTATGACTAGGGAAAGGACAGCCCCACCTAGTCCGGCCAAGGCCCCTCCAACGAACCAGGATACTAAGTATATCACCTCGGTGTTAATTCCTAGGATTGAGGCTAAGTCTGGGTTCTCCACGGTGACTCTGAAAGCTATACCAAACTTGGTTCTGGTTAGCGTGAAGTAAAAGAACAGCGCTATGGCTACCACTATCAGCACTGATACTATGGTTATCGCCTTCAATTTGAAACCAGCTACCTCGCCCAACACCATGTCGTGAGTGGTGAGCACTATTAGCCTTGAGTTAACCTTGTATTCACTCGTCAGATAATCGGCGAACACGTTTATAAATGCAAAGAATATAAGGTCTATGCCTAGAGTTGACATCATTAAGGTGACCATGTCGGCCCCCTTCTTCAAGAGCCACTTGTTGACTACCACGTAAGTTATGACTCCCAAAATTCCTGAGAACAGAAAGGCTACTGGGAAGTAATAGTAGGGGTTCCCTCCGAAGAAGACCTTGTAGAGGGAGAATATTATGTAGAAGCCCCACGCCGTCATTGACGCGTGAGCGAAGTTGAAGGTGCCTGTGGTCATGTAGATTAGCGTAATACCAGCAGCTGCGAGGGCTATTCCCCCGGAGTAGCCTATGGCCGTCATGATCACCTGAATGAAAGAGCTTGAAACCATCAGCATATTTACAACCTCCCGCCGAGGCTGGGGACGTGAATTGTGTCGGACCTACATATTATAAAACTTAAAGGTTTGTCTAAAGGGCCTTAAAGCCTGTTTTCTAGGTCCCGTTTACCTGATACTCAAAATCTAATACTTTTGGGTTCGAAAACGCTTCCGAAAGCCCCCGCTTACATAGAAACGGTTATATATAACACTTCCCTCGATGCCCGGGGTTATTCCCCGACGTATGATGGGGTGATATTATGTCCCAGAAAACCGCCTACGTACTCATGTTAGTACTCCTTCTAGTGGGCATTGGAATAGGATACGCCATCGGAGGTGGAGGAGGCGCTGCCAAGACCGTCACCGTCACCGGTCCTGCCAAGACTGTCACAGTCACGATTACCAAGACCGCTGCCACAACTCCTGCTAAGACCACCACCCAAGCTCCAGCAAGCAAGCTCAAGGGTGAGATACCCATAGGGGCTCTGCTCGGCCTGACTGGAGGTTTGTCTTCCTACGGAGAGAATAGCAAGGCAGCCTTGGAGCTGGCTGAGAAGGAGATAAATGACTGGCTCGCCTCTAAGGGAGCTGCCTGGAGGATAAAGGTCTACTATGAGGACACCGCCACTGACCCCAAGACCGCTCTGGACAAGGTTCAGGCCCTGCAGGCCAGAGGCGTCAAGATATTCATAGGTCCCATGAGCAGCGCCGAGGTTAAGGAGATAAAGAGCTACGCAGATAGCAACAAGTTGCTGATAATATCCCAGTCCTCAACTTCACCTAGGCTGGCCATACCCAACGATATGATATACAGGTTCTGTCCCACCGACGAGATACAGGGTCCTGCCACCGCCACTGCTATGTATGAGTTGGGAGTTAGGTACGTCGTCCAGGTCTGGAGAGGCGACGAGTGGGGTGACGCTCTAGCCGCTAGGATAGACGAAGACTTCGAGGCCATACTTAAGAAGAAGGGTGAGCAGGGCGAGATATACGGCAAGAAGAACGGCAAGGGTATAAGGTATGACCCGCAGGCCGCTGAGTTCTCTGCAGTCGTGGCTCAGCTTGATGCCCTCGTCAGCGAGCTCATAGACAAGTACGGAGCCGACAAGGTTGGAGTCTCCTTCATAGGGTTCAACGAGTACGTGCAGTTTGCCGCCGTTGCCTCTCAGTACGAGTCCCTCAAGAAGGTCAAGTGGTTCGGATCTGATGGGACTGCTCTGCTCAGTGAGATAGTTGAGAACAAGGATGCTGCAGCCTTCGGATACGAGACCAAGTTCATAAGCCCGATATTCGGTGCTGAGTCCCCGGTGAAGAAGAAGGTCGAGGAGTACGTCAAGAAGAAGCTCGGTAGGGCACCTGACAGCTACGCCTACGCTGCTTATGACGCTCTCTGGGCTGTTGCTAAGGCCCTCGATCAGATAGGTGAGTACGATCCCGTTAAGGTCGCCAAGCTCCTGCCCGAGATAGTGAAGAACCTCAACGGAGCCACCGGAAACTTCGAGCTCAACGAGAACGGCGATAGGGCCGCTTCAGACTACCTGTTCTGGATGCCCTACAAGAAGTCCGACGGCACCTACGAGTGGAGGCTTGCCGGCATCTACAAGTACACCACTTCCAGCATGGTCTGGGAGGACTGGTTCTTAAAAGAGATTGGCAGGAAATAAACAAAAATACTCATCTTCTCTATTTTTATATTGATTGTTATTGACTATATATCATTGATTCGTATATGCTTATACCAAAATTTTACTGATCGATTCCATAAACTTATTATTTATACTGATCGAGTAGCGAGGTGGTGGGCTTGACCAACGAGAAATCCGAGTACATCTTGATCACTGAGAACCTCACCAAGAGGTTCGGTGGGCTAATAGCAGTGAACAATGTGTCAATTAAGGTTAAGAGGAACTCCCTGACCATGTTGATGGGCCCCAACGGTGCTGGTAAATCCACTTTCGTTAATACTTGTACTGGAGTGCTCAAGCCTGATGGAGGGAAGGTAATATTCGACGGCGTCGACATAACTGGATGGCCGCCCCACAAAGTTTACAGGGCCGGCTTCGTGAGAACTTTCCAAATTCCAGCCCCCTTCCAGAAGCTTACTGTGCTTGAAAACGTGCTTGCTTCAATGAGTCACAGTGGAGAAAGCCCGATAAGGGCTCCAATAAGGCCTCTTTGGATCAAAGAGGAAGAGGAGAAGGTTGAAAGGGCGTTTGAAATACTGAAGAACGTGGGCCTAGAGGATCACTGGGACGTCGAGGCCTTCAGGCTTGGAGGGGGGCAACTTAAGATGTTGGAGGTCTCAAGAGCGTTAGCTACGGGAGCTAAGCTAATAGCCCTGGACGAGCCGATAGGAGGAGTGGACCCAGCCTACGCCGGAAACATACTAACCTACGTGAGCAACTTAAGGAAGAAGTGGGATGTCACCTTCCTGTTGATAGAGCACAGAATAGACATAGCTCTGCCCTTCGCCGATTACGTTTATGTGATGGACAGGGGCAAGCTGATAGCGGAAGGCCTACCGGATGAGGTTGCAAATAACCCGAAGGTTATAGAAATATACATAGGGTGATCCTATGGTCCTTCTGGAGACAAAAAATCTTTACTCAGGTTATGGCAAACTCAAGGTTCTTTTTGATATAAACTTCCAAGCCAGGGAGGGGGAGATCACCGTAGTGGTAGGCCCTAACGGGGCCGGCAAGACGACCCTTCTTAACAGCATAATGGGCATAGCCACAATTCACAGCGGTAACGTTTACTTTGAGGGACAGGATGTAACTAGAATTCCCCCCTATAAGAAGGCTAGGATGGGTATCGCCTACCTACCACAGCTAGGCAACGTAGCGGCTGGCTTGAGCGTGGAGGAGAATCTGAAAATAGCTGGTTACCTAATGCCTAAGGATGAGGTTCCTGAGAGAGTTGAGGAAATACTTGATATGTTTCCTAAGCTAAGAGAGCTTAGGAAGAGAAAGGCTGGCACTCTAAGTGGTGGAGAGAGGCGTATGTTGGCTATAGGCATGGCCCTCATGAGGAAGCCCAAAATACTTATGCTGGACGAGATGACCACGGACTTAGCACCAATACTCGTCAAGCAGGTCCTCAACACAGTAGTTGAGCTGAGGGATGAGCACAAACAGACCATACTCATGGTGGAGCAGCACGCTAAGAGGGCCCTCGAGATAGGGGACAGAGGGTACTTGCTGGTCAGCGGTGAGATAAGGTATGAAGGCAACGCTAAGGAACTTCTCGAGCACCCGCAGTTCGCCAAACTGTACCTGGGTATAATAAGGTGAGTGCCCTACCACACACAATCTTTATTAGACTCTAACCTGGGAGTGTGGTCGAGGAGATACCCTTGGATAAAGTGGAGGAGATAGGGATAAACTGGAACAAAATAGCTGAGAGGATCAACGAGGACCCCTATGAATTCTTGGAGATGGGTCCCACCAGAATGAGGAAACTGGTAATGGAGAACCTGAAGCCGCTGGCGCGCTTCGTCGGTGCCAAGGCAATAGTCTACGAGTGCGGCAAGTGGTACGCTAGAATTGAGAGGGTCGAGCTCGATGAGGACTACCCAGAGGTGAGCGAGGTGATAGACAAGGAGTGCTATGTATCACTTGAAGACGAAAACGGCTGCGAGGTCGTAGTGCTGGCTATCAGGGAGGACGAGACCGGTGAGTTGGAGGGCTTTGCCAGGTCGGCTGGCGAAATACTGGAGATCTTCTTGAGGGGGCAGGTCTGTGACAGCCAAGACCTAGACTTCGACGACGCGTGGTGAGATGAGACTAGCTGAGAGGGTAGCCATAGCCTCCTTGCTAGTTTCATTGATAATAGCCTTAACAAAGGTTTATATATTCCTAGTCACCAGCAGCGTCGTCGTACTAGCTGAGACTGTTGACTCCTTAGGAGATGTGTTAACCTCTGCTATAGCGTTAATTAGTGTGAGGTTCTCGGGGGTTCCCCCGGACGAGGACCACCCTTACGGACATGAAAAGATTGACAGCCTCTTCGGGATGCTCTCCTCCTTTCTCCTAATAGAGCTAGAGATTGTTGTCTTATTTAACGCTTTGACCTCTCTAGTAAAGGGCCCTAACCCCCCTAGGGTTGACAATTGGGTCCTGGCGACCTTCGCATCGCTCTCATTGGTAAACCTCTTAAGGTCTCTATACCTCTGGAGGGCGGGAGAAGAGGAGACCAGCAGGACTCTTAAATCAGAGGCAATAAATTACGGTTGGGATTCGGGCAGGACTATTTTGGTGGCCGGCTTACTTCTTATAGCTAGGGAGTTTGCGCCTTGGGTTGATCCGACCTCGGCCCTGGTTATAACATCTCTAGTTATTCCATCAACCCTGAGGGTGTTCATCTCCTCAGCAAAGGACCTGATAGATATGATAGAACCTAAGATCCTAGTGGAGGTTGGCTCGGTGATAGGCTCCATCAAGGGAGTGAGGTCGGTGAAGTACGTTAGGGCTAGGAGGGTCGGTGGAAAGCTGTTTGTTGACTCCTTGATATGCGTGGAAGACCACATGAAGCCCGAGGATATAAAGAGGATGCATAGGGAGGTGAGGGCCGAGTTGGAGAGGAGGTTTGGTAAGGTGGACGTGGTACTTTCAGTCACCCCACCTGAAACTCACAGTTTGAACTCCTCATAAATTGCTCTGGCTGCCTCAACCCCATCCTTCCCATCTACCACGAAGGATATATTTATCTCGGAGGATCCCTGGGATATCATCTTCACGTTAATACCCCTCTCGGCAACCGCTTTAAAGACCCTGGCAGCAACCCCTGGGGTGCCCCTCATACCGGCCCCTATGGCTGAAACCACCGACAAGTTATCCTCAACACTTATCTCAGAGAATATAGGCCCTAGCAGCAAGTCCTCAAGCACGTTAGAGGTCATGGAAGAGTCCTTTCCGTCTACAACTAAGGATATGGACGACTCAGAGACACTCTGAGAGATCATCAACACGTTAATTCCGTGATCTCCCAACACCGTGAACAACCTTCCAGCCGTCCCGGGCCTCCCTATCATCCCCACTCCCCTCACTGTTATTATGGAAACGTCCTCTCTGAGACCTACGGCCTTAACTATGCCCTCCTTCACCTCCTCCTCTTTACTGACTAGCGTTCCCGGGTCCTCTCTCTTCCAGAAGTTCCTTATCCTGACGGGGACCTCCTTTCTCATCGCAGGCTCCAGAAACTTGGGGTGCATTCCCTTTGCCCCGAAGAAGGAGAGCTCAATTGCCTCCCTGTAGGAGACCTTCCTTAAGACCCTGGGATTCTTGACAACTTTAGGGCTCACTGACAGGAGGCCGTCTACGTCAGTCCATAGCACGACTTCATCAGCCCTCAAGGCTGCCCCAATTAAGGTGGCCGTTAAGTCGCTACCTCCCCTGCCTAGAGTAGTTACCCTGCCATCTTGGGTTTCCCCAGTGAATCCAGCGACTACTGGAAGGGTGTCAGGCAGCAAAGCCCCAAGCCTATTCCTTATGTAGACTTCTGAAGCCCTGTAAAGGGGGTTAGCGTCTCCAAACCTGTCATCTGTTACAATTCCAGCCTCCCCTCCCATCATGAACCTGGCGTTTATCCCCCTCCTCCTCAGCTCCTTGACCACTATATTACCGACGAGCCTTTCACCGAAAGATGCTACGAAATCCCTGGACTTGGGGCTCAACTCTCCCAAGTAGAAGATGCCAGTTAACGCCCTCTCCAATATTGAGAGGTCCTCGTCTATCGCGCCTCTAAGGTCTAAAGCCGCCATAACTTCATCGTGTATCTCCCTAAGCTTTAGAAACTTGTTTTTGAGCTCCTCTTCCTTTCCTTCACTGGCTAAGTAAGCCATGTCTAGCAGCAAATCTGTGACCCCCTTAACGGCCGAGACTACAGCTACATTTCCCTGGCCTTGACCCTCGAGGTAGTCTATTACCTTCAGGACGTCCTCAGGTAGCCTCATCACCGAGCCTCCAAATTTCATTACAAGCATCTCCCATCACCTGCAAGCCTGACCTTTAACTCTACCAAGTCCCTGATAACGGCGGCAGCGGTCTCCCTGCCGCCAGCACCCTTACCGACTAAAGTTTGTTTGCCAGAGATCTCCGCCTCAACTTGAAGGGCGTTTAAAGCCCCCTTCACGTTTAAGGGGCTCTTCAAGCTGATCCTCTGGGGTTTCACGAGGTGACTTTCCCCGTCGGAGTAGGCGATGAGCTTGTAGGTTTCGCCATTTCTTAAGGCATCGCTCACGTTTTCAAGCCCTATGTCCCTAATTCCCTCTACTTCGACGTCTCTTAAGGTTACCCCGCTCTGAAACGCCACGTTCGACAGGATTACGAGCTTGGCAGCGGAGTCCCACCCATCGACGTCGGCGCTGGGATCAGCCTCGGCATACCCCAATTTCTGAGCCTCTTTCAACGCTTTCTCAAAGCTAAGGCCCTCTTCCATCCTAGTCAGGATGTAGTTAGTGGTCCCATTTATTATCCCCCTGATTCTGATAACTCTCTCGCCTAGGAGGCACCTGCTAACGAACCTTATGAAGGGAGTACCTCCTCCCACAGCCCCGCTGAACAGGAAGTGAACCCCGTTATATTCGGCCAGCTCCATCAGAGCTGGCATCTCGACGGCTAACGGGCCTTTATTGGCGGTGATCACATGCTTGCCCGCCGAGAGGGCCTCCCTTATGTACCTCACTGCTGGCATCCCGTCTTTCAGGTTAGTTGGGGTGAGCTCCACTAAGACGTCCGTACCCCCCTTGATCAACTCGGTCAGGCTAGCTCTGTTAGGATGGTCGTTCAGGATCCCCCTTTCCTTCATCTTCAGGATCTCTGCTATGTTAAGGCCTTCTTCGTTATACACGGCGGTCTTCGAGTCGGCAACTCCCACCACCTTCAAGTTTAACCCATATTTGCTCTTCAACTCATGCCCTCTCTCCTGTACTTCCCTCAGCAGGGCCCTACCTACTGTCCCAAGCCCTATGATCACCGCTTTCATTAACCATGCCTAATAGTCTAGAATTAAAAAGGGGAGGCCCCTAAAATACCAGTGATAAAAATGTCGCTGATTAAGGAGGAGATAAAAATCTTATTGTATGAGATCAGGAAATTGAGTAATATTGCATTGGAGTTAACGGGACTTTGCGTAGAAGTTTTCGTCAATAAGAGAAAAGTAGACGGGTTAGTTAAGCAGGTGGAGGAGAAGAGCAACGTGATAAGTTTCTCATACATGGAGCTTAAGGAGAAGGTTTCTCAGGTTATAGCCAGGTATCAGCCGATGGCTGATGACCTGAGAACCCTGATCTCCATCATGGAGATTGGGTACGGGCTTAATAGGCTGGGCAGGTACTCAAGGAATATAGCTCAGGTGTTGGAGGCCTTCCAAGAGGTGGAGAGGTGCGACACGTCAATAGTGGTGACCCCGGCTGAAGTGGTCAACAGGATGGTTGAGATGGCCCTGAAGGCCTACGAGGAGAGGGACGCTTCCTTGGCTAGGGAGGTTATCTCCATGGACGACACAGTGGATGGAGCTTACAACTCCTACATGAAGAAGGTTATCGAGGGTGAGGAGAAAGATCCCAAGTGCGCCGTGGCCAACACCCTCATACTCAGGTATCTGGAGAGGATGGCGGATCACGCCGTTCAGATAGCCGAAGAGTCCCTCTACATGATAGAGGGCTCCTATCTAATCGGACGCTAGCCTCTTCCTCAGCTCTTCTAATAGGAGGGGGATCACCTCTCTGTAATCTGCCACCACCCCATAGTCACAACTCTCGAATATGGGGGCTTTGGGGTCCCTGTTTATGGCCACTATCACCTTGGCCGATTGGACGCCGACCATGTGCTGGGAGGTACCTGATATGCCTACAGCTATGTAGAGGTCCGGCCTTATGGTCTTCCCAGTCTGTCCAACTTGTCTACTTCTGGGAAGCCATCCCAGGTCTACTATCTTCCTGCTACCGGCCAAGGCCCCGCCCAATAGGCGAGCCAGCTCCCTTAACATTTCCAGCCCTTTAGGGATGCCCAACCCGTATCCGCCTGCGACCACCACCTTGGCCTTGTCGATGGGCATCTCAACCTGAGACGTCTCCCTAAACTCCAGAAGCTCAACTTCTGAGGGATCAACCTTAACGGGCTCTCTTATTACCTCACCACTTCTGTTCTCATCTCTCGGCGGTGTTGGAAAGACGTTGGGCCTGACTGAGGCCATCTGAGGCCTCCTATCTGGCGTCACTATCTTAGCAAATATCTTGCCGCCGAAGGCGGGCCTAATCTGGATCAAGTTTCCCCTCTCATCCACGTCAAAGGCGGTGCAGTCGGCAGTCAACCCCGTCCTCAAGGGAATAGCTACTGAGCTAGCAACCTCCCTGCCCCTTCTCGTCCCGGGAAAGAGCACTATTTCGGGTTTGTACTTCACTATTAGTTTGTAGAGGGCTTGGGAGTACTTCTGTGGGTTATACGTGAGTAAATCGGGACTATCAGCGACGATCACCTGATCGGCCCCCCGATAAATGGCCTCCTTGGGCAGATCTCCCAGATCATGCCCTACGATTATTCCCGTTAGGGGAACCTCCAACCTGTCAGCCAGCCTTCTCCCCTCTCCTAAGAGTTGGAGGGACGCCTCCTCTATCGAGTCTCCCCAAGTCTCCAGGAAGACCCATACGCCCCTCCACTCATCCTTGTTGACGGGGGGCCATTCCTTACAGACCACCCTTCAACACCTCCAGAATCTTATCCGCCAACCACTTAGCAGCCTCAGCCGCCTCGCCCTGAAAGATCTCCCCCCTCCTCTTAGGAGGCTCTACCACAACCATGTCAACTACTCTAGTGGGAGATCCGGGAAATCCTACGCACTCGGGATCTATTCCAAGGTCATCCAAGCTCCAGAAATCGATGGCCCTCTTGGCCCTTATCTTACCCCTTATGGTGGGCCTCCTCGGCTTGTTCGCCCCTAGCACTACGGTTAGCAGGGCGGGAAGCCCAAGCCTCCAGACTTCAACCCCTCTCTCGCTTTCCCTCTCAACGGTTATGCTCTCATCCCCTATCTCAAGCACCTTGTGAACGTAGCTTATGAACGGAATCCCTAGGTGAACTGCAATTCCAGGTCCAACTTGACCGGTGGCGCTATCTATAGTCTCCTCACCGACCAATATCAGATCAGCCTTCAACTTCTTGGCGGCTTCAGCCAACACCCTTGAGGTGGCTAGGGTATCAGCCCCCGCCATTCTCCTATCCGTTAGCAGGATTCCCCTATCAGCCCCCATGGACACGGCTTCCATCAGCCCCTCCTTAGCCACTGGAGGGGCCATGCTAACGGCTATGACCTCCCCTCCAACCTTATCCCTTATCTGAAGGCCCATCTCCAGGGCGTTTAAGTCTGGGGGGTTTACTACGCTCTCTACCCCGACTCTAACCAAAGTCTTAGTCACCGGGTCGAACTTCATCTGGTCTACTCTGGGCACCCACTTTATTCCAACCAGAATTCTCATTTTTAAAGCCCCTAAAAAAGAAAAGGGGTTACTTTTTGTAGGGAAGGTGCTCCTTACCCAGCAGGAACCTGGCAATTATCAACCTCATTATGTTCTGTCCGCCCTCAGCTCCGACGTAGTAACTCATGACTCCTCTAAGGGCCATCTCTAGTGGGGTATCCTTAGTATAACCGTAGGCACCTGTGGCCTTCATGAACTCCTTTATAGCATCAACTGAGAGTTCTGGAGCCAGCAGCTTAGCCATAGCAGCCCATAAACCTACTTCCTTTATTGTAGCGTTACCCTTGTCAAATTGATCTATCATCCAAGCGGCCTTGTATATCACCAGCCTAGTAGCTTCCAGCTTAGAGTAGTAATCCACCAGCGGGAACTGTATACCCTCGAAGGAGGCTAAAGACCTACCAAAGACGTTCCTGTTCTTCACGTACTCAGCAGTATAATCGAACATGCCCATTGCAGCCCCAGTGCAACCAGCAGCTACGAATACTCTAGCCCTGTTGAACCCCTCCATGGCTATCTTGAACCCCTCGTTAACCTCACCTATCAGGTAGTCGTCCGGCAGCTTGACGTTGTTTAACCTCATCCACCCGGTGCTTATCCCGCACCTGCCCATATCCTCGAAGAGCCCTGTTTCTATCCCAGGAGCGTCTATGGGAAGCCAGAAGATGCTCATCCCCCTGGAACCAGCCTCCGGCTTTGTCTTAACTAGCGTAACGTAGCCTCCACCCAGCTCTTGTGCCTCAACTATGCCACTTATGAAGGTCTTCTCCCCGTTTAACACCCAGTGGTCGTCCTCCTTCTTAGCTAATGTCTTGAAACCGGCCACGTCACTTCCGCTCTGAGGCTCAGTTGAGTTAATCCCTACAAACCCCTCCCCCCTAGCCGCCTTACTCAGGACCTCCTTAGCCAACTCGGGCTTAGCGTATCTCTCCACTATTTTACCCCAAGAGGCCTCCACCAAGTGGAACACGGCAGTAGCCACGCTGGGATCAGCCCGAGCTAACTCCTCGGTGGCGATGGTTCCCATGACCCAGCTCGCACCCTGCCCTCCATACTCGGGCTTTATCGTCAACAGCAAAATTCCATTCTCTGCTAAGGCCTTTATGACTTCCTCAGGAATTCTGCATTTGGTGTCAATCTCCCTAGCCCTCGGAGCCAGAACCTCTGAGAGGAGTTCCCTCAAACTAGACCTGAAGACCTCTTCCTCCTCAGTAAAACCAAAGTCCACCAATCGGGGTTCACCCCGTCCCTATTAAACAGGAAAAATTTAAAGTATCTTAACCGAACCGGTAGACCACTCCCTTGCCTCCCCTAGGGTAGCTCCAATGCAAATTGTTGTAAGGACATATTAGGAGGCAGGTGCCACACTCTAAGCAGCCCTCGTAGTTGTACATCATCTCGTTCGTGTGGGAGTTCCACTCATAAAGCTTAGCTGGACATCCCCTCTCACAGGCTCTAGTTTCACATTTTCTGCAGACTTCCTGATCAAGTATCCATATGTGGGGCTCCTCATCAACCTCGAAGTGGGTGGAAGCTAGCTTATCCTCCACGGAGAGCTCGAACAGCTTAGACATGTTAACCCCTGTTAACTGAAGGCCATAACTAATAATTTTTTGATATTCCCCTTCCTAGACAGCCGGTGATCCCATGAACATAGCGGTTCTCCTTAAGCAGTCAATTGACGTTCAGGAGCTTATGGTAGATCCAGACTCAGATAAGATCTACCTGGAGGAAGCTCCGACGAAACCTGGGGAGATAGACCTCAATGCCGTGGAAGAGGCCGTCAGGATTAAGGAGAAGGTCGGGGGCAAGGCCACTCTTATAATGTTGTCCACTTGGGGATCGTCAGGGAAGAGGAAGAGGGAAGCGAGGGAGGCGATTAAGCGGTCTCTAGCCATGGGCCTCGACGACGCCATCTTCATATTTGGAGCCGATGGCAGGGAGGTAGACACCTACGTTTCAGCCAAGGTGATCGCCGAGAAGGTTAGGGAGATAGAAGCTAATCTAGTTCTGGCTGGGGAGGGAAGTGAGGACAACTTCACAGGCCTTCTACCAGCTAGGGTAGCTGCTGAGCTGGGCTGGCCCTACGTGGCCTACGCCACCTCGATAGAGGTTGAGGGAGATCACCTAATAGTGACCAGAAGCCTGGAGGACTACGAGGAGAAGGTTAAGGTGAAGCTGCCCGCCGTTATCTCAGTTACCCAGGAGATAAACAAGCCCAGGATACCCAAGCTGATGGAGATAGTAAAGGCTGGGAAAAAACCTGTTAAAGAGGAGGAATTTAATAAGAAACATGAATCAAAACTGAAGATTAAGTCTATAAAAGTTCCTAAAGTAGAGAGGAAAAAAGTGGTTATTGAGGGAGATTTAGACGAGGTCCTGGACAAACTCCTGCAGGCTCTCAAAGAGGAGGGAGTGATATAGGGGGGCGTTGTCATGAGGGTGGTCATCTATTCTGACGTGTTGGACCTGGCCAAAGAGCTTATTGGGCTTGCTAACGAGCTTAATGCTGAAACTGAGCTAATTTTAGCTGGAATGGAGCCTGATAACGTGGTGGGAGTCGATAGAATCACGCTTTACAGGGGCATTTCTCCGGAGGACCAGGAACTAGTGTTAGAGGCGCTGAAACAGGCTGAAGCAGACCTCTACCTGCTCTCTAATGACAGAAGGGGTAGGGAGTTAGTGGGGTTGCTGGCCCACTCTAAAGGAGGGGCTTCAATTGTAGATGCCACCAGCGTTAAGGTGGAAGGGGACAGGGTGATAGCCGAGAGGATGACTCTGGGCGGTAAGGGCGTGGCCGTGGAGGAGGCCAAGATGCCTGCGGTCATATCTGTGATGGCAGGCAAGTACAAGCCGCCAGAGGAGGGTAAATCCCCTGAAATAATTGAGAAGGAAGCTCCTTCAATAGAGAGGAGGGTTGAACTCGTCGACAAGAAGGAAAAGCCCAAGGTAGGGGTTCCCCTGGATAAGGCGGATGTGGTGATAGCTGTAGGCAGGGGCTTCAAGAAGAAGGAGGATCTTAAGATGGCCTACGAGCTGGCCGAAATCCTGGGGGGCGTGGTCGGCGCCACCAGGCCACTGGCCGCTGACCTCAAGTGGATGCCCGAGGAGGTCTGGATAGGAATAAGCGGAGTTAGGATAAGGCCAAAGCTCCTCATAGTCATTGGGGCATCTGGACAACAGCAGTTCTCGGCAGGCATAATGGACTCCAAGGTTGTCGTGGCCATAAACAACGACGAGAAGGCCCCCATATTTGAGGTCTCCGACTACGGCATAGTGGCTGACTTGTATGAGGCGGTTCCCAAGCTTATAGAGAAGCTGAAAAGGTGAACTTGATGGCTGATTTCGACGTAATAGTTGTGGGCGCGGGCCCTGCCGGGTCCGTCGCCTCCTACCTACTAGCTAAAAAGGGGTACACCGTGCTACTAGTTGATAGAGGGAAGAGGGTAGGCTCCAAGAACATGTTCGGTGGGAGGCTGTACGCTTGGTCCCTTCAGGAGGTCTTCCCTAACTTCTGGGAAGAAGCTCCAGTAGAGAGAGAGGTTAAGAAGGAAGTTTTGGGATTCATCTCGGGAAACGAGGGGGTGGAGGTATCCCTGAGCTGGGAACCTCAGGCTAAGAGCTTCACTCTCCTCAGGGCCAAATTCGACGAGTGGCTCTCACAGAAGGCTGAAGACGCTGGAGTTGAGGTTATATCAGGCATAAGGGTGGAAAGTCCGCTAATAGAAGGCGGCAAGGTTAAGGGGATAGTGGCGGAAGGGGATGAGCGACTGGAATCAGAGGTGGTGGTGGCTGCTGACGGGGTCCTCAGTTTTATGGCAGAGAAAGCGGGTCTGCGACCGCCCTTAAGGAAAGAAGACTTTGCAGTTGGCGTTAAAGAGGTAATTGAGCTTCCCAAGGAGAAGATAGAGGACAGGTTCGGGCTGGAAGGTAAGGAAGGCGCAGCTCAACTTTACATAGGCTTCACGGGAGGGGTTATAGGAGGTGGCTTCATATACACGAACCTGAACACGATATCCCTGGGAGTGGTGGCCAGAATAGGCTCCCTTTACGAGAGCTTGGACAAGGTTCAGTACTCAATGTGGAACTTGCTGGATGAGTTTAAAGCGCACCCCATGATCAGGAAGTACGTGAGGGGCGGTAAGCTCGTTGAGTACTCTGCACACCTGATACCTGAGACGCAGTTCCTTAGGGAGGTAAAGCTCTATAGCGATGGGATAGTCTTAGTAGGCGACGCCGCTGGTTTCTGCGTTAACTACGGAGTCACCGTCAGGGGAATGGACTTCGCAATAGAGAGCGCCAAGGCAGCCGCCGAAGCAATAGATCATGCCCTCAAATCTGGAGGGGCTACCTCATCTAACTTGTCCAAATATCTGGAGCTGCTCAACAAGGGCATGATGAGGGAGCTGGACCAGGCTAAGAAAGCAGTAGATCTGATGGAGAACCCCAGAATATACACCTCCTACCCGAACCTAATCATTAAGCTTATGAAGCACATGTTCCACGTTAGTGGTAGGCCCAGGAAGAGCCTCTACGAAGCTTCAAAGGAGTTCATGAAGGAAGAAAGCATTTCCTTGTTTACAGCAATTAGGGACATCTGGAAAATGTTAAGGAGCTTGTAGCAGGGTGATCTTATGGAGGTGGGCGAGGTTTACATAGTAGGCATGGCTAGAACTCCCATAGGGAAGTTCGGCAAATCCCTAGTTAAGTACTCGGCCACAGACCTTGGGGCCGTGGCGATATCCGCGGCCCTCAGGAGGAGTGGCCTAGATCCATCGGATGTGGATGAGGTGATAATGGGAAATGTTCTTCAAGCCCTATTGGGTCAGAACCCAGCTAGACAGGCTGCCTTAAAGGCAGGAATACCTGTACATGTCCCAGGGTACACCGTCAACAAGGTGTGCGCGTCGAGCCTTAAAGCAGTCTCCCTGGCAGCCCAGAGCATAGCCTTAGGCGAGAACAGGGTAGTGGTAGCGGGCGGAATGGAAAGCATGAGCAACGCCCCCTATGCGCTACCTTCAGCCTGGAGGAGGGGGGTCAGATTCTCCTTCGCCGGCGAGAAGATTTACGACGTGATGATACACGACGGCTTGACGGACCCCCATACGGGTATGCTCATGGGCGAGGAGGCCGAGCTGACGGCGAGGAAGTGGGGGATAACCAGGGAGGAGTCGGATGAGTTCGCAGTGATGAGTCACATGAGGGCGGCCGAGGCCACGAAGAGAGGCTACTTCTCTAGGGAGATAGAGCCCATCAAGCGGGGAGACGAGGTGATTCTGGATTACGACGAGGGAATAAGGCCTGACACTAGCATAGAGGCAGTAGCTAAGTTGAAACCCGTGTTCAGGCCGGACGGGATAATAACCGCAGCTAATGCCTCTCAGCTGAGCGACGGGGCTGCCGCCTTGGTGCTAGCCTCCAAAGAGGTTGTAGAGGAGAAAGGGCTCAGACCTCTGGCTAGGATACTAGGGTACGCCTCTGCCTCGGTGGAGCCCCAGGACTTCGTTGAAGCTCCCATATACGCCACTAAAAAACTGTTAAACAGGCTTAACATGAACATAAATGAATTCGATCTCATAGAGGACAATGAGGCCTTTGCTCTAGCGGTCTTAGTGGTGGCGCGCGGCCTCGGAATCTCCTTGGATAAAGTCAACGTGTTCGGCGGAGCGGTTGCCTTGGGACACCCAATAGGGGCTAGCGGGGCTAGGATACTAGTAACGTTAATAAACGCTCTGTCCATCAGGGGAGGTAAGAAGGGCCTAGCCACCATATGCCACGGCGGCGGAGGCGCCCACAGCTTGGCAATAGAGCTAGTGACTTAGACAAATGTCGTTTTTTCCACGTACAATAAACGTTTTTATAGAGGAGCCGCTGGATATGGTCAAGGTGAGATTCATGAACCAGCAGGTGACGCTGAGCGTTGAGAGAGATCTCATCGATGCCATCGATGCTCTCGTAGCTGAGGGGATGTTTAAGAGTAGATCTGAGGCCATAAAGGCTGCTCTCTTAGGCTTCATAAGGACTAAGAACGCTGAAAGGGTTAAGGAGCTTTTCGAGCAGGCCATTGATGATGTTATTTCCGATTACAGGAGGAAGTAGGACCTATTTCACCTATCGTCAGCCTTGAGCTTTTTATTTTTCTCCACATTGAGGATTAGAGATGCCCATCTCGATTAAGGGGTTCAGGTTAACCGCCTCCCTTGACCTTGATGAGGCCCTAGACAAGATGTCGAAATGGGCCGAGGTTCAGGAGAGAGAAGGGTTTAAGCTGACGACAAATTTCGAGGAACTTGTCCTGGGGGATTACTATTTGCAGGGAGTCCTCCTCAAAGATTCTTTAAGGACTAATAGGAGCAGGTTAGGGACTCAGAGGGTCATCGTGACGGAATCACACCCATTCAGAATATCAGAAGTTGACGACTCTCGCTACGTGATGATCTCATCTAACAGGAAGCAAGCCTACAACCTCGCCTCCAAGATCCTCTCTCCCTTGAAACTGATCGGAGAGCTAGAGGATTGCGTGATATCGGAGCTCGAATCCTTGGGATCAGACTATAGGGCGGTACACCTCTCCGGGGTTGGCGGCCTATCCAGGCTAGTGATGGTAGGGCGCTCAGTTGACGCCACATTCATTTACAGAGAGCTCTCCAAAGGGGCGAGGATAACTTACGTTCAGTTTTACGATGACGAGTTGGGGGCAACCGTGGGAGTAAGCTGGGACATGTCGATCCTCATATTCTCTAGGGTCGATTTAGATGCTGCCTTCAACTACGTAGAGGGATTAATGGGCAGGCTGTGTTAACCTTTTAGGGAGGGTAATTCCTTCTCCCCCTATGGAACTCAGGTTACAGAGGGGCCCCCTAACGGTGAAATGCGAGCTAAATGAAAATATCTTAAGATTAATCCTGTATAGAGGATCAAGAATAGGACTCAGAATCCATGAAAGGTTAAAGAACGTGTTGAAGGATGTGAGGGAGCTCAGGTCCAGGCCGAGGTGGCTAGGGGAGGATAGCGATTCTCTCATCAGGGAGTGCCTGCTGAAACTAGAGGAGATGATCAGGGATGAGGAAGGCTAAGCTACTAAAGAAGATAAGCATGATATGCGTCGGAGCAAACAGAGTTGACTCTTATGAGGCCGAAGGTTATGTGGTGAGGGACGGCTCCAGGTATCTCACGTTCATTGTGGAGAAAGAGCGGGATAAAACTGAGAAGGTCTTGGGAGTGTGGTTTGGGGAGTTCTCCAGCCTGGACGAGGCCCTTAAGACCATGAGGAACATCCAATACGATTTAGGAAGGATGAATGACAGGGGCTTCGGTTGTCATGAGGCCATCGACTACTCCAATGACGCATAACTTTATTAACGCGTCGAGGGTAAAGTTGCAATTCGTAACGGGCGAGTCGTATGTCTGTCGAGAAGAAGGTATCTGATTTGAAGCCCGGCGAGGACGGAGTCAACCTGAAAGTCCGAGTTTTAAGCGTTGGCGAGTCAAGGGTTGTCGAGACGAGGAGTGGCCCGAGAACCCTCTCTGAGGCTATTGTAGGGGACGAAACTGGTAGAGTTACCCTCACCCTCTGGGGAGATCACGCGGGTGCGCTTGAAGAAGGTCAGGCTGTGGAGGTTCAGAACGCCTTCACCACAGTCTTCAGGGGAAAGGTTCAGCTCAACGTAGGCAGGAGGGGTAAACTCGAACAAATAGATGATTCGGAAGTGGTATCAGCTGAAGAAGTTCCTGAGAGCTTTCCTGAGGCTCCCGACGGGTATAGACCCTACAAGAGAAGGTATGGGGGTTACCGGAAGAGGTGGTAACTCCCCTCTCTTTTTAAGTTCGATCCCACTACCTAACAGCTAAAACTTAAGTTATTCAGTGGGGCACCCATCAAGGGTGTTTCAACTGGTTAACGTGGAGTTCGCAGAATGGACCAAGCTGATACCAGAATCTGAGATTAGGAGGCTCCTCAGGTATAAAGTGAAGTATTACTTTGCTGGAGGCAAGCCAGGAGTTTTACCCCTCGGCGCGTTTCCACTAATAATGATGGAGATAGCCAAGGCGGAGCTTGAAGCTATATTCTCGGGTCACGAGAAGAGGGTGATCGACGATTACAATTACGGACCAACTGAGGGGCTTCCAGAGGTCAGGAAGGTTATGGCTAGGATAATGAGGGAAAGGGACGGCCTAGATCTGGATCCCGAAGAGGGTTGGAAGGACGTGCTCATCACTACTGGATCACAGCAGGCGATACACCTTATAATGGACGTTCTTACGAACCCTGGAGACCTTGTGGTTGTCCCTCAGCCCGTCTACTTGGGCTTCGTCAACGTGGTCAGCAAGTTCCTATCCAACGTGATAACAGTTCCCTCAGATCTCAATGGAGTAATTCCTGAGTACGTTGAGGAGGCGATTACAGCGGCTGAGAAGCAGTTGGGCAAGAAGCCTAAGATGGTTTACGTGGTTCCGGACTCGGACAACCCTTCGGGGACTACCATGCCAGAGGACAGGAGGAGGAAGCTCTTGGACATAGTTAAGGACAAGGACATCTACCTGGTGGAGGACGCTGCCTATAGGGAGATACAGTTCAGGGGAGAGAAGCTCAAGCCGATAAGGCACCTGGATAAGGAGGGGACTCACGTGATATACTTGAGGTCCACAAGCAAGGAGGTCGCCGTGCTCAGGGTTGGCTACAGCTTGATGCCTCCGGAGGTTAGGGAGCAGGTGATAAAAGCCAAGGGTTACAACGACCTGTGTACTCCAACCATAACTCAGAAGATAGCGGCCCTCTACTACGAGAGGTACTTTGAGGAGTACATAAAGAAGGTCAGAGAGGGCTACAGGAAGAGGTACGAGGCCATGGCCAAGGCGATAGATGAAAACTTCCCGGAGGGCATTAGGACTGATCCAACAGGGGGCTTCTTCATATGGTGGATCTCCGAAAACAAGGAGTTCGACGCTAAGAAGTTCTTGGAGGAGGTGGCCATACCAAACGAAGTACTTTATGTCCCTGGAGAGGCCTTCTACCCAATAAAGGGGTACTCTTACGACCCGGAGAGCGGCAAGCTAGTCAATGCCACGAGGAAGAAGAACGAGATGAGGTTAAGCTACTCCTACTCCACCGTGGAGGAGATAGAGGAGGGCATCTCCTTCCTAGGGAGGCTGCTCAGGCAGCACTCCTAACACCACAAAATTTTTAACGACCGTTTTCCCGGCCGGATAACTATAAATTAAAGCCTTTTCCTTTTCCTGAGGGGGTAACCCCGATGAGTGACTTGAGAGAGTCTCTTATCAATGGAGTGTTCGAGATGATGAAACTCGCTGCTTTTAACGTCCCCGACGACGTTAAAAATGCCCTTAAGAGGGCATATGAGATAGAAGATAACCCAGTAGCCAAGGCCAACCTAGGCGCCATCGTTAGGAACTTGGAAGTAGCGTCAACCGAGAGGATACCCATATGTCAGGACACAGGTACACCAACTTTCTTTGTGGAGCTGGGCGAGGACTTCCCGTTGAAAGCAGGTCTCAGGGAGATAATTGAACAGGCAACCGTAAAGGCTACCCAGGAGATCCCCCTGAGACCTAACGCAGTTAATCCCTGGACTTATGAGAACTCAGGGAACAACGTTGGGAGGTTCGTCCCAATCATACACTGGGAGGTGGTACCCGGAGATGAGCTGAAGATAACATACCTGGCTAAGGGAGGGGGTAGCGAGAACACCAGCAAACTGTACATGTTAAGCCCAGTTCTCGGACTTAAGGGTATAAAGAAGGCTGTAATAGACGCTGTTGTGGAAGCGGGCCCCAAACCATGTCCACCGATAATAGTGGGCGTGGGAGTGGGCGGAGGAGCCGATATGGCCATGAAGTTAGCTAAGAAGGCCACTCTCAGGAGGTTAGATGACAAGAACCCAGATCCCAAGCTGGCAGAGCTTGAAGAGGAGCTCCTACATAAGATAAACTCCTTAGGCCTCGGACCTATGGGCCTAGGTGGAAAGACCTACGCCTTAGCTGTCAAAATAGAGTGGGCCCACAAACACCCTGCCAGCTTGCCAGTGGGCATATCCACCTTGTGTTGGGCAGCTAGGAAGTCCATAGCCGTGTTCAAACCGGATGGAAGCATGAAGGTGCTTATGCCTCCATGAGAGGTGATGGTTATGGCCGAGTATAGGTTGAAGACTCCCTTATCGGAGGAGGATGTTAGGCAGCTCAAGGTTGGTGATATAGTCTACATATCCGGGATAATAGTTACGGGCAGGGATCAGGTTCACAGGAGGGCCTTAGAGCTAGCAGCAAAAGGGGAGAAAGACAAGGTTCCAGTTAACCTTGAAGGGGCAGTCCTCTATCACTGCGGTCCCATAGTTAAGAAGGTGGACGGTGAGTGGAAGATATTCGGGTTCGGCCCAACCACTAGCGCTAGGATGGAGAGCGTAGAGGCCGATTTCATAAAGGAGTTTGGGGTTAGGGCGATAATAGGTAAAGGAGGGATGTTCGAGAGGACTACTCAAGCCATGAAGGAGTACGGGGCAGTTTACCTCGCTCACCCAGGGGGCGTGTCTGCGGTGGCCACTAAATCAGTCAAGAGGGTGATAGACGTCCACTGGCTTGATCTTGGCACTCCAGAGGCTATGTGGGTAGTTGAGGTGGAGAACTTCGGTCCTACAATGGTTGCCATAGACTCTCACGGGAACAACCTGTTCCTGGACGTCATGAACAAGGCCAAGGAGAAAGTCCAGGAAGTCTATAAGACCCTCTAACACCCATTTTTATATTTCTGACAATTTTACTCGCGATGAAGGTAAGGCCCATTCTAGTGATCTTGCTGTTGTTGCCCTTTGTTGAACTCGGAGCCTCAGGACCTGAGATAATAGATGAGATAGACGCTCGTGACGGGTTGATTGCAGTTGTTTACGTGAGGGATGGGCTAAAGCAGCTAGTAGTTTACAGGGACTCTAGAGCTATCTGGAGCTCGGCAAGGTACAGGCACTTAGAGTTCAACTGGTCGTCCAAAGGGGTTTTAGCGGTGAGGCTTTGTGAGGAACCATGTTACAACATGAACAGGCAGATGGTGCAGGTGTTCGATCCTTACACTATGCTAACCTGGAATTCCTCGGAGGGAAGGCTTACAAGGTTCTGGTGGTCCCCTACAGGGAAGCTAGCCGTGGTCATATGGAGAAGTCCCTGTGGAGATTACAGAGAACACTGGATAGAAGTTTACGACCCCTCCACTGGCAGGGTCAGCAGGTCTGAGATGAAGGGATACCTCTACGTTACCTGGTCCCCAGATGGAAACCTCGTAGCGGCTACAGTTAAGGGGAAGAAAGGTTACTACGTGGAGGTGATGGACTCTCACTTAAACAGTTTATGGAAGAGTTACGAGGCCGGAATTGCCGACTTCAGGTGGTCTAACGACGGTAAACTTGCGGTAAGGCTTCAAGAAAACGGAACTCAATGGTTAGAAGTCTACATCAGGGGCACAACTTGGAGATCTGAGAGGGCTAGGGAGGTCAGGTACGACTGGACTGAGGACGGCAGGCTAATCTACTCCCTAGACGGAGAACTCAGGGTGGAGGACTTCTTAGGATCAGATCTGCTGTTCTTGGCCCTAGCCGTCATAATTCTGTTGGCAATAGCCTTAGCATCCGTCAAGCTGATCAACAGGAAGATAGGCATATCTTGTCCAGAAGAAGGGGGTGTGGAACTCCCCTGCTAATGTTTGACCCTTTCAACCCTAACTCTGCTCAACTTCTTAACTATAATTTCAGATACCGCCAGCAAGGCCGCCACCTCTTCCCTGTTCTCAAAGTGTATTTCTTCAAGCTTCTTCATGTACTCCCGAACCCTTCTGTTGAATAGACGTTCATCTCTACTCGTTAAATCCATGGTTCACCTCTAATATCATACCCGGGTATCTCTAAAAAGGATTTCTAGGGAATTGGACGTTAAAATGATCTATTTCGTTAAGTCACCATCTCTAGTTATCAGTTTACCTTCTGGCGTCAGGGCTATTTTTGGAAAAATATTGTTTGAATAAAGCCTCCTCTTAACCCCCTCATAAAGCACTATTATCTCAGGTTCGAAGCTCTCGACGAGCTCCTCGCTCAGGTTGGTCAGGATGCCAAGCAATCTAACTAACCTATCTTTACTTGTGAAGCTTACAACTGCTGAAACGTGCACGCTAACGCCGGCTTCTACCAAATTTCTTACTCCCTCTATCTGCGACCAGAAGAACTCTGGCCTAGCTCCCGTAAGCCTAGAGAACTCCTCTGGGTTTGTCCCCTTTAGAGAGACCCTTACGTGTAGATTTTTGAACCCTGAAAGTTCACTCGCGTAGTTCCTATCTATCAGTATCCCATTGGTCTCCAAGATGAAGTGCAGGTCGGGAGGGACTTCCCTTAATACGGAGATTAGGTGCTCCTTGCCGATAGTGGGCTCAGCCCCGCTTATCCTTACCCTCTTGTAACCGCGCCTGCGGGCCCCTTCCGTTAGAATCTTAGCCACTTCATGGCTGCCGTAAAACTTTCCCTGGGTCAGGTCGCTGGCGTACCTGTAGCTCCAGCAAAAGATGCACCTCAGATTACACCCCACAGCATCAGCAGTATAAATCCCGCCATAGTACCTTGAAGGCCTGAACCTGTAGTACTTCCTCCGGTCACCCGAGACGACCTGTCTTTCCACCGCCCTCGCCAACTCTAGGGGGTCGTACATTCTAGAGCCTCTTGGCTATATCCCTTCCTATCCACACCCCTGAGGCGGCCGCTTGAACTAGGCCTCTAGACACGCCTGCCCCGTCCCCTCCGGCGTAAAGTCCTCTCACATTTCTAATCTCTAAGTTCTCCTTCAAATCAAGCTTGGCTGTGTGAAGCTTAACCTCTATTCCGTAAAGGAGCGTGTGATCACTTGCTATCCCTGGCATTATCTCGTTTAACGCTTCTAGCATTTCTATCACGTCCTTAAGGTATCTGTAAGGCAGGACGAAGCTCAAATCTCCGGGGACAGCTGACTCCAGCGTGGGCCTGACTATGCTCCTTTTCAACCTCTCTTGAGTGGACCTCCTACCCCTCCTCAAATCTCCATACCTCTGAACCAGAGGTTGGTTCCCAGCTATGTTATTAGCCATCTTAGCTATGCTCAAGGCGTAGGATATGGTGTCCTTGTAAGGCTCGGTGAACTTGGTGGTAACCAGTATGGCGAAGTTCGTGTTGTCTGTCTTGTAATCCTCTCTAGCCATCCCGTTGACGGTGACTATTCCCCAATAGGATTCAGCGACTACAACTCCTCCTGGGTTAACGCAGAACACCCTCACCCTATCGTCAAACGTTTCGCTGTAGTAGATCAACTTAGGCTCGTATAGCACGTCTGTGAACTCGCTCATCACCTCAGACGGGACCTCTACCCTAACTCCGAGGTCTACTTTGCCCTCCTCAACTCTGATCCCCAACCTTTTAGCCTCTTTAACCAACCAGCTCGATCCAACCCTGCCAGGGGCCACCACTACGAACCTGCTGGTGAGTTCCTGCCCGTCATTCAGGGTGACGCCCTTAACCACGCCTCCCTGGACGTTTATTCTCTCAACTCTCTTGTTGAAGATGAACTCCACGTTAAGCCTCTTAAGCTCCCTCTTGAAGTTCTGAAGGACCCTGAACCCGCCATCGCTGCCCATGTGTCTTATCTTAAAGGGTATCAACAGCAGCCCATGTCTCAAGGCCTTTCTCCTCAGCCTCTCTACTTCCCTTTCGTCAGTCCCGTAGAGTTTTTGAGGGGCGCCCATCTCTAGAAATACCTTATCTACGTAGTTTATCAGCTCTATAACTCTAGAATGGTCTCCTATAACTGTGTCAAGCTCGCCTCCCACCTCGGTGGTCAGGTTGAGCTTACCGTCGCTAAAGGTTCCCGCCCCGCCGAAGCCAGACACTATGTCGCATACGGGACAAGTTATACACCTTCCAACTTTGCTTATTGGGCAGTTCCTCCTCTCCAAATCCTTGCCCATCTCGATTATCAACACCCTGGCGTCAGGCTTAGCCCTCTTTATCTCTAAAGCGGCGAAAAGTCCTGTAGGGCCGGCACCAACTATCAAGACGTCCCAGTCAACGTCCCCTTTCAACAGGTTTCCCTTTTTCTCTGCGGGACCCCCTAGAGAATTTATGTTTTTCTATCAGCTCGCCTAGCACACCTATGAGTTCACCGCTTAAATCAAAGACATACGCCTCATCAAGATCCACGCATTTAGGAAATATCGGCCCCTTTACTTCCAAGTTATTTAACATCCCGTAGCCTGTAAGCTCGTTAAATGGAGGCATTATCAACACCTTGGGAGGAACCCCCTCGCATGAGGTCTCCGCCAGCACCCAAACAGGTTCAGAGAACCCCCTAACCCTGATAGTCGGGTGAACGTGGCCCATTATCCCTATTCTAAAGTTGCTTGACTCCTCCGGCGGCATAGCGTGGCCATGGAATAGCCAAGAGTCATCCAGCGGGAGCCCCCTTCCATCCACAACTTTAGTTTCCTGTGTATTCACCAACCCGCCGTCGTGGTTACCCTTTACCACAACTACCTCATCGAACTGCTCCCTCACGACCTCAAAGAACCTAGATACCCTATCCAGGGAAGAGGAGGTCAGACCAATGTCGTGCTTTAAATCACCATTGACGACGAGCTTCCTTGCTCCTGTGAGCTTTCCAAGTGAGATCACCCTCCTAGCCAGTTTTTCCGTCTGATCTGGCAGATATACCCCCGAGAACATTAATTCTAGCTCAAACCCGAGGTGTAGATCGCTGATCACAAGGGTCCCACCTTTAATTATGACTGCCCTCTCCTTCCACAGGGGTTCTATCATTTCAGACGAGGCCTCCTACATATTTGAGGTGCTGAGGGAATTACCTTGGGCAAGCTCTATAAAAGCTCTTAAGGCGGCCTTGGGGATGAAGGTTAGGAAGGTGAGGTTCAAACCAAGCAATAGGACCCTTCACCTGGTTTCAGGTGTTACGGGGGATCACTTAGTCACCGACTGGTACTGTAGCTGTCTCGACTTCTACGTTAGAGTTCTAGTCAGGGAGGAGAGGAATTACTGCTACCACATTGCTGCAAAGAAAATAGCGGAAAAATTAAATTTAATAATTGAAAATAAGGTAACTGACAGAAAGTACCCTGAAATAATACTTAAAGTAGCCAGGGACGACAATATATTGTAGATTTAACCTCGACAAATAACGTAATCCTTATATTACCAAATCTCCCTATTTAAGTAGTGGATGAAAATGTCTCTTGATATAGAGGATGACCAGGAGATCCTCTCCACTTACCACAGGAGGATTCTCAAAGAGATGGTCGCGAAGAAGATAGCAGGCGACATATTGTTCAGTCAGAACATAGGAATGGCCATGAGGAAGTGGAGAGAATATTTCGGCGTTAAGCAAAGTGAACTGGCCAGGATGCTCGGCGTGTCAGCTTCCGTGGTCTCCGACTATGAGTCCAGCAGGAGGAAGAGCCCTGGATCCTTAGTTTTGAGGAGGTTCATCCTTACCCTGATAGAGGAGGATGAGAAGAGAGGGGGCAACGTGATAAAAACCCTGGCGAAGACCTCAGGCATGATACCGATGCTCTCAAGCGTCATTGATATGAACGAGCTGACCGTCCCGATGGAGCTGGATAAGTTCATTGAGATAATAGATGGTATCCTGCTGGTGGAAGCGCCTCAAAAGACCTACATTCACGGTTACACAGTGATAGACAGTCTTAAGGCCATAGAAAACCTTTCAGGTAATGACTTCATGAGGTTATTCGGCATGTCCACCGAGAGGGCCCTCATATTCACTAAGGTGACCATTGGGAGGAGCCCCATGGTGGCCTTAAAGGTCACAGACATAAGGCCAAGCCTAGTGGTCCTTCATGGGCCTGATCCAGACAAGGTGGATAGGCTGGGCATAAAGCTAGCCCACCTTATGAGGATCCCCTTAGCAGTTACCAGAATTGAAAACATTTATAATTTGGTGGAGAGGCTCAGGTCTCACCTAGGTGAGTAGATGAACACGAGAGAGGTCACGCTGTCCGCCGTAATAGCAGCCGCTTACGCGGCCTTAACCCTGTTACTGGCTCCAATATCATACTACCAAGTGCAAGTAAGAGTCGCAGACTCCTTACTAGCCCTATCTTTGTTGTTCGGATGGCCTTCCATAGTAGGGGTGACTGTGGGTTGCTTCATAGCAAATATCTTAGGTCCCTTCGGGCTAGTAGACGCTGTGGGAGGGAGCATAGCTAATTTAGTGGCTACACTGATTGGATGGAAGCTCAGAAGAAACAAACTCGTCTCTTTAGTTTCTATGGCGGTGGTGGTGTCGGCTATAGTTTCATCTTACCTCTACGCGCTGTTCAACGTTCCCTATCTTGTGACATTCGCTTATATACTCGCGGGATCATTAATATCGATAACAGGTATAGGGTACGTCCTCCTCAAAGCTTTAGAGAGGACCACCAGGGCGATCAGGCTAGAGGCTGCCGTTCACAATCTTAGCTAAAAGCTCCAAAACTTCCCCCCGTTTTCTAAAATTAATGTTTCTGAAAACTCTAAATTAGGATATCTTCAACCTACCAGACACGTTAAGAGATAGTTAATTTAATTCGTTAATCGTTGATTTTCGTCTAAAACATAAATATTTTTAGATTATCCCCGCGGGACCCCGAGGTCTCCTATAGGACCTATTCTCCCGATTCTATAAGAGCCTTGGTGGGTGATATGAAACCGAGCAGAGAAGTAGGCATCGTAGGATGGGGGGTATACGTTCCTCAATGGAGGATAACTTCAGAGGAGCTCGCTAGAGGGTGGGGCAGGGAGTGGAAGAGGTACGCCGCTGGCATAATGGTGGAAGAGAAGAGCCTACCTGGCCTTGACGAGGACACATTCACCATAGCCTATGAAGCATCTGTGAACGCTCTAAAGAGGGCTAGGATAGACCCCGCAAAGATAAGGGCCGTATACGTTGGGACCGAGTCCAAACCCTACGCGGTAAAGACCACAGCTTCGATACTAGTCGAGGCCCTAGGTGCCGGTGGCGATGCTAGGATGACCACTGGGGCGGACTACGAGTTCGCGTGCAAGGCCGGGACGGAGGCAATACAGACCTCCATAGGGCTGATAGGTTCGGGCATGATCGACTACGCCCTGGTGGTGGGAGCTGACACGGCTCAGGGCGCGCCTGGAGATGCCCTAGAGTACACAGCTTCAGCAGGAGGGGCCGCATTTGTGCTGGGCCCATCTTCTGAGTCCGTAGCGGTTATCAAAGCGTCCTTGTCACACGTGACCGACACTCCTGACTTCTGGAGGAGGCAGCATGAGAGGTATCCGGCCCACACCAGGTCATTTACCGGCGAGCCAGCCTATTTCAAACACATAATGGCTGCTGCGAAAGCACTAATGGAGGAGGTAGGCACCACGCCGGACGATTACGATTACGCCATATTCCACCAGCCCAACGGGAAGTTTCCCCTCAGGGTGGGGCAACGGCTGGGCTTCACCCCCGACAAGATAAAACCAGGCCTGATAACCCCCTACATAGGTAACACCTACAGCGGCTCGGCCTTAGTGGGCCTGTCTGCTGTGCTGGATCAGGCTGAACCGGGCAGCAAGATACTGATGGTATCCTTCGGTTCAGGGGCCGGAAGCGACGCTTTTCACATAGAGGTCACCGACAAGGTGGTGGAAGTGAGGGACCTTGCCCCTAAGGTCATGGATTACGTTAACAGGAAGAGGTACGTGGATTACTCCACCTACGCCAGGTACAGGAGGATGATAAAGATGTTACACGACTTCAGCTCGTACTGAGGTGATGATATGAGGGATGTTTACGTTGTAGGGGCTGGTCTAACCCCTGTGGGCAACCACTGGAGGCTAGGGATTAGAGATCTGGCAGTTCAGGCATCGATAAAGGCTATGGAAGCCGCTGATAATCCGAAAATAGACTATATAGTGGTGGCTAACGCCTTATCCGGTATAGTGGACGGACAGGAGAACTTAGGGGCCTTAATAAGCGACTACTTAGGGATGATAGGAACACCCTCACTAAAGGTTGAGGCAGCTGGAGCTTCAGGAGCCGCTGCCGCCGTCACGGCAGCTGGCCTGATAAAGTCCGGCATGGCTGACAACGTTTTGCTGGTTGGCGTTGAAAAGATGACTGATTATACGGCCCTTGAGGACTCTAACATGGCGTTGAGCACGTCTATCGAGAGGGAATATGAGGCTTTCTTCGGGGCCACCTTGGAAAGCTTACACGCCATGGTCATGCGCTCCTACATGAGGAAGTATAACGTAGAGGAGGAGGCCTTCGCGGCAGTACCGGTTCTAATGCATGAGCACGCCTCTACAAACCCATACGCGCAGTTCAAGTTCAAGCTGAAGAGAGAGTCTTACATGAGGTCCCCCTACCTGGCCGAACCGCTCAAACTTCTGGACGCTCCCTCTATAGGGGATGGGGCCGCAGCTGTAATCCTTTCAGTCTCACCCAACTCTCCCGGGGGTGCCGTCAGGGTTTCATCATGGGGTCAGGCCACTGACCACGTGAGCCTTTACATGAGGAAAAGCGTGACCGAATTCCCAGCTGTTAGGCTCGCTGTTAAAAGGGCCTTGGAGAGGGCCGACCTTAAGCTCAGCGACATCTCCTTCTACAAGATACACGATAGCTCATCAGTAGCTGCTCTCATAGAGATTGAAGAAATGGGCTTAACTGAGAGGGGCAAGGCCATAGAGCTGGTTGACAGCGAGGACTCCAGGAGAAATGGGTCAACTCCGATAAACCCTGACGGAGGTCTTAAAGCCAGGGGACATCCCTTGGGAGCCACTGGAGTTTATCAGATAGCTGAAACCTATCTACAGCTCACTGACAAGGCAGAGGGGACCCAGGTTAGCGGGGCTAGAAGGGCCCTACTACTATCAGCCGGAGGGTTGGCCTCTAACGTGGTGGTTCACGTTCTAGAGAGGGTGTGACCATGTGGGCCTACTGGTTAAGCGTTCCCGAACACTGGAGGGAGATCCCCGCGAGGTATAGGCTGGAAGGAGGACAGTGTGAAGACTGCGGATTTAAAATGATACCTAAGAGGGACGTCTGTCCCAGATGTGGATCTAAAAACGTGAAGACAGTCAAGCTCCCTAGGAGAGGGAGGGTTCTGGAGTACACCAAAGTCTGGAACCCGCCTAGAGGGTATGAGTACTACACCCCCTACGTGATAGCCTTGGTGGAGTTAGAGGACGGTACAAGGCTGACCGCCCAGCTAACGGACGTGGACCCCGACGAGGTCGAGGAGGGCATGGAAGTGGAGATGGTCCTCAGGAAAGTGAGGGTCAGCGGAGAATCAGGCCTCATAGCCTACGCCTACAAGTTCAGGCCGCTTCTTAAATGATTAATAAATCCCCTCCCCATTTTTTCGTGTGGTTACATGCTCCACTACAGGGGAAGGGCTAAACGGGTTCTGGAATCCCTGGGCATACAGGATTACGACAGGATACGCGTTAGGAGGGGCAGATTAACATATGAGGGAATCTTGATACCTCGGCCTGAGATACTGGACGACGATCACATAATCCTCAAACTGGACAACGGCTATAACGTAGGAATAAGCCTAAATGGGGCTGAGATAGAGCTTGTTAAGAGAAGCTCCATTATCAAGGAGGAGAGGGCGGAGCTAGGCAGGTTTGACCCCAGGAAACCGAAGGTCCCGCTGATAGTGACGGGAGGTACCATAACTTCTAGGGTAGAGTACTCAACCGGGGCGGTCAAATCTTATGAGAGGCCTGAGGAGCTACTGGATAAAGTTCCAGAACTTGCCGACATAGCCTACGTTGAGTATGTTCCACTATTCGCCGAGTTCAGCGAGAACCTGACCAAGGATCACTGGACTAGAATAGCTGAAGAGGTGTATAAAATGCTGAAGGGGGGCGCGGAAGGGGTGATAATAGCCCACGGAACTGATACGATGCACTACACCGCTGCGGCCCTCTCCTTCATGTTGAGAAACTTGGACAAGCCCGTCATACTGGTTGGGTCTCAGAGGTCTATAGACAGGCCTTCCTCAGATGCCGTACTTAACCTGATAGCTTCAGCTAAGATGGCAGCCGAAGGGGAAATAGCTGACGTAATGATAGTTATGCATGGGAGCCCGTCAGATGAATTCGCCTACGCTATCAGGGGGACCAGGGCTAGGAAGATGCATACCTCGAGGAGGGACGCCTTCCAACCGGTTAACGAGCCTCCCCTGGCCTTAGTGAGCAGGAACTCCATAAAGGTGATCAACCCTAGGTACAGGAGGAGAGTTAAGGGGGAGAGCCATGTGTTTTTAGACGCTAAGATGGACGATAAGGTCGCCTTGCTTTATGTATGGCCTGGAATGCCTGCAGAGCTCTTATCTGACGTGGCAGATAGGTTCAACGGTTTTGTCCTGGCGGGAACTGGTTTAGGACATACTCCCAAGTGGATAATTCCGAAAATTAAGGAAATAGTTGGAATGGGGAAGCCGGTGGTGATAGCCTCCCAATGCCTCTTTGGCAGAGTTGACTTGAAGGTCTATGAGACTGGAAGGAGGCTTCTAGAGGCGGGAGCGATTCCAGCTGATGACATGTTACCTGAAGTGGCCTTGGTGAAGCTTATGTACGTTTTAGGTCACACGAAGGACATGGATGAGGTCTCCAAGATGATGAGGGCCAACCTCTCCTTTGAGATAGGGTCTAGAATCAGCTTGAGGGACTTCCCCCCGTGCTGGGGTGTCTGCAATGGACTATAGGGGGCTAGGTCTTAAGGTGGGGTTGGAGATCCACCAAAGGCTCAAGACTCACAAGCTGTTCTGTGGGTGCCCCTCTCACCTGAGGGAAGACGAACCCCATCAGTGGGTTAAGAGGAAGCTCGGCGTCTCGTACAGCGAGCTAGGGGCCATAGATCCAGCTGCGAGGTTTGAGTCAATCAGGGCCAGAGATTTCTTCTATGGGGTGTACCACGACACCACGTGCGAGGTTGAGATAGACGAAGCCCCTCCCGTTCCCCTCAATAGGGAAGCCCTAGAAATCTCACTTCAGATAGCTGAGATGTTCAACATGGAAGTGGTGGACGAGGTACACGTGATGAGGAAGATAGTGGTGGACGGAAGCAATACGACCGGGTTCCAGAGGACGGCTCTAGTAGCTTTAGGTGGAGATTTCAGCGCAATATCAACTAAGTGGGGTGACGTCAGGATAGCAACCTTGTGTCTAGAGGAAGAATCCGCCTACATAGTTGAGAGCAAGCCCTCTTACGCCAAGTACAGGCTGGACCGATTGGGTATACCCCTTGTTGAGATAGCCACCTACCCGGACATATGGCACCCCGATCAGGCCAAGGAAGCGGCCCTTAAGATAGGCAGGATGTTGAGGGCCACCGACAGGGTGCTTAGGGGGATAGGAACCATAAGGCAGGACATAAACGTCAGCATAGAGGAGGGGGCTAGGCAGGAGATAAAAGGGGTGCAGGAGCTAGATCTCATCCCCAAGATAATTGAAAGGGAAGTCCAGAGGCAGCTGAACCTGCTCAAGATCAGGGATGCGATGAGGGGTAGGGGGTTAGGCGAGGGAGACTTCAACCAGTCCGTGAGGGACGTCACTCACCTGCTTGTGGAATCTAAGTCGAAGCTGGTTAGGAAAGCCCTATCCTCCGGTAAAAAAGCCCTGGCAGTCAGGCTTCCTGGGATGAAGGGGCTCTTAGGCGTGGAACTCCAGCCTAACAGGAGGTTTGGCACCGAGCTTTCAGATTACGCCAAGGTTTTCGGCGGCGTTAAGGGCATACTTCACGGGGACGAACTGCCTGGCTACGGGATAAGTGAAGAGAAGGTCTCAGCAGTTAGGGAGGAGCTAGACTGCCAGGGAGATGACAACTTCGTTATAGTGCTAGCCGATCCCGACAGCGGGAAGTTGGCTCTACAGGCCGTTTTGGATAGGGTAAAGCAGGCCCTTAAAGGAGTTCCAAACGAGACCAGGAGAGCACTACCTGACGGTAATACATCCTTCCTGAGGCCGATGCCAGGATCAGCCAGGATGTACCCGGAAACGGACATACTGCCTGTGATAACCAGGCCTTACTTAGAGGTGGTCAGGTCTGTCAGGGTGAAGACCCCCGAGCAAGTCATCGGGGAACTCGTGGAGGGCTACGGGCTCACTGAAGAACTGGCCTGGGAACTCTTTGATTCAGAGAAGGACAGGCTGTTCATCAGGGCTTACTTAGAAAACAAGGGCCTTCCCTCCAGGTTCTTCGCCTCCGTTCTAACGGGCCTAATGAAGTCCTTGAAGAGGGAGGGCTTTGACGTTGACAGGATCAGCGATAAGCACCTGCTGGATATAGCCACCCTGCTGGCCAAAGGTGAGCTGGCTAAGGAGGCGGTAGAGGAGGTGCTCAAGGGGATTGCTCAGGGTAAATACAAGGACGTCCTACAGTACCTGAGAGAGGCCAGGATATCAGACCAGGAGCTTGAGAGGGTCGTGGACGAGGCTATTAACAGGTTGGAGGCGAAGATAAAGGAGAAGGGCGAGAGGGCTTTCAGCGCAGTGATGGGCGAGGTCATGAAAGTGGTTAGGGGTAAGGTGGACGGGGCCAAGGTGAGCAAGCTGGTCAGGAGGAAGATAAAGGAGAAGTTAGAAGAAGTCAGTTAGGGAGGTGCTCTTCCTCTTACTCACTATCTCGTCGAAGTCCACGTCGAGGGCGTCCAAGATCTGCTCGAAGGTGCTCCTCATAATCTCCACATATTTGTCTACGTCTATGTCGCTCTTCTTAGCCATCTCCACAGGATACACCCCCTCTCCTCCCCTAACCTTCACGTAACTTATTACCTGACCGGGGACCACCACCACACCACGGGCCCTCAACATCCTAGCCACCTTAACGTGTTGGGGCGTGGTCTTTACGTAGCTGTCCAAATCCTTGGTTAACATTGTCCTGAAGGCTAAATCCTCGACTTTAAAGTCACCCGATTTGAGCCTCTCCACGTAATCCCTTATTATCTGGGATATCTTCTCCTTGGCCCTCTCGAAGTCTTCGGGGGTCTCAACCTCTTTTAGGACGTTCAAGACCTCCTGAAAAGCCTGCTTTACGAAGTCAGGTATGTTCCTCTTCTTTCCAAGAAGCCCCTTGACCACAACGGCCCCATCTTTAGTGACTCCCAGGTAGTTCTTCTTGAGGCTGGAGAAGACCACGTACCTGAACCAGTTGTCCAACTCCAAGTCAATGCCCAGTAGGCTTTCCACCCTCTCCTCAAGCCTCCTTATCTGCTCTTCAGTGGCGTCCTTTATGAACAGAGAGTCCGTATTGTGAAGCAGAATCCCGTTTCCGAAGAACGTGTGGGTGCCTTCCACCTCCAGATCGTAGACGTACTCAGGCGTGTCAACCCTTGAGACTTGAAGGGGCCTCACCTTCTGGACTTTGTAAGCTAAGAGGCCGCTATCTTCTACGGGGACAAGCCTCACCAGGTAGCCTCTAAGAGCTTTGGGTTTTGCTGGCCTTAGGGAGCCGTCTAGCACCATTAAAGAGTGGTCCTCGGTTACGTCCACGTGCCCTCCAGGAAACTCCACCCTGTACATCTCCTTGTCGGTCCTGTGCCTCATCACGTATCTCACCCTCTTAAAGGCCGGCTCGCCGGAATCAAGCGATAGAACGTAGAGGTCTTCTGGGAAGTAGTACTCCTTGCCGCCCGAGACTAGATGGACCTCCTTGAAGAGGTCCTCTATCCTAACCTGACCGTCCCTTGTGATGACCAAGGTGTCAGGGGATACGCTGTCCCCATATATGACCTTTAACCCCATCTCCTCAGCCATCTTAACTGAAAGGGTTATTGCCTTCCTTCCTAAAGCCGTTATCATCTCAGCCACTGGGGGCGAGTAAAGCGGGAAGTTTTCGTAACCGAAGACGCCGTAAGAGGCGTTCAGAAACACCTTAAGGCTACTCTGGACGGTGTCATACCACTCCTTAAGCTCCCCTTGGCTTGTCTTAGCGAGCCTCTTGTACCTCTTAACCCTCACGTCCCTCAGGGCCCTTATGATCTTCGGTATTATGCCAAGGTCCTTAGTACAGATCCAATGCGGAAGCTCTTCCACTGGCCTGTTTTCCCTACACTCCTTGTGGGGGCAATTAATGGTCTCGAAGCTCACACCCCACCTCCCTATTATCGAGGGGTACAGGCTAGCGAAGTCCATGACAGCAACCCTGAAGTGCACCCCAGGCACGGGGTTCAGCACTATCGCTCCCATGTACTTCTTGCCCTTTATTAGGGCCTTTGAGTAAGTCCTCTCCCCTCTAACCTTCATAATCTCCTCCTTCTCGGGGATTAGCCAGTTCCTCCTCCTGTACTCGAAGAATATCATGTTCTTTATCCACTGAGACACTCCCTGCCTGGAGACCTCCTCCAGGGACATCTTGCTTATCCTGGCGAGCAGGAAGAGGAGTCTGATTATCTCTCCAGAGTTTATGTTTCCGAGCTTATGAGTGAGGACGGCGTCTTGGAGGCAGTACTTGGCCAAGGTCACGCTATCCACTTTGGAGAAGTCGTAAGTGCTTATCTCAACTTTCCTCTCCCCCAACAAGGCTTCCGATATCTCGTCCAGCGTGTATCCCAGGTACCTGTTTTTGAAGACGTACCCCTGAATGGACCTGTTGTTGAAGAACTTGTACAGGTCTACGTGTATTCCCGTATCCAGTAGAGCCCTATCCCTCTCAAGCCTTATGGGCTTGGGGCTAACCCCGAGCTCCTTGGCCCTCCTGGCCAGATACGGGAAGTCGAAGTTATCCCCGTTATAAGTGAACACCAATGGGTAGGAGGAGATCAGATCTAAGGCGTCCCTGAGCATCTTCCCTTCAGACTCATAAACCCTCACCTTCGCCCCGTTAAGTTCTTCAGGGGGCTCCTTACCCCTGCTTAACATGAAAACTTCCCTTCTGCCATCACTTCCTACAAAAGCTATGGCCAACACGGGCTTAACTGGGTTAGAGGGGTCAGGAACCTTTCCCTCGGTGGTCAGGACCTCTATGTCCACCGCCAAGTTCCTCAGGTTTGGCGATGGCTGGTCGAAGAGCGGCATCAAGCCCTCAAGTATCCTAACGGTCTCTTGGTCTAGATCCCTGAACTCCTCCCCAATTTCCCCCCTCTCATGTATCCTCTTTACCTCATCACCCACTTCATAGTAACAGCCGGGTACGAGCTGTCTGTCGTAGACGTAACAATCGTAGTACTTTATCTTGGCCTCCCACACCCTGTATCCCTTCTTGGAGAGCTCCTCCCTTATGTTCTTCCCAGAGCCGCCTATTGCTAAGGGGTCCTTGGCCTCAAGTTTGGTGAGCTCAACCCATCTATCCCTCAACACGTCGTACTTCTTCACCCTGTAGGCCCCCTCAACCCTAGCCTGCAGGTTTCCTGGTAAAAGCTCTTCAATCTTGTCGTGGGGAGCGTCTGTCAGCAGGTAGGGCCTATGACCAGTATTGTCCTTTATCAGGAAGACCTCGTCCCTCTCAGGATCGTAAAACTTCATGACCGCGGACCTATCATCTCCAGAGTAGAACACCGACAGGAGCACACCTTTCCTAACGCCCATTTCCCTCCTACTAGGAGAGAGCACACTAAAAATGTGCCGTCTTAAAGTCGACCGGGAGATTACGACCTTATGGATAAGCTAATTCGCCGAGCCCTTGCAATGCTTAAATAAAGGGGCGGGGTCTGGTGAAGGGGTGCTCCTGTTGAAAAGGGCGCTAACGTTTGCGTTGCTACTGCTCATTGTCCCGCTGATCCGACTGGATGCTCAACCGAGGGGCCCTAGGATTAGCGTTGTAATCGACGAGAGCCTCAGGGCTCACGTGAAGGCCGAGCTGATAAGGGTAATCCATCACTCCGAGTCCATATACTTGAGCAACAAGCTTAAGATACCCCTGATGCCCTGGCTCCACTACAAGGGCAACGTGACGGCGAAGAACGAGGGAGGGAGGTTAACGGGCACATACCAGGTGCTGGTGATACCCAGGCCGGGACAGGCCAAGGTGAGAGCTCTTTTCTTCCCCAACATCAGGGCTAGAGGACTTCTGACTAACGTGACCGTCTACGGCATGATGAAGTTCTTGTACGGCTCCTCCCTGACATACTACGGGCTGAACTGGTACTTCGTCAACGTGACTTACCAGGTATCGCCCAACATAAATTACACGGGAATAGCCGGCGTTGTAACTTTGTCGGACCCTGACAGCTACATAGATACCCTGAACGTCTCATTTGACTCCTTCAACGAACCTGACGAGAACACCTTGGTCATCAGGTACACGATAGACGCTGTAAGCGTTCCACTTAAACTTCAGGAGGCTGAGGAAGGCTACTTAACGCTAGACCTGAGCCCCGTTCTAAAGATAATCCCAGATGACGTTGCTGGAGTCCTTCAGGTGAACTTCACAGATCCGTCCATAGAGGTGTTAGGCGGAGTTCCAGCGCCTAAACTGACCCTGTGGAACTCGGCAACGTGGGAGTACGTCCCTCAGCTACAGGATACCGGAAAGGGTGTGGTCGTGATAGTGAAGAAACCCGGCGCCGTGATAAACCCCTCATACCTGCTGTCCTTCATCCTGCCCGTGGTAGTGGGCACCTACCTTTACTGGAGGCGCGAGTACGAGGCCAAATCAAAGGGAGTTAAGGAGAAGGGCCAGAGCAAGGGTTAGACTCTCTCCGTAACCTCTTCCCGGGGCAACGAAGTCCGCTCTCCTTTTTACCTCTTCTGGGGACTGGGGTAAAGTTATAGAGGTTCCAGCCACTTCGAACATGTCCACGTCGTTGTAGGAGTCGCCTATCGCCACAACCTTGGAGCAAGGAGTTCCGGTCATTAGACACAACTGCTTCAGCCCGGAACCCTTGTTCACACCCTTGGGCATGATGTGCAGGGCGTAACCGCTGTACCTGATCACGGCTTCAGGGAACTCCCCCTGTAGCTCCTCTTGTACCCTTAAAAGAATTCTTTCATCGCCTCTCAAGGCCAGATCAGCTGCCCTGAGGTAGGAATCCTCAGAAATTAGCCCCTCATACCCCCTCTCCCTCAAGTAGCTTAACAAGCGTTTCCTCAGCTCGCCCCCATCCACCTTCCTTACCTCATCACCGACAATTACCACGCAACCGTTCTCCGCAATTATAAGCCTCTCTTTGGACGGCCTGACGTACCTGAATATGGATATAGCTATAGGGTAGGCGTTCCCGGTAACTAACGCCACCTTCACCTTTTTCCCCAGCTCCCTCAACGCCTTGACTGCAGTGAGATCCAGGCTCAAATCCGGACCTGTAATGGTACCGTCAACATCAACTGCGATTAGCTCAAAGTCCCGGACCATCATTCTTTATAAACGCCCTCCCTTCCATCCATGTGAGGGGATAAGGCTTGCCTTCATGGGGATACTCCTATAAAACCTTAAA
The DNA here is from genome assembly GCA_027491435.1 of Thermoproteota archaeon. Taxonomy (GTDB): domain Archaea; phylum Korarchaeota; class Korarchaeia; order Korarchaeales; family Korarchaeaceae; genus Korarchaeum. Next base: position 252,137 of record JAOZFG010000004.1, read on the forward strand.
TGAGAGACAGGCTAAAGCCTCTGGAAGAGACCTGAGAGTCTCTTTCAAGGAGATGGTGGAGCTCCTCAGGGAGATTAGGGGAAAGAAGCTTGAGGATGCCTACAAACTTCTAGACGACGTGATAGCCCTGAAGAGGGCCATACCCTTCAAGAGGTACAAGAAGGGAGTAGGGCATAGGAGGGAGCTCACCGGCTGGAAGCCCGGGAGATACCCAGTAAAGGCCGCAAAGTTGGTCAAGAAAGTGCTAAAGAACGCTGAACATAACGCTATGGAGAAGGGGCTTGAGGCGGACAACCTATATATAGTACACGCCGCCGCTCAGCAAGGAAGGAAGTTGAGGAGGATATTCTACAGGGCCTACGGTAGGGCCACCCCCAGAATAGAGCAGCTGGTCCACGTGGAGATTGTGGTGGAGGAGCGGACTGAGGAGGGTGAGGAGTGATGACCTTCTACAAGAAGTTCGTTCAGGACGGCCTGGTTAAGTACGCCCTTCATGAGCTAATGGAGAGGCACCTGGAGAGAGCGGGCTTTCACAAAGTGGAACTGTCCAGCACGGCTGTCAGGGACGTGATAACGATATACGTGGAGAAGCCTGGCATAGTAATAGGGAGAGGAGGTAGGGCGTCGAAGAAGCTCGGAGAGATCGTGAAAGAGAAGATAGGGATACAGAACCCTTACATACAGGCGAAGAAGGTCGAGGAACCCTTCCTAAGCGCTAAGATAGTCGCCTCCTATATAGCCAGGAGGATAGCCAAGGGAGAGAGGCACAAGAGGGTGGCCTTCGCCGCCCTGAGGAGGGTCATGGCTGCCGGCGCTAAGGGAGTTGAGATAAGGCTTTCAGGGAAGTTCGGAAGCCAGAGGGCTAGGGAGGAGAGGTTCAGGGCCGGTGTGATATACAGGTGTGGGCAGGATCAGATAGAGAAGACCGAATACGCTGTGAAACACGTGATCATGCCCCAAGGCGTGATAGGAGTTAGGGTCAGGATCATAAGGCCTGACGTGACAAGCCCTGATAAGCTCGTACTCAAAGAGGATAAGGTGGAGGAGTTGCTAGAAAAGATGAGGGCCGAGTCCTCCTCTGAGGTCGTGGAGGTTGAGATACCGGAGGAGCTTAAGGAGGAGGTGGAGGCCGTTAAGTCCGAGGGCGGAGGTTCAGAGGAGAGTGGAGAGGAGAAAGGTGAGGAGGTGAGCGGAGATGCCGTCGAAGGAAGCTGAGGAGCTGAGGGGTTTATCCATAGAGGAGCTCCTGGAGAAGCTTAGGGAGGTTAAAAGGGAACAGTTCCTCGAGGAAATGAAGTTCAAGGTAGGGGCAGCTGAGAAGCCTCACCTAAGGAGGGCTCTAAGGAGGAGAAGGGCCAGGATTCTGACCATACTCAGGGAGAGGGGAGTTAAGCTATAAGGCGACCGACGGACCTGCTCTACCACGAGCTAATAGGCTATAGGGTGAAGGTCGTGAGATCCCCTAACTTCCATGAGCTGGGTATGGAGGGCCTGATCCTTTATGAGACTAGGAATACCTTTATAATCAGGACTGATCGGGGTGACAAGGTAATACCTAAGGCCGGGAGGATCTTCGTGATAGACGTAGGCGGGGTTAAATACACCCTGCTGGGAGATCGCCTGGTAGGTAGGCCTGAGGAAAGGGTGAAGAGAGCATGAGCTTACTGAGAAAGCTCCCTGAGAGCTTAATATATGATGTAATCCCCCCGGATAAGGAATGTGATGACGATAAGTGCCCATGGCATGGGAACATATCGCTCAGGACCAGGACGATAGTGGGTAAGGTGGTCTCCACTAAGATGACCAGAACCGTCACCGTGCTGGTTGAGTACCTTCACTACATCCCCAAGTATAAGAGGTATGAGAGAAAGAGGAGCAAGATACACGCCCACCTTCCCCCGTGTATAGAGGTCAAGGAGGGCGATGTGGTAAAAATAGTGGAGACGAGGAGGCTGGCCAAGACAGTAAGTCACGTGGTCTTAGGGAAGGTCAAGAAGTAGGAGGAGCAGGAACCTTCCTCCTCCACCCATACTTGTCCTCATCGTAGAAGGGCATCTTGTGAACCCTAACCTTTATTTCCTTGACTCCCTTGACCAGAAGTTCGGTTCCCTCCTCTGAATACTTCTTAATTACGTATCCCATGGCAATGCCCCTCCTCACCGTAGGACTATAGTTCCCGCTGGTGATGAACCCCACTTCCTCCCCCTTTAGGTTGGTTATCACGTTACCCGGCCTTGGGGCGCTTCTTCCCTCGCTTAGGAGGCCCACTCTAACTTTCTCAACCTCCCTGTTGATTAGGGCTTCTTTACCGAAGAATTCCTTGCTCATATCCACTGCGAAGTCCAGCCTGGCCTCGAACGGGTTTGTCTCCTCGTTTATGTCGTTACCGTAGAGTACGAGGCCTGCTTCCAGCCTAAGTATGTCCCTAGCCACTAGCCCGCAGGGCCTAACCCCTTGACTCACTAGGGATCTGACGAACTCCTCTGCCAGTTCCACGTCCCCGAATATCAACTCGTATCCGTCCTCCCCCGTATAACCGGTCCTGCTAATCAGAACCTTCTTCCCGCGATGCTCGACCTCCCTAACCCGAAACTTCTTCACCTTTACATCAAAACCCAGAATTTGGTGGACCTTCTGCCTGGCCCTGGGGCCCTGGATTGCTACCATGATCGTCTCCTCGGTTACGTCCTCAACTTTAACTTCGAAGTCTGAATTTCCCAACAGATGGCCGAACCAGTTCAATATCTTCTCCCTGTTGGCAGCGTTGACTACGAACAGCAAGGGGTCAACCAAGAAGGCAACGTTGTCGTCCTTTATCCCCCCTAACTCGTTGAGGGTTAGCGTGTACCTAGTCCTGCCACCTTCAACCATTAAGTTAGAGGTGGTAGCCCAATTCAGAAATTTGAGGGCGTCTCGACCCCTCAGCACGAACCTGGCCATGTGGGACACGTCGAAGAAGCCAGCATCCTCCCTAACGGCCATCGCCTCCTTTATGGAATTAGTGTACTTCATAGGGGTTCTCCACCCCGCAAACTCGAAGAAATGGGCCCCCAACTCTTCGTGTAAAGGCTCTAAAGGCAACGTTTTTATCATTAGAAACCCCCTTCCATACATTAGGGGTAAAGGTTATTACGATTCTCACCGGTTGGTCCTGGAAGTTGCGGGTGTTACGATGGAAGAACTGGTTGGGAAGTTAGAAGGAATTCTCGGGGAAGGGGAAGTTCTGACTGATGAGATAAGCCTAGCTTCCTACTCATACGACGCCTCAGGCTACATATATAGACCAGAAGTAGTCATCAGGCCAGGAAATATTGACGAACTCACCGAAGTCGTGAAGGTTCTGATGGATTACAGAGTCCCCATAACCCCAAGGGGGGCCGGCACCTCCCTGGTTGGAGGGCCCCTGCCAGTTAACGGAGGCGCGGTTATAGACCTACAGATGTTAAACGAAGTCTTGGAAGTTGATGAGGATCAGGGGATAGTGCAGGTAGAAGCCGGGGTCAAAGTAGCTGAGCTCAATGAGCTTATAGACGGTAGGTTCATGCCAATAAACCCGGATGGAACGGGTTCGTCCACTATAGGGGGCCTAGCGGCTGAGGACGCGGCCTCCCCACTGTCCTCGGTTTACGGAACCGTTAAAGACCTGATCTTGGGGATGGAGGTCCTCCTGCCCAACGGAGACCTAGTCTCCCTGGACGGGCCGGTCAATCGGAGCAGGAGGAACTTGATTGACCTGCTCATTGGCTCTGAGGGGACCTTGGGAATAGTGACTTCCGTTACCCTCAAGCTCCCCACCGAACCCGAGGAGAGGATGGCTTACGAGATAACCTTCAACGACCTAATGGACGCCATGTCCCTGGCAGAAGAGATGGAGAAGGCCGGAATAAGGCAGGCTGCCTTTGAAGTCTACCACAACCTGGGGCTGGTGATGGGCTCAGCCGAGACCGAGGCGGTAGGTTACCTGGAGATAATGGGCCCCCCGGAGTGCGTGAACGCATGGGACTCAAGGATCAGGGAGCTCTCTAACAGGGTGGGGGTTACATCAATAAACCCGATAGACCCCTACGAAGCCGATACGATATGGAAGGAGAGGGCGAAGATCTATGAAGTGGCTAAAGCCACCAAGAGCGCCCTAAAGGTAGGGAGCTTCAAGGTTAGCCCTTCGTCCACAAGGGATTTTGTCCAAGAAGTTGACAGGACGTCCAACAGGATGAAGCTCAAGAGCATCAGCGTGATCAACCCTTTGCTGGGTTGGGTAATAGCTATCTTGCTTCACAAAAGGTCCGAATCTAAAGAGGTGGAGAGGGCCGAGAAGGGGATGTCTGAGATAGTAAGGATCTCCAACAACATGGAATCCTCCATGGGCTATGGGTTGGGCGTGGGGATAAACAGGATCTCTGCTGATATAGATGAGGGATTCGTTCAGATATACTCGGCTATAAAGAGGAGCTTTGATCCTTACTGGCTGTTCAACCCTGGAAAGCTTATAGAGAGGGATTGAGGTTATGATGTTAGGAGAAGACTTATCCTTTGAGGTCAACAGGTGCATATCCTGCGGAGCCTGTAATATAGTCTGTCCTCTTTTCATAGTCACCGGCTTTCAGGAAACGGCCGGCCCAAGGGCTAGGCTCAGGCTTCTATCCATGGTGAACACGGGCGCCCTGGAATTCTCAGTCGAGTTCCTAGAGTACCTTTATGATTGCATGTCCTGTGGTAAGTGTAACGAAGCTTGCCCCGTGGAATTGAAGATCTCCGACCTAATAGTCAAGGTCAGGGAGTTCTTCATAGGCCAAGGGTACGTGCCCCCCTTCAACATAGTTCAGCTCCCCAGAAAGGTTAAGGACTCCAACTCATTCTTCGGGGATTCTCAGGCGAAGGGAGTCTGGTTGCCTCCGGACTTCAAGCCGGAGAAGGCTTCCATCCTGTACTACGCGGGTTGCTGGGCTCAGGAGTACCCTGAGATACCCCTATCCTCCTTCGAGCTGATAAAGAGGGTAGAGGGGAACGTCACCACCTTGGGTTATGAGGAGCCGTGCTCAGGCCGCATACTTGAGATGGCCGGTTACTCCGACGTCGTTGAGGAGATTAGGCCCAGGCTTGTTGAGAGGGTGAGGGAAGTCTCCCCAGAGAAGGTGGTATCCTCTTGTAGCGTCAGCGTCAGGGCTTTCAAGTTTATGGGCCTTGAAGCAACTTCTCTCTCTAACTTCCTGCTGGAGGCCCTGAGATCAGGGAAGATAAAGCTGAAGCAACCCATCAGGTTGAGAAAGCACAAGGTGTCCGTTATACCATCTTGCCAGAGCGAATGGGAGGCCAAGGAGATAGTGGAGATGGTAGAAGGGGAGAATTTTACAGAGCTTCCCGACTGGGCGTGTTGCGATTGTGGGGCGGTGCTCTCTTCTCTACTTGACGGGAGCTCATTCAATAAGTGGGCGGAGAGGGTGCTGAAGGAGGCCAAGGAGAGGCAGGTCAACGTACTTGTAGTAGAGGAACCATCATGCTTTGGGCTTATAACAAAATATATCAATGAGAATAAGGTAAAGGGGATAAAGATTATACCATTATCCCAGTTTATACTTAATAGAACTTAATTTCTTTGTGAGGGGGCTGACCCTCAACGGGGCCCCGGGCCCTACGTATATAAACCCGGCCTCCTCAGCCTCCCTTCTGGTAAACATCATCCTCCCATCGAAAAGGACAGCCACTCCGTTGCCAATTATCTCCCTATATTTCTTAAGGTTCGTGTACTTGAACACGTCGTGGTCAGCCAAGAAGGCCACGGCCACTGAACCCTCAAGGGCCTCCTCTAAGTTCTCCGCCTTGGGGGCGCCGAACGACTCTTCGGTGAACGGGTCGTAAACAACTACTTCCATGCCCCTCTCCATAAGCCTCCTTATAAAGTCCCTGGCAGGCGACTCCCTGGTGTCCGACACGTTTCCCTTATAGGTCACCCCCAAGACCGCCACCTTCCCTCTCTTAATGCCCAGTATGGAGAGGGCCTTTATCAGCTGGTCAGCGCTGTACAAAGGCATCTCGTCATTTATCCTTCTAGACTCTAGTATTACCCTAGGCTCGAAGCCTCTGTCCGTGCTGGCCCAGTAGAGGAACAGTGGATCCTTCGTCAGACAGCTCCCGCCCACTCCTACTCCAGGCCTTAACATGTTGACCCTGGGGTGCTTGTTAGCGAGCTCTATCACTCTGTGGACGTCTATTCCTAGGACGTCGCATATTCTAGCCACTTCGTTGGCGAAAGCTATGTTAACATCCCTGAAAGAGTTCTCCACAAGCTTTACCACCTCAACTACCCTGACGTCCTCCAGTATTATCTCCCCTTCCACGAAGTAGCTGTAAAGCAGCCTGGTGGCCTCTCCAGAGTACCTATCGAGGGAACCTATTATCCTGTAATTCTCCCTCAGCTCCCTTATCAGCTTGCCGGGGAGGGCTCTCTCTGGGCAGTAAGACATGAACAGATCAACTCCTACCTTGAAACCCCTCCTCTCCGCTCTCCTAACCAAAGAGTCGAAAGTGCCAGGTGGGAGGGTGCTCTCTACCACTATTAGGCCTCCTCTGCCTACCGACTCTAAAGCCGTGTCGAATGCTGAGAGGAGCATGGACAAGTTGGGCCCGTCCTTAGATTTCGGGGTGGGCACAGCAATTATTATGACGTCCGAGCCCTTAACGTCCTCAGCCTTAGAGGTGGGTCGGTATCTCTCAGCCACTAAATTCCTTTTGAGCATGTCCTCTAGCCCGTCCTCTTGGAAGGGCGTCTTACCCTTACTTAGTAGGTCTATAAGCCTCTCGTTTATATCGTACCCTATCACCTTAAATCCGGAGTCAGCTATTAGGAGGGCGGTCGGCAGGCCTATGTAACCCTGGCCCACGACAGATACCTTAGCCGTCTTCCTGCTGATCTTCCCTATTAAGCCAGGCTCCCCTGGAATGGTCATTTTACATCGTGGTAAACTGGAATATCAGGGGATAAAGGGTACCCCTGAAAACTTAGAAATCGACAGAAAATGAGGTTAAAGAGCTCAAACCAGGGTTCCCTGGAGCTCCCTTACCTTTAATCTCGTGATATAACCGGCAATTCTGTTCCTGTAGACCTTAGATTTGATTTCAGCTATCTCGGACAACACCTTCTTGTTATGCTCGAAATCGGTGGTCCAGAGGTTCGGATACTCCTTTACCAGCTTATAGGCAGTCCTCTTTATTATCTTCTCCCTCACAGTCCCCATGCTTTCACCACGGGGTAGTGTGGACAAGGACGTTAATAAGCTTTCCCACTAGGAGGAACCTAATCTGGGCCCTAAGTGCTTGAGCACTGGTATTTAACCTTTTATTTTTCAGTTCGGAGCAGCTAGCGGAAGGTGGCTTTTAATGGGAAAGTACTTGAGATCTCTACTTGAGCCCTTTGGAGGCTTAAGGGAGGACGAGAGGTTTTTGGACCTAATCTTCACAAATCAAAAGTTGATCGAGTTGATGAAACCTCTCAACTCGTTCTCACAGCTAGTCTCATCTCTAGACGAAGAGACCAAAACTCTGGCCAGGGAGTACCTCAGGCTTAGGAGGGAGAGCCTCCAAAACGCGGATAAACTCGTTAAGAAGGCGTGTGAGAACGTGGAAGAAAATAAGGGGCACTGTTACACTGCTAAGGATAGGGAGGAGGCCAGAAAGATAATAGGGGAGGTTGTAGGTGAAGGGGTGGTTGTAAGATCCTTAGACTTGACCGTCGAGGAGGTTAACGTGGACTTAGCCCTAAAGGAGAACGAGGTGGTAGAGTCTTTCCTACCCTCCCTAGCCGAGAGGTTAAGTAAAGCTGGGTATAACGTCGGCAGTCCCATGGGTAAAGGCCTGTTATCCTTCATCAGGGAGAAGCTGTACGAGGCCCATGCGGGCATCACAGGGGTTACGGCCTTCGCCGCCGACCCCGGATCTATGTTCATAGTCTCAGACACCGGGCTGGATAGGCTGGCGTCTATGACCCCCTTGATTCACGTAGCCATAGTTGGGTACGATGAGGTGCTCCCCAGCTACTCTGATGCCTTCAAGGTTTCGGAGTTTGTAGTGAGGGCTACTAACTCCCTGTACCTGGGGGTGATAGGAGGGCCCAGCAAGACGGGCGATATAGAGAAGAGGGTGACCTACGGAGCCCACGGGCCCAAAGAGGTTCACGTCATATTCCTGGATGACGGAAGGACCAACGCCGAGGAGGACAGGGTGAGCTGCCTGAGGGTGGGCAAGCTGCCCTTTGTGAGCACCTATCAAACTTGGAAAAAGATGATCGGAGAGGGTGGGGAGTGGGGGGAGGAGTGCAAGGTGAACTCATAACTTCTCCATGAGCCTCTTCCTTATTTCCCTCAGCACCTTCGGCTGATCTATCTTCATGGGACAGGCCTCCTTACACCTCCCGCACAGTAGGCAGGCGAAAGCATGATAGGAGGCCTGAACCTCATCCTCGGTTATGTACTCCCACATGACCCCTATCCCGCCTGAGTATGCCGAGCTGAGGCCAGCCCAGAATCCCCCAACAACTCCGAATACGGGGCACATGTACTGGCAGGCTCCACACCTAAGGCAGTACAACGTCTCCTTTAACACGGGGTCTTTAGAGGCATTAAGCCTCCCATTGTCGAGGAAGATCACATGATACTCTTTGGGCCCTAAGTCATTCTCAGCAGCTGGACCTCTGACCAGGCTTACGTAGGAGGTCACCTTGTAGCCTCCGAACCTGGTTATCACCTCAACAACTTTCCAGGCATCCTCCATGGTCGGGACCACCTTCTCCATCCCCACCACAGCTATGTGCTTCTCAGGCAACGAAATGCTCAGCCTTATGTTGGATTCGTTCTCTATCAGGAAGAGCCCCCCATCGGCCGAGAAGACGTTGGCCCCGCTTATGCCCACGTCTGCCCTGAAGTACTTGTCCCTGAGGAACTTCCTGACCAGAGCTACCATGCCCTCTATGTCGTCCTTGTCAACCTCCACCTTCATGAACTCCCTCAGGAACTCGGCAACCTTCTCCCTGGTTATGTGAATGGCAGGGGAGATGAAGTGCATAGGCTTGGTCTTGAGGAACTGTATCAGGAACTCCCCTAAGTCCGTCTCGTAGACCTCATTCCCCATCTCTATGAGGTACTCCCTGAGCTTTAACTCCTCCGTGGTCATGCTCTTCGCCTTCACAATAGTTTTACCCGTCCCCACAACTTCTCCTATTATCCTCCTGGCCTCATCGGCAGTCTTAGCCACGTAGGCCCTACCGCCCTGCCTTTCAACGCTTTCTACAGCCATATTCACGAGCTCTTCCATCCTGGCCACGGAATCCTCCTTTATCCTCCTGACCTCCTCGGCAAGATCGAGCACGTAAGGGTACCTTTCCAGCACGGCCTTCCTCTTCTTCCAGTAGGAGGATATCCCCCTATCTAAACCAGTCCTGAGGACAGGATCTCTGCTGGCCTTAACTAGAAGCTTACTAACGTCTGAAATGTCCATACGATCACCCCAAAAACTCGGCAAGGTCCAGGACCTCCATACCCAGCTTGCCAGCCTCCCTTCCCAGGTTTGTCAGGCATATCGGGCACATGACCACTACCCTGTTAGCCCCCGTCTCCTTGAGCTCGTGGAGCCTCTTCTCGGCTATAGTAGAGGCTAATGTGGGGAACAGAGACTCAATGGGTCCACCACAACATCCCGTGAACTTCTTAGTAAACTCGGGCTCCCTGACCTCAACGCTCATGGACTCCAGTAGGCTCCTGGGCTCCTCAAGTATTCCGTTCCACCTCGCTAAGTAGCATGGATCATGTATGGCCACCACTCCCCCCTTAGGACTCCCCCTGTAGCCCTTGCTGTGTAAGAGCTCTAGGTAATGGACTACCTCAACGTTCCAATCGTCTACGAACTCGGGGATCAGTTGCCTGAGAGAGTAGGTGGTGTGAGGATCGACCGTGATAACTCTCTTAGCTCCGGAAGCCTTTATCTTGTCAGCTATCCTCATGGCTTGAACCTCGAAGAGCTTGTCCATCCCCAAGTCGTGGTAAAGCACGCCGTTGTATGGCTCTTCCCTGAGGTAAGCAAACTCCACGCCTGCCTGCCTCAAAGAGGTCGCTATGTTCCTGAGTATCCTGTGGTACCTCTCCTTGCTAACCCCTATCATCAAGATTTTTGATAAATCAATCCCGATCCTTCTGAGTCCTATAGTTAATTTGAGGGACACGCTGAAAATCGTCCCCCCTAATGACTCGAGCTTCTTCAACATTTTGGAGAAGGACTCTATATAAGGAACCATCTGGTAGAGACATCCGGTGTAGAGGAGGGTCTCCCCCCTCTCCGGCAGGTTAAGCCCCCTAGCCCACTCTGAGCAGCTGGATTCCCTAACCCCCAGGGGATTCCAGGTCCTTTTAGCGTTATCCTCCAGCAGGGTTTTTACCGCCTTGAGGCTCATCAACACATCGCCCAGTCCCCAGTGAGGGTAAAAATAATAATCGCTTCTTTCAACGCCATCCTAGTCAGGTTGGAAACCCATATAGTGTCAGAGAAGTTCGCTATTTCCTTAATATACAATAATTCTCTCACCTTATCGCCTATTACTAACCAGTTTTGTAGTAAAAATCAATTTCATGTTATAAACTATTACTTCAGCAGACTCTAATATAACCGCTTAACCTTATCATAAATTGCCGGTTATTCATCTAAAGGTAACGGGATTATCGTAGATTTAATTATAGGGTTGTAACTTTACCGCCTTTTGACGGTCAATTGGGTGGACATCCTGCAGTCAGGGAGCCAACTACGATTTTAACTTTTTTAATGAGCGGTTCTACTGTGTACCCGTGTCAAGACATAAGGGAAAAACAGGAAAACTGGATGAGCTAGACCTGAACATACTCAAGATACTTCAGAGGAATTCACGGGAATCATTTTCCGAAATATCCAAGAAGTTGGGCGTTCCTGAGGCCACCATCAGGTACAGGGTCAAAAAGTTAGTTAACTCTGGCGTGATAAAGGGTTTCTACGCCTTAATCGATCCCAGGAAAGTGGGCCTGCCATTCTCCATGATCATATTGATAGATACAGATCCGGGTCACCTGGATGATATATTCGAGAAACTAAAATCCATGCCCGAGACGAGCCACGCGTTCAGACTGACCGGCAAGTACAACGTCGTAGCGATATTTCATGCTAGAGACATGGAACACGTTAACATGATAAACGAAAGGGTTAGGTCTTTCAAGGGAATAAGGTCTGTCGAGACGCTGCTAGTCACGGGCCTGGTCTACATAAACCCTGAGCTACCTCTTTAAGTATAACCGGTCGTACCGCTGGATAGGAATGAAAAGTAAAACCAAGATAGTGGCGACCATAGGGCCCTCCTCAGAGAGTAAAGAGGTAATTGCCGCCATGATAAGGGAGGGCATGTCCGTTGCCAGGATGAACTTCTCCCATGGCACCCTTGAGGAGAAAGTGAGGCACATAAGGGCTGTGAAGGAGGCCTCTGCAGAGATGGGCGCGACAGTTGGACTCATGTCGGACCTTCAGGGTCCCGAGGTAAGGACTCATATGGGCAGGAAGGAGCTTAAGGTGAACGAGGGAGACGTGGTAACGGTCTCGGGCAAAGAGGGATACGGCGAAATAAAGATAAAGCCCTCCAGCGTCTTAGCCGAAGTCCAAGAGGGAGATGAGCTCTACATAGATGGAGGTAAAATAGTCCTTCTAGTTAAGGAGAAGGAGGAAGGGCTGCTTAAGTGTGAGGTCGTGCACGGAGGCGTTATAAAGGATAGGAGGTCCGTGCACTCCTCTAGGACGTTCAACCTGAGGGGGCTCACGGAGGAGGACAAAGAGGCCATAAAGGTTTCAATAGCCGAGGGCGTGGACTTCATAGCACTGTCTTTTGTGAAGACTCCCGAGGACGTCTTAGAGGCCAAAGAGTTCATGAAATCGCTAACTGATGACCCTCCAGAGATAATAGCTAAAATAGAAACCGAAGAGGCCGTTAAGAACATAAAGGGAATACTTGAGGAATCTTACGGTATCATGGTCGCCAGAGGCGACCTGGGAGTAGAAATCCCCCTTCAGGAGGTCCCTAACGTTCAGAAGAAGCTAATAAGACTGGCCAATGAGTACGCCAAACCGGTTATAACGGCTACTGAAATGCTGGAGTCGATGACATCCAGCCCAGTGCCTACTAGAGCTGAGGTTACTGACGTGTTCAACGCCATACTGGACGGCAGCGACGCTGTGATGCTATCTGCCGAGACGGCGGTAGGCAAGTACCCAGTCCTGAGCGTAAGGTGGATGAGGCTAATAGCCTTGGAAGCTGAGAAGAGGTTAGAAGCTAAACTAGACTACCCCATAGATAGGGTAGATGCGTTCATAGGTAAGGCCGCCGTAGAGGCGGCTGAGCTCCTGAAAAGTCCTCTCATAGCCTGTTTCACTTACTCAGGATTCACCGCTAGAAACGTGGTTAGACACAGGCCTAAGGCCAGGATACTGGCCTTAGTCAGTAGGGAGAGGACCAAGAGAATTCTAACGATAAGCTGGGGCGTGGAGTCCATTGAAGTTGGTGAGGAAGAGGAGCTAGCAGTACGACAGGCCATACAGTACGGCATGAGGGAAGGGTTCCTGAGGGAGGGAGACAAACTGGTTCTGACGATGGGTTACCCACACGGTAAGGCCAAGACGAACACTCTAAGGATAATTGAAGTGACCAAATAGGTAACCAACAGCTTCCTAACTTGGAGCGAAGTCTCCTGGAAAGGAGGGTGGGGGATGTCCAACTATAGGGCATGGGAATCTAACGGTATTTTAGAAGTGATCGAGAGGGACCATTTAAAGACCTTTGACGAGTCAGTAGCATTTCACTAAGGCAATGCATCAGTTAAAGCGCTGAAAATGCGCTAAGGCGGGACGTAAACGTAGATCGACTTGACGGCTCCAGGGCCAATTACCATCACCGTGAACATCTCATTTGGGTCCTGGGCCATTCCGGGGTAATAGATGGCCCACATCTCCCCTGGATCTAGGTCTGGGGATACGTCATCCCCGCCAACGGTTTTAGCACAAGTGGTCCAGAGATCCCTGTTCCCATAAAGTCCAGTCTCGTTTCTGACCATGACAGGCCACCTCACCAGCGGGCCTCCTGTGTACCAACAAGTCCCGGGGTTGTCATCCTTTATTGTAGTCCTGGGTATTGGTCGATCTCCCTCGTTTACCACGTAAACTGCTAGAGCCGGCCCATATGATGAATAGCCAGGGTAGCTATCATCGTAAGGGTTTACGTTAACTATTTTTAGCTTGTAATTCGGGGAGGTAGAGGGAGTCATACCCAGTATACCGAATATGTAGGTGCCAGCTGGAGTAAAAGCCATTATGACGAGCATCACTCCAAGGACAAGTATTAGAGATTCAGCAACTAACTTCGAGATCCCAGCCCTCAAAAACATCACCTCACGGCGAGTATAGGTAATTGGCTTGAGTACCTTCTGGCCCGCTTACCTCTACTTTTATTGAGATAGTCTTGGGATTCGCTAACTCTAAACTCCACAGAACCCATATCTCCACATGGTTGAAGTCGTAATAGTTGCCTGAATCGTACCAGGCGGCCACTAAGTAGTGCTGAGCAGCGTACCTGCCGGTGGAGTTTTCAATCACTATAAGCCATTTACTCTCAGCTCCTGGTCCCCCAATTCCTGTCAGGTCCTTGGGTCCGACGTTCATTACATAAATCCACATTGCAGGCCTGTCAAGCAGATAGGACCTCAGAGCTGGATCGTTACAGGGCCATTCAGTTGAAGTCTCGGTGCATATGGGCCTACTGGGATCCACACCTATTATCTCAATCCTAGTGGAGCCCGTGAGCGAGCTTGTTTTAGCGTAGGATCCTAATATGTAGCCACCAAGAGGTGTAAACATCATTAATACAAAGAAGGTCACCATGACCACTAGTATCACTTCCACGACTGCCCTGGAAAGCCCTGCTCTTTTCAATTTTTCACCTTTTAAAGTGGTCATAGCTAAATTAAAAAGGTGGCCTTTCAGCCGGTCACCCGTAAGTGCTCTCGGTGGGCTCTGTAACTTAAGGTTCCTCATGCTTTGACCACAGTAAATTTTAGTTGTAGGCCGATCAACCGCTTAATTTTCTCAAGGGATACGCTAACGAATTTTAGGATGAACCAAAGCTTCTCCAACTTGTTAGCAGTAGTGCTTGTTTAGATAGAGCAACCTCAGCTTGTCTTAAGCCTCCTAGATAAATGTTCTCTCACTCTAACGTACTTCTAAAGAACTGCATCACCCTCTCTTCACTTCTTGGAAGGATTGTCCTTATCTTATGCTTTTCTCGCTCCTTAGCTAGATCAAGCTCAGTGAAACCCTACAGCAAAGTTATAGATTTCGTCTAAAATGTCACACCATTTTTCGACGTCATAACCAGTCAATCGACCCCAAAGTACACTCCCTATGCTATGACCTAGCAAGGCGAAGCTGTTGATATGCCAGGGGTC
>JAOZFG010000012.1 GCA_027491435.1 Thermoproteota archaeon
CCCTGGACTAGCCTGATCTGGCTTGAACTGAGGCTGAGAGTATCTTCAAGGGTTCGTCTTCACAACTTCATCAATTACATGACCAGAGGGAGGCCATACCGGTTGTATCAGTCTCGACATATCTATAAACCCTGAGAACTAAGATTCTCAGTGTTGTGGGATCTGAGGATCTGATTGGAGGATCAGAACTCCTGATAGGGGAGCTCTTCGTCTCACACCTCAATTAAGATCTTCTCGTCGTTTAAAGAGTTACCTCAACTCATTGAAGGAGTACCAGAGGTTTGAAGAGGAAGATCAAGAGTTCTTACATATTCTTGGACGAGGTGACGAGCTTGGAGGGCTGGTGAAAGCCGTCAAGTCACTGATTGACTTAGGAGTCTTGCTTAAGGACGTAGTAACTGTGACGGGCTATCTTCCCTTAAGATCAGAGGGACATCGAGCTCTTCCTGGGAAAAGGGGAAGGCGTCGCGATGGAGGTCCTGCCCCTACTTTTCCCAATACGTGGGGCTGGTTGACTCGGGTGCTACTCGGGGAGAATGTATAGCTTGTTCAGGGACTACCTGGAAATCGAGGGCTTTCTCCCTAGGATCAACGGACTGCCAGCTTCTGACATCTTGTGAGCTTACGTTAACGAGGTCGTGAGGTTTAGGAGGAGTTTGGAGGTATAAGAAGGTGATGCAGCCTCTTCAAGACGGCACCTTCTCCCCAAGCCACAGAGCGCTAGCCTCTACACCTCCGGTTCTCTACAAGGTGCGATCCTACTTGGGCTCATGAGAGTACTTGATTGGACGAAGTTTCTGTGGGAGAGGTAAAGCGGGAAGTTCTTCAGGGATCCGCTGCTGGCCAGGGCTTTCTGAACTGGTCTGGTAAGAGGTTTCTGGAATCCGCTGTTTACGGGTGGGTGTTTAGAAGCACGTGTACAGGGGTAACGGGTGTACTACAGGAACGACTAGGAGTGAACGTCGCAGCTGACGGGGGGTTTAGGTGAAGGCTGGCAAGGCCCAATGAAACATCCTAAGGGAGCGGTGCTGGAAAGGAGGACGTACCTGTCCTGCTGTTGAAGGGAGAGTGAATGACACCTCCAGCCGTCTCAACCCCTTACGTTAATTCACGGACTGAAAGGGACCTTTTCCACCTCGGAGAGAGACGGGCATGGTCGACAGCCGGCTTCAAATTGACCCCACATCCAGGAGTTGAAGTTGCTCGGGAGCCCTCCTTCAGCGGACTTAAGGGGCAAAGCGACACTGACATGAAAGCTTTTATTTCCGTTCTGGCAGTCGCGAGGGATGCCGGCTTACGTGGTCGACCTGAAGGCGGACATGAAGTGGATTGGGCTGGTGGAGAGGTTCAAAGAGGAGCTGTTAAGGAGGTTCAATGGAGGGATACTCAAGATAGTTGCCCTCTACTCCCCCAAGGACAGGCTTTACGACTCGAACGTGCTCGTGGTGGTCAAGGAGGACGACGCAGGCGTCGTTGAGGGGGTGATTGAGGCGGCTTTGGAGGCAGAGAGGGAGATGGGGCTTGAGGGAGTTATCTCCCCCTTGGTGGTGGGGCCTGAGGAGAGGAGGATAATAGAGGGGTTTGAGGGGTTCGAGGTTGTCTGTTAACAAGGCCATCAGGCTCATGAAGGAGGCCGAGGAGGACCTCAGGATTGGGTGCTACGACAAGGCCGTCAGCTCATCTTACTTCTCAGTTAGGATGCTGGCTGAGCTCTACTTAAAGGGTTTGAGGACTAGAAAAGACGATAAGCTGGCTAACGCCCTGGGGAGGAGGCTGGGAGACGATTTCAGGAGGGAGTTCATGTTCCTATTCGAGAGGAGGAAGGAGGCAGACCACAGGGACAAGGTTTTCTCGAGGGAGGAGGCGGAGGACGTACTCAGGAGGGCTAAAAAGGTCTTCTACCGCCTCCTCGATGAGATGGGCCGGTGAAACTACAAGTAGTTAAGTTGGGAACTCCAAGTCTGGCGCCTGCTTGAACCCTATCTCTCACCCCAAATGGTGATTCGAAGGTGCGGAGGCCCTGACATAGTCCCTTAAAAAAGTTGGAGGGGTCAGCTCTCATCCCAGTCCAGGAGCCTCTTCTCCCCCTCCAGCTTCTGAATGTCCGTTATGTCCTGAACAACCTCCAAGGTTCCCAGATAATTGCCCTGTGAATCCCTAACGGGGAAGTACCTTATGTGAAGCTTCCTCCCCCTCATGTTTATCCAGAACTCCGCCACTTCCCTCTTTCCCTCCCTGAACTCCCTTATTATCCTCTCTACCAGGTGAACACTGCCAGGGGGGTGGCACAGGCTTACCTTCCTGCCTAGCACGGTCTTGGTCCTGAGGAAGAACATGCCCTCTTTCCTTGAGTAGTACCTGAGCCTGTCGTCGGCGTCCACGAAGGTTATCTCGAAGGGGAGGGTTTTCAGTATGCTGTCTATCTCCTCCAACCTCAGGTACCCCTGATCCAGCTTTAAATCCCCTTCTCTAATTAGAGGCATGGTGTCCACGGGCTCCAGGGTGCTCAACAAGGCCTTGACCTCCATAGGAAGCTTTGAGGCCACCTCCTCACTTATGCCCGACCTGACTTCGGGAGGGTACACGGGCTCTCCAGGAACCCACTCGTCACCGGGCCTGACCTTGTAGTAGCCCACTTCAGCCTCCTCAAGCTTTATGGCCGACCACTCCCCCTCGCTTAGCATTGCCAGCACCGTCGGGTAGAGGATCTTGTTCTCCCTGAAGACCATGTCCATCATGTCCCTGGAAAGCTCCTCAGCAAGCTTCTTCACCTCCTCATCACTTCCCTTCCACAGGGCCTGGTTAAGCTTCCTTACCTTGGCCATCAGCTGATCCTGCTTGGTCCACAGCACCCTGGGAACGGCCGTAAGACCTCTCCTCTCTATGTAGGGGAAGAGCAGGAACTGTTCCTTCATGAAGTGAGCCCTGATCCCCCTAAGCTCTGCCGCCAGCTTCTTCAGTTCTTCCTTAACTCCGGGCTTGTCTAGAGACCTGGCGTACAGGGTCAGCTTCTCCGCGTCCTTCATTATCTCGTCGTTCTCCATTATCAGGGTGTGCAGTGGATGTCCGGGGGTGAGGTCCTTGAGTTCGACGCCCAGCAAAGAGTCCCTGAACAGGGAAACGTGCAGGTCGCACAAGGCAGCTATTTCAAGTGGTGAGACGCCTGAAGCCACAAGCTCTTGCTCCACCAGTGGAATCTCCCAAGGAGAAACGTGTTTCAGGAGTTCCTCGAACCTTCCCTTAAGCTCCTCAAACTTGACGCCCCTGTGAAGGTCCTCTAGTATCGACTTAAGCTTGGCTAACTTCTCCTCCTGGGATAACGCCTCGCTGCTCATAACTATCGATTAGTACATGCGTCATACTCTTATAAATGTTAGGTTGACCTTAAGCTACAAAAACTTGCTCCTAAAATAAGCCATACAGCGACCATATATGATAATAAAATTGATAGATTGGACTATATATAAAAATTTAATTATGAATATAAGCTATTTTATTAAAACATGATGGGAAAACAGTTTTAGGTTTGATCTAGGGATTACCTGAGGAAGACATGAGCAGTATTGGCAGGAGAGAGGTGTTTCAACTAATCAGGGAAGTTTTAGATCTCAGCGTGTACGAAGCTAAAGTATATTTATTACTCTTGGCTGGAGGGACGCTAACTGTAGGCGAGTTAAGTAGAAGGGGGAGGATTCCCAAGTCTAAAGTGTACGAAGCTCTGAAATCTCTAGCTTTGAAGGGGTTAGTGGTTAGAGTTAATTCTAGCCCCCTAAAGTATTCTACAGTTCCTGTAAGAAAAGGTATTTATAACAGGCTCTTTCAACTCAGAATGGAACTAGCTAGAAAGGAAAGATTAGCTGATGAGCTAATTAAGGTCTTGGAAGGATTTGAATTTGATGAGGGCGCTGTCGCCGTTAATTTGGAGGGCGAGTCCTTTAAGACCTCATTAACTTTTGATTTGATGATCGCTAGAGAGGAGGTATTACTAGCTATTTCTGAATTAGCGCTAAATTTTAGTTGGCCTTTCAGTTATATTTCTTTAAATTCTAGCGTTAATTTTAAGTTTCTGACACCTAAAGTGCCTCCTTTAGTTAAGTACTTAATAGATAATGGCCTTTTTGAGAGAGTGGAAATTAAAGACTGCGATTACGTAAGGCAACCATTCCTAGTGATTGACGAAAAAATAACATACCTGATTATAATTTCAGATTCTGGTAAGGTCTCCTCAGTGATCAGAGTTGAAGATAAGGACTTCTCGGAGCAGATGGCTTTTACGTTCCGTAAGATTTGGGAAAAATGTGAGGAAGGTGATTCGTGAGAGGTCATTCCCTATTAGGCAGGAAAAGCCCTACTATGTTCCTCAGTCCAAACGTCTTTATCACGTTGATCAGGAAGGCCAGGAAGCCCAGGGCCAGGAGGGCTCCGAAGAAGGCAGCGGCTCCCATGTAGGGCAGGTAGGCGTCAGTGTAGTAGATGGTTCTCCTGAGCATGCCCTCCCTCCAGGCCAGACCCATGGAGAAGGCCATCCCTATTCCCCCTATCATCCAGAGCCAGAAGTGAACGTTGCCCAGCTTTTCATCCAGCTCCACACCGGCTAACATCGGAGTAAGAGCGTAGATAGCTGCGAACAATATGCTGCTCAACCCGGTAAGCAGGGTCTGGTGGAAGTGGAATCCGGGAACCCACTGGGTGTTGTGTATTATCACGTTCAGGCCGTAGTTGGCCTGAATGAGCCCGGCCATCCCTCCAAAGAGGAAGCCCAGTATGCCGCCCAGCATGAACTTAATGGGGAGGGAGAGTTTGAGGGGCCTCGCAAGCCACAGGGTCATCATGGCTGTGAAGAAGGTAAGGCCCATGGTGAAGCCCTCGCCCCAGGTTATGAACTGCCCGCTGAACAGCCTGAGGAACCAGGGTTGAGGCCTGTCTGAGAGCAGATGGTGGCTCCAGACCCCCATAGATACTATCAGATCAGCCAGTATCACGTACCTGACAACTTCCTCAGCGTAAAGCTTCCTGTTGGCCAGGAGAGGGGCTAGCAGGTAAAGGGTGCCTGCGGTCCAGATCAGGACGTCCCCGTCAGCTATCATGTCCAGGCCCCACCAGTACACGTTCTTGTAGATCAGAGGGTCCACCACCAATGGATTTATAGGCCCCACCAGCATCCTGTAAAGCATGAAGCCAGCTATCAAAACTCCAGCGCCAGCTAGCACCACTGCATTTATCACCGCATCTATTGAACCCCTGAAGACAGCCACCACGAAGACGGGCAACTTCTCCTTGGGGTCGTAGCCTCCGTCAGCCATTAGAGGCTTCTGCACCCCGAAGAACACCCTAGCCCTGTTGACAACTCCGCCCACGAATTTCATGAGCCCCTCTAGCCCGAATGAGGCCATTATCAGGCTTATGGCAGCGGTCTTAGTGGTCAGTCCTGGCTTCGAGACCCCCAGTATAGTGGCGAATATGTTGAACAAGAACATAAGGACGGATATCTCGGTGAGCACCAGCCCAACTGAGAAAGTCAGGGCTCCTGGCTCGGGGAAGTACACCGGAAGGGGCCAGTAAACTGTGTAGAGCGGGGCGTAGTAGAAGAGGAAGCCCGAGAGCCATATGGTGAGCACCCCTATCGTCTGGGTCCACAGGTTTATAGAGGCCAGCCTGAGGCTGAACAGGGGCCTCTTAAGCAGGGTGGGCACCAGGAAGAAGAAGGCCCCCATGACGGCCATATAGGCCCATCCGTAGGTCCCCACCAGAGGATGCACTGTCATGACTGCGTAAAAGTGCTTCTCATCTATGAAGGGGACGTTCATGAGCCTGACCCTCATCATCATGCCCTCTATCCCGGCCAGGGCCAGGAAGAGGGAGGCCATCACCACGTACTTCAGGGTCAACCTCTTAAGGGCCGCCTCCTCGCTCATCCTCTCACCACCCTTATGGCCCCCTCCACGAACATCTTGGGGTGCTCGGGCCCGGAGTACTCGGTGGACCTGACGGTATAGCTTCCCTCCTCCTTGAACACCCACACGATCCTGTTCTCGTACTTAGGAACCACCTGCATCTGGAAGACCATCTGTTTGGTGGCGTCGTTGAACACCCCGAACCCGTAGGTTAGGTCCTCACTGGTCACCACGAACTCAACCGGCACTTCCTTAGCTATCACTATCGAACCCTTCTTCAAGGGCTCCTCCTTCCCTCCCTTAACCACGTAAAACTTGTGGTCCTTAACGACTACCCTGATCACCTCCTGGGGCTTATACTTGCCGTAGAGGTCCCACTCTATCCAAGGCACTAGGGGCGACAGCGTCAGAGCGTTGAACGTTACAGCGAACAGGGCTATTATCCCCAGCCATATCTTCTCCTCCCTCTCCATTTTAGGCAAGATATCACCTCCTGGGCTTAGTTAGCTTCTTCGCGTACCAAGTCATGAACAGGATGGCGCCAAAGGCGTAGATCAGGTAGAACAAGTCCACAGCGTCTACCACCGAGATCATAATGACACCTGTCATATAAAGGACGCCTTTCGTGTAATTAAGATTCTGCGAACATGTTAAGTGAAAAAAATTTGTGTGACACTAGGGTTATATTTAAGCTAAGAGGGCCAAAAAGGGGAGAGCATGATAACATGTACGGCCTTCCTGCCGAAGGGGTGCTGGCTGGGGGACTTGACCAGGTCCAAGCCTCAGGTTAAGGGCTCGGTCCTCTCCTTCATCATGGTCGTGGGTGAGGAGGTGAGGGCCACGTCAACGGTCATGCTAACTAACGCTGACGACGAGGTGGTGGACAGGGTCAAGTCCCACGATTCGGTTCACGAGGTTAAGGTCGTCAGCTGCTACAGGGGCTCCGTGGTCCTTAAGGTAAAGCACGATTGCCCGCTGGCAGAGGCTTTCGTGAACTCCTCCCCACCGCCAACTCCCTTCGTCGTCCGGGAGGGTAGAGGGGAGTGGGCCGGAAAGGATGAGCCCGAGTACAGGGAGATGAGGGAGGAACTGTCCAAGAGGGGCGTGAAGGTGATAGCTAGGCACGTGAGGAGGAGAGACTTAACCCTGAGGCAGAGGATCATATTCCTGAGGGCCATTCAAGAGGGATATTACGATTATCCCAGGAGGATAACCCTATCTGAGCTTGCGGAGAAGCTGGGAGTTTCCAAGTCTTACCTCTCAGAGACCCTGATGAAGGTCGAGAGCAGGCTGCTCAAGGAGGCGGCCAGATCCCTATTAGTTGACAGTTAACTATCAATCTTTTATATATGTATTGACAGTTAAATGGCGATGAGGCTAGAGCCGATAAACCCCTGGTGGTACAGCGACTCCTGGCACAGGGAGGACTTTCACCTCTCCGCATACCGCTCCTCCAAATACAGGTGGAGGCCCCCCTGGATTGACTCCCTCTCCCTGAAACCCTTCTCCCTAAACTTCGTGGTGGGGCCCAGGCAGGTTGGTAAGACTACAGGATTGAAGCTATTAGTGAGGGAGCTCATAGAAGGGGGTGTTGATCCGAGGAGCATAACCTACGTAAACTGCGACCTTCTGGTGGATTTGAGGGAGCTCAGGGACGTCTTAATGAAGTTAAGAGATGGGGTTATAGTGCTCGACGAGGTCACCGGGTTGGAGTACTGGTGGAGGGTCCTCAAGGGGCTTATCGACTCGGGGAGGTTCTCAAATAGCGTGCTGATAGTGAGCGGATCCTCCTCCGTGAGGGTAAGGAGGTACGCTGAGTCCTTCACCGGGAGAATGGGAAGAGGCAGGAGAGTTGAGGTCCTACCACTCAGCTTCAGGGAGTTCGTGAAGGTAAGGGGGGAGAAGTCTCTCGAGAGGGCCTTCCACCTATATCTGGATCTCGGCGGGTTTCCCAGGTCAGTAAACGAGGATAATAAGTTCCTCCACGAGTTGCCGGACCAAGTAGATAAGGAAGTAGCTAAGGTCGAGAGGAGCGTCAGGATAGCTAGGCAGGTGATACAACAAATAGTGGAGAAGGGGCCCTCGGCCTTGAGCTACAACTCAATAGCTAGAGAGCTCGGGCTTTCCCACGTAACTGTCAGGGAGTACGTGGAGCTCTTGGAAGACCTTTACCTGGTTGGGGTGGCCTACTGGAGGCAAGGCAACAGGGTCAACTTCAGAAAGGAGAAGAAAATTTTCTTCAGAGATCCAATAATTCCGAGGGCCTTCTACCAGATCAGGGGCGAAGTTAGAAAGGAGGCCCTTTACGAGTGGGTCGTTCAGGAGCACCTCTACAGGAAGTTCGGTGAGGTCTTCTACTACAGGGACGGATATGAGGTAGACGTTATAGCCGATGGGGTTAAAGTGGAGGTTAAGGCCGGCAAGGCCCACAGGAGGTATCCAAAGGGAGTGACCGTGTTGGAGGAGTGGGACGTCCCCTACTTCCTTTATGAGTTAGGCCCTAGCGCTAACCTTTTAACAAATCGAGGTCAACAGCCCCGATGAAGAAGGAGTTCAGCTGGGCTGTGGTCTTAAGCCTTGCCTTCCTGGGATTCAGCAGGAGCACTGGCTGGGCCTTGAACAAGGGCTTATCTTTCCCCCTGCTGTCCAGTTACACCGAGTCGGCCTTCGTCAAGGGAACCGTGCTAGCTGTCGAAGGGTTAATAGGGATATTCATCCCTCCCCTGCTGGGATATTACAGCGACACCCTTAGGTTAAAGAGCGGGAGGAGGAAGCCCTTCGTAATCGTGGGCGGGCTCCTCGCCTCCCTGTCGGCCTTAGCGATATACACGGCCTACTCCATAGGCCTTGGCCTACTCGAGTTCTCCCTAACTTTGGCGGCCTTTTACCTATCCCTTCACATTTATACAGCTCAGTTTAGGGCTTTGATGCCTGACCTGGTGGAGAGCGGCAAGAGAGGTAAGGCTAGCGGTATCATAACTCTGTTCGAGTGGGCTGGAAACCTTTTCCTCTTTGGAGTGGCAGCTATCCTGATAGCCAAGGCCGTTTCCGAGGCTGGAGGTGGGGGTGGGGGGATAAAGGCCCTGACCAGGACCCCCTACCTCAAGGTGCCCTTTCTCATAACGGCCTTCTTCCTGTTAATGAGCGCTCTGGTAGTCTACCTTCTGGTCAAGGAGTCTAGGGTTGAAGTTGAGGCTGAAGAAGGCCTTATAGAATACGTGAAGAGCGTGTTCAGGGACAGGAACTTCCTCAGGTTTTACACGGCTCAGGTGATGTGGTGGCTCAGCTTCGAGTTCGTCGCCATATTCTTGTATGGCATACTTGCTTACATATTATACGGCGCTGCTACAGAGGCTTACGTCAAGAGCGTCACCTCTTTGGGCCTTATGTTGATGGCCCTCTTCAACGTGACCGTCCTCTTGGGATCCCTTCCCGGCGGGCTCCTGTACGACAGGGTGGGCAGGAGGATCAGCATAATTTTGGGAAGCCTGGTCTTCGCCCTGCCCCAGGTCTGGGCCTGGTTCATAAGAAGCCAGGCTGAGATAGTGATGACCCTGGCCGTTGCTGGGTTAGGATGGGGTATGCTCATGGCCTCCTCCTATCCGGTCATCGGGGATCTGCTAACCAGTTATAGGAGGGAGGAGTTCACCGGCAGGTATTACGGGTTCTTCGAGGCCACCAGGTCGCTGCCAGTCCTCCTGGCTGGTGTGGTGGGAGGGGCAATAGTAGATCTGGCTGGGGGGAACTACAGGGTGCTCTTCCCCATAGGGGCGGCCCTGGTCTTCCTCTCCACGGTCCTCATATGGGGGATGAGGAGGTTGGAAAATGGTTGACCTCGCGATCGTTCTAGTCGTCGTGCTATTGCTGGTGGACGGCTTCCTGGCCTTCATAACATACAGGCTGGTCAAGCCCCCAAGACACGTCGAGGACTGGACCCCAGCCGACCTGGGCTTAAGCTACAAGGACGTGGAATTTCAGACGGAGGACGGGTTGAAGATAAGGGGCTGGTGGGTTGACGTCAACTCGAACAGGACTTTAGTCGTGATGCACGGTTACACGACCAGCAGGTGGGCCTTTTACGTGAAGAGGATGATTAAGGAGGCCGTTGAGAGGGGGTTTAACGTGCTAGCCTTTGACTTCAGGGCCCACGGGGAGAGCGAGGGTAAGATAACCACCTTCGGCTTCTACGAGATCCTCGACTTGAAGGCCGCCCTAGACTGGCTTCAACCTCTAAACCAGAAGGTATGTCTCTTGGGCTACTCAATGGGTGGGATAGTGGCAGTCAGGGCTCTAGCCGAGGACGACAGGTCCCTAGCAGGTGTAGCCGATAGCGCCCCGGTTTACGCGGATAAGAGCGCTGCTAGAGGACTCAAATACTTCGCCAGGCTACCCACCTGGATTTACCCGGTGATAAAGGGTTACGCCATGTTCCTGGGCGCCAAGAACGTGGACCTGATTGACTACGCCGACAGAGTCAGGAAGCCCCTTCTACTGGTGGTTGGCGAGCAGGACCCACTCGTCAGGGTTGAGGAGGTGAGGGAGTTCTACGAGCTCAACAGGAGGGTGAACGATGACGTCCAAATCTGGGTAGGCAAGGGAGGACACGTCAGGATAATGCTTGAGGAGCCCGAGTACGCTGAGAGGGTTCTCGCATTTCTAAAGGACAGGTGCTGACGGACTTACTTTTTCCACTTAAACTTTAATAGATAAACTAGTGAGCATTGTTGGTGGCATTATGGGATTCGACTATGCAAAGGTTGAGAGGCCCTTCGGAGTCACTGTTATAGCGGTGCTCGCAGGGATTGGCGGCGTCTTAGGTATACTGGGAGGGATTGGAGGTCTAGCCATTAGCTCCATGTTCAGCGGCTATGGTCATGGAGGGGCCATGCTGTCCGCTCTTATAATGGTTTACAGCTTATTAGCGATAATCTTTGGAGTCCTAGACCTGATACTGGCCTGGGGTCTCTGGAACGGTTTCGAGTGGGCGTGGCTTCTGGGAGTTATCCTGTCCGGATTAGGGGCGTTGATAGCTCTGCTCTCCTTGATAAACAACCCCGGGTCGATAATCTCCCTGATAGTGAACGGCATCATACTCTACTACCTGTTCAAGCCCGAGGTTAAGGCCTACTTCGGTAGGGCCTAAACTTTTTAAGCGGAATAAATTAGAAGGCAATTTAAAAAAGGTTAGGAGGGAGCTAGCACTTCAAAGAGGAGCCAAGCCGCATCTATTATGTCCCTGGAGGTTATCATCCCCACGGGCTTATTATCCTCCACTACGGGGAGGTGCTTCACGTTAACTTCCCTCATCTTCCTCATGGCCTCGATGACTGAAGTGCCAGGGCTTACCGTTATTGGGTTCTCGGTCATTAACATGTGAATGGGCAGGTTCTTCCCAACCTTCCCCTCGGCCACCGCAAACCTGAGGTCTCTGTCGGTGAATATGCCAACGAGTTCGCCGGCGTCGTTCACCACCATGACGCTGCTTATGTTGTTGTCATTCATCACCTTGGCTGCCTCCTCGACTGGAGTTTTCTCGTTGACGGTTATCGGGGGAGTGCTCATTATATCGCCAACCCTGAGAGGGATCTCTCGCCTCCTCTTCAGCAGGGGCATGCCACCACCTCTATGTATAGGCCTGATCTAAGATAAAAATGTTTGATAGAAGAATACGAAATGAGTCAGGACTGCCTCAACCAGACAACTCTCTGCGGGAAGGGTATCTCGACGCCAACCTCGTCCAGGGCCTCCTTTATCCTGGCCAGAAGCCAGACCTTCGTGGAGAACCACTCGCTCGTCGGAGCCCAGCATCGGAAGTTCAGTATTATGGCGCTGTCCCCGTACTCCTGAACCAACACCTCCGGCGGGGGGTTAACCAGCACGAAGGGGTGACTTTCTGCTAGCTTTATCAGGGCCTTTTTGGCCTTTTCAAGGTCTGATGAGTAGGAAACGCCCACATTTATGCTTATCCTCCTGACGGGCATCATGCTGAAATTAACTATTGGGCTTGAGAACAGCTTCTCGTTAGGTATCCTGACTATGTGCCCGTCCCAGGACATTATCCTGGTAGAGAATATGTTTATTTCCCTTACCACGCCCTCAACTACACCCTCGACCCTGACAGCATCCCCTATCCTGAGGGGCTTGTCTATATATAGGAAGATCCCGCTAAGGAAGTTGGAGAAGACCGTCCTGCTGGCGAAACCCACCGCTATACCCAGAACTCCCCCAGCCACCAACAAGCCTGATAGGTCTATGTTAAGAGGTGAGAGCGACGATATTATGCCGAAGAATAGTATTGAGTAGTAAATCAGGAGTTCAAGAGGTTGGTAGATCTCCTTGGTCATGTACTTGGGGAGGACCTCCCTTATAGTCTTCCTCACGATGTGGGCGACTAGGAAAGTGACCAGGACGCCTATGGCCACGTAAACGTAGGGGGTGAGCCAGCTCCAGTCCATATCACCACCTCATTCTGTAGCCGCTCATTATACGGCTTATCACGCTTACAGACCTTCCAGTTGGGTAAATTTGGTCAGCCTCTACAGGGGGGACGTTCTTCAGCTCCACGTTTATTAAGTCACCTACGGTAGCCTCCACCACCTCGTAGAAAACTTTGTCGCCCTTAGCGTATATGTCCAGCTCCGCGACTGGGATTACCAGCTTGTCCACCTGCCTGGGCTTGTTCACCCTGAAATTAACCCTGACCAAAGCATACTCCGTCTCCTCCGGCTCCTCCAGGGCTTTTGTCCTGTGGTGCCTGCAAACGATTCCTTCTGTGGTAGGGCCGTAAAGGGTGTACTTCACTAAGAATGGGGAGAGGTAGGCCGTCACCCTGCCCTTGACCCTCACCGCCAGGTCGTAAGGGGCGGTAAACCACACTTCCTTGTCCTCCTCCAGTAGGAGGGGGTCGAACTCCAGCATCAGGTAGTCGGTGACCTTCTTGGGCACGTAGACCGGGGGATAGGGCCTAACTTCCACCCTACTAACCTTTACCGCCACCGTCCTGTCTGTGTAGAGGTCCTTTAGGTGAAGAGCGCCCTCCCTGAAGGAAAGCTCGGCCTCCCCCACCTTCAGGGAGTCCCCCTCCTGCAGCGTCCATGGAGGGCCGGAGACCATCAAACCACCTCTAGCCTGTATATCCTGAGAAGCTCATCAAGTTCCTCTCTCAAAAGCCTTAGAGCCTCTGGAAGGGACTCCATTATGTCAACCGCCGTTATTCCATCTTCTCCCTTCTCAGAGGCCGCCAGGTCACCGGCCAGACCGTGGACGAAGACCCCCATCCTGACGGCGTCTCCAAACTCCAGGCCAAGCCCGTACATCGCAGCTATAGTCCCGGTCAAAACGTCTCCAGATCCGGCAGAGGCCATTCCAGAGTTTCCGGACATGTTGATGAAGATCCTACCGTCGGGGAAGCCTACAAGGGTGTGAGCCCCTTTAAGGACCACGTGAACCCCAAATTCCTCCTGGGCCCTCTTTAGGGCACTTACCCTATCGTCAAGCACCTCCTTGACCCTGAGGTTCAGGAGCCTGGCCATCTCTCCGGGATGCGGGGTTATAACTGTGGGCCACTCCCTCCCAGCCAGCAAATCCGTGTGCCCTGAAACAGCCGTGAGCCCGTCTCCGTCCAATATTAGGGGCCTGTCCACCAGCTTGACGAGCTGCCTCATGAGCTCTTGGGTCTCCTCATTCAGAGAGGTTCCGGGGCCAGCGATCACC
Source organism: Thermoproteota archaeon (assembly GCA_027491435.1). GTDB lineage: Archaea > Korarchaeota > Korarchaeia > Korarchaeales > Korarchaeaceae > Korarchaeum. The sequence continues at coordinate 13,608 of JAOZFG010000012.1, forward strand.
ACGTCTATGTCGTACTCCTTTATCAGGTCCAGTATCCTGTCCAGGTTGCTCAGGGCTAAGGAGCCCTCCTCGGTCTCATCCATGGGGATGTACACCACCTCGCTGGCCTTCGCCCCTATGAAGGGTATAACGGACTTGGGGGCTGCCAGCCTTGAGTAACCCCCACCGGCCTTCATGAAGGAGAGGGAGGCGAAGTAAGGCGCTCCGTAGTAGTTCCTGGCTCCAGAAACGGCGAGGAGTTTACCGAAGGTCCCCTTATGTCCCCACTCAGGCCTCTCAGGTAAGGGCATCGGGTCGTTTGTCTCCACTTTTATTTCTTCCCTGTCGTAGAGCTCCGGCGGGAAGGATATGTGGGATACGAAGAGCCTTCCCCCATACCAGTACCCAGGGTAGAGCAGGTTTCCCAGCTTGGGCAGGCCAAACGTAACTGTGTAATTCGCCTTAACTGCTACCCCATAAACCCTTCCATCGTTCCCGTTTATCCCAGAGGGTATGTCGACGGAAAAGACCACCCTTCCGGACTCGTTTACTGCCTCTATCACCGACCTGTAAACTCCTTTGACCTCCCTGGACAGGCCTGTTCCGAAAATGCCATCAACTACAGCTTCAGCCCACTTAAGCGATTTTTTAAAGTCTTCGAGCCTTGACTCTTCCACTATCTCGGGCTTTAACACCTTAAGGACTCTCTCATAGTTGGCCTTCGCCGAGCCCCTGTACTTCTCCGGGTTGCCAACGATCCAGACCTTCACCAGACCGCCGTTGGAGTGCAGCTTCCTGGCCACCACCAGGGCGTCTCCCCCGTTGTTCCCAACCCCAGCCACAACCACGAACCTCCTGCCCTTGACCCCGAACTCCCTCTCTATCACGGTGTAGACGGCAATTCCAGCGTTTTCCATCAGTATCTCTTGAGATATTCCGTACTCCTCGACGGCGGCCTGATCCAGGGAGCGCATCTCCTCAACTGTACAAACCTTCATCCTCACACCTCCATCAGGTTCAGGTACAGGGCCCCGGCGTCGGTCAGCCGGTAGCCCCTGACCATGCCCTTCTCCCTCAGGGACCTGATCACCCTGTGGACCGTCGAGGGAGAGAACCCCACTCTGGAGGCTATTCTCCTCACTGACCACCTCCCTTCTTGGGAGAGCACTTTGAGCACCCTCTTCTCCTTCTCGCTCAGGCAGGTAGTAACTCCTCTAAGTGGGATTTTAACGGTGGTCAGTCCCGAGACGTCCAGAACCAGGTTGACCCTGTACCTCCTAGACTTTGAAGAGAGAGCCAGCAGGAGCAGGGCTAGTAGTTCTTCCCTTCCGTTGAAGAGAGCGGTCACATCTTCGTTTATCATGGAGGAGAGCCTCCTCCCCTCAGAGATTAGGTCGGAGTAAACGTCGAACCTGAACTCCTTGACGTCTATGAAGGCCTCCCTCAGGGGCAGGGGCACGTCCCCCTTCCAGGAGATGAAGAGCAAGGAGTCGTAGTCGTCTACCTCCTGAGAGACGACGAACCTCCTGTAGCTCCTCTCTTCAGCCCCCTCGACGGCCACGAACAGCATCAGCACTCCTTGCCTAGGGGCGAGGACAGTTTATAACTATCCCCGGTCTTGAGGCGAGTGAGGTTGGGCAAGGAGTTCTTCTGTAGGGACCCAGTTTTAGTGGCCGTTGACCTCCTAGGCAAGCTGCTGGTGAGCGAGACAACGGGAGCTAGGGTTTCAGGGATGGTGGTGGAGACCGAAGCCTATCTGGGCGTGAACGACAGGGCCTCTCACGGGTACGGGTGGAAGAGGAGAAAGGGTTCCTGGCCCCTCTTCGAGGACTGCGGCCTCACCTACGTTTACCCGGTTCACGGAAAGCCCTTGCTTAACGTGACCACGGCTCCCCCTAAAGAGCCCACTGCCGTACTCATAAGGGCTCTTGAGCCCGTTGAGGGAGTGGAGATCATGGCTAAGCTCAGAAGGATAGAGATTAGGGGTGAGAGGGACTTGAGGAAGCTTTGTTCCGGACCCGCCAGGCTCGCTCAGGCCCTGGGGATAGGGCTTGAGCACAACGGGCTGGACCTGAGCAAGGGCCCCATATACTTCGAGGAGTACAGGAAGCCTGAAAGGGTTCTCACGTCAAGGAGGGTGGGGGTTGAGTACGCTGGAGCCTTCAAGGACCTTCCCCTCAGGTTCCTAATGGACAGCCCGTTCGTCTCCAGAAAGCCCTAAGGAGGGACTCGTCAATTCTAGAGAGCTCTCGCAGGGTGAAGTGAGGATTCAGTAACTAAGAAGGTGATTCGAGTGGTTGAGGAGATAAAGGTAGCGCTAGCTAATCTAAATTATGGTCTAGGCTATCCCTTGAAGTTGATTCGATATGTTGAATATTTGAGGAACGTGATAGAATTAACAGGTAATTTTCTCAGATCTCATCTCCCTGCTTAGCAGAAAGATAGGAGATCTTTGTCAATTAGTTAATGGAGATTAAGGCCTGGAGAGATCTTTAAAGGCCTTATCTGCTAAGGCCTGCTTAGTACGCTAACGACGCTACCCTATTCCTATCAATTGATCAGGCTTTCTAAGTTCTTTAGCCATCAGCTGAGGAGCATACGCCTCCTTGGAACTGTTGTAGGTTAGAAACGAGTGGCCGTCGACCCTAACCTGCCTAATCAACTGAAGGCCCATCAAATAACTTCTTACCATCAGATATTCTGAAGAGGATCCAGATCAGGATTGTTAAAGCCAGAGATGAAGCTAGAGGGATGAACTCATGGCTCACCGCTACTATTGGGAGGTACAGGGAGAGGAAGGTCAGAAGACCCCATCTGATCCTTTCAGGCTCCTCAAACAGGGACTTGTAAGTGATTAGGGCTATCAAGGAAGTGAAGAACCATCCGAGGTAGTTGGTCACCGGTATCCCGAAAATGCACGGGCAGCCAGTCCTCCAGACCCACAAGCCAAGCTTTACCATTGCTGGATCCACCGCTAAGTCTAGGGAGACTAGCATGAGGGAAGCCGCTAGGACCCTCCTCCACCCACTGGCGTCGACGCTTATGTAGGCAGCGTACACGTAGGCGCCCCAGGCCATCACTATGGGGACGGGAACTCCCAGAACCTTGGTCCTCTCAAAGGCCAGATACTCGTAATGGCCGAAGGGAAACCCGTAGTTCACCCCCAGATACTCGAAGAGAAACCCTGAAGCCATCCCCAAGGCGTAGAGCAAAGGGGCCTGCCTCCACCCTCGTTTATAGGCCAGTGCCATAGACACGATGAAGGAGAGGGTGAAGAGAATGTCCCCGATCCACCTTGGGCCCGCTAGGAAGAGAGCGTTTAGCAAGGAGCCCACAATTATTGGCAGGTGGTAATTAACCCTCAGGGATTATCCCTCCTACACCTCCTAAATGCCTCTATAAACGATTTAGCAAAGCTATTAGCGTGTTTCTCAGTTCCCCTGTGCCGCCCAGAGAACATCCTCAGGTGATGGTATAGCTCATGAAGTATTATGAAGGGGTTCCTTAGATAGGATCCGTTCGACAGGTAAATGGTCTCATCCCTGGCCCTGTAAACGGCTAGAGCAGACCCCATTCCCTTAACCCTTCCCACCTTTATCCTAGGCGGGTATTTACCGTAAAATCCGCACACTAACTTGACGGCCTCTTCGGTAGAGCCTTCCAGTATTAGCCTGACCACCTTGGCCTTGAGGCAGTCGTCCATCCGTCATAAAGCCCAGTTTAACCTTAAAAATTGGACTTTAACTCCTTTAACGCCCAGGCCTGTGGCAAGTTGACAGGATAATTGGCGTTACAAGCTCAATTAGTTATTCTGTAAAACAGTATTTTGTAATTAAGCTATGCAGAACCTATTAATCCTGTCATCCTAAAAGACGTTGATCCATTTTACGTTTCTTTCATTAAAAATTATTGAGTTGTCGACCGTCACCTCGGCGATATCAAAACTTAAATGTAACAGGGTCCGGAATACGTGGCCCTAACGGGAGGTGTAATTATGGCTTCTTCCAAGCTCATGGCTGTAGGGCTCATCGTCGTGGCCGTCGTGGCTTTTGCCGCTGGCTACTTCTTCTCTGGTGGCATGAAGGGTGAGGTGAAAAAGGAGACTACTTGGGACATAATCAAGAAGAGGGGCTACATAGTAGTAGCCACCTCGCCCGACTGGCCTCCCTTTGAGTTCATAGACCCCAAGACCAACAAACTAGTGGGCTACGAGGTTGACCTGATGGAGGCCGTGGCGGCTAAGCTGGGCATAAAGGTTAAGTGGAAGCACATGAACTTCGACTCAATAATATCGGCCGTCAAGAACAAGGAAGTAGACCTAGGAGTTAGCGGCTTCTCAGTCACTCCAAAGAGGCTTGAGGAGGTGCTCTTCACCATGCCTCACGTGGTCACTGAGGTACAGCTGATAACCACCGTCGAGAAGGCCAAGTCCCTGGGCATAGACAAGCTGAAGTCCCTGGACGAGATAGCCAAGTACAAGCTGGTGGTTGGAACAGGAAGCGGCACCACTCAGGAAGACGAGCTGATGAGGTTAGTTAAGGAGGGCAAGATATCTTCAGATCTGGTGAGGTCGTTCCAGGACTTCGAGCTTGCTTTGGAAGCCCTGAAGAAGGGTGACATAGACGCTGTCTACGCTGAGACTCCAGTTACCACCTGGTGGATATCCACTGAGAAGACCCCGCTCACCGTGATTTACAGCAGGTCCTATTGGCCTGTGGCATGGGTGGCCCACAAGGATAGCGCTGAACTAGTTAAGTACCTAAACGGCGCTCTAGCCGAGCTATTTGCCGAGGGCAAGGTTGACGAGATAAGGGCCAAGTGGGGAGTAACCAGCGGCTGAGGGGTCCTTTTTGATCGACCCAAACGACCTCCTTTTTTTACTTCAAGGGGTACCCGCCACTCTCGCTATTTCTTTTCTGTCATTCGGGATAGGCTTCGCCCTGGGGATACCAATCGCTGTGGCTAGGCAGATGTCCCCTTCGCTCTCCTACCTCATGGAGGCCTATGAGAAGGCGTTCAGGGGCATCCCGGTGCTGGTCTTCATGCTCCTGTTCTACTTCGGGCTAGGAGGGTTCGTGCCCTTCCTAAAGGACCCCTTCACCTGCGCAGTTGTCGCTTTAGGACTTAGAAGCGGGGCTTTTCAGTCTCAGATATTCAGGGGTGCGATAAACAGCGTAGACAAGCAGCAGATGATGGCCGCCCTTTCCCTGGGGATGACTAAGACAGAGGCATTCAGGTACGTTATACTGCCCCAGGCCTTCATAGTCGCCCTCCCAGGGCTGGGAAGCGAGATATCCCTGTTGATAAAGGATTCGTCCTACGCATTCATTCTAGGCGTCCTAGAGCTTACGAAGCACGCTGACATACTAAGGAAGGCCTCTAGATCCTTCGTTTTTCCCTACTTGATGGCCGCCGTTCTCTACATACTGATGACCTTCCCGATAGCCAACTACCTGGACAAGTGGGGCTCCAGGCTGAAGACCAAGTACGGGTTGAGGTGATCTTATGGAGGTTCTGGCCTGTAAGGGTTTGAGGAAGGTTTACGGGGACCTAGAGGTCCTGAAGGGGATAGACTTCTCAATAAATAAGGGGGAGACCAAGGTCATAATAGGGCCTAGCGGCTCGGGTAAGTCCACCTTCCTAAGGATAATGGGGCTTCTGGAACCCCCTACCGAGGGCAAAGTCTTCTTCGAGGGAAAGGACGTTTACGGGGAGAACCTAAACCTAAACATGATCAGGGCCAAGATAGGCTTCGTCTTCCAGGATCCGAGCTTATTCAGACACCTAACTGCCTTGGAGAACGTGAAGTTAGGTTTGAAAGTTGTTTTGAAGATGAGTGACGAGGAGGCCACTAAAAAGGCAATGGAGACCCTCAAACTGGTCAGGATGGATGAGTGGGCTGACTACTACCCAGCCCAGCTCTCGGGAGGGCAGCAACAGAGGGTGGGCATAGCCAGGGCCCTTGCCATGGACCCGGACATAATCCTGTTCGACGAGCCAACTGCATCTCTGGACATAGAGCTCACATGGGAGGTGATAGACGTAATGAAGGATCTAGCCAGGAGGGGCATAACCATGTTGGTGGTCACCCACGAGATAGGCTTCGCCAAGGAGGTGGCTGACGAGATAGTACTTATGGACTCAGGGAGGATAGTTGAGAGCGGGCCTCCGGAGCAGATGCTCAAGAGCCCGAAGACTGAAAGGGCGAGGGAGTTCCTGGGCAGGCTTTTGGGCGGTGTCTGAATGTACTTCATATTAGAGTACAGCCAGTTCATAATTGAGGGCTTCTACGTCACGGTCACTATGACTTTAGTGGGCTTAGCTGGAGGAGTGGTCTTAGGCGTTCTCTCAGCCTTGGGGGACGTCTACGGTGGGAAGCTGCTGAAGATCATAATAAACTCGTACGTGGAGTTCTTCAGGGGTAGCCCCCTGATAGTGCAGCTGCTGATCTTCTACTATTCGATACCAGCCATTACAGGGGTGAAGTGGGACGCCCTGACCGCCGGCTCATTGACCCTTATGTTGAACAGCGGCGCCTACCAAAAAGGTTACTTCAAGGGGGCGATAGAAGCCGTGTTTAAGGACCAGTTGATAGCTGCCAAGTCACTGGGAATGACCTTCCCCCAGACCTTAAGGCATGTGGTGCTCCCTCAAGCCTTGAGGATTGTCATACCCCCTTGGACCAACGAATACGTCTCTCTAGGCCTCAGCACATCAGCTCTCATAGTAATCGGGATAAGAGAGCTCACCAACGTCGCCGTCAGCATCTCAGCTCAGACCTTCAGGCCCCTAGAAGTTTACCTGTTCATAGGCCTCATCTACTTTGTCTGGATAACCCTATCGTTGAAGGTGCTGGACTGGGTCTACAACAAGGTGAAGATACCCGGCCTAGCCGTCAGCGAGGTCATGTGATCCCCAACTTTTTTATGAGGAGGGCTTCCCTTATTAGGGGAGCGTCCCTCCATGCTCCTTATATTAAACCCCTTCACACTCCTGAGGAAGTTTGCTAGGTGCAGGGGAATGCTACAGAGGGAATGTGAGGAGTACAGGCTGCTGGGAGAGATAGAGAAGGCCGTGGAAGAGGCGATAGAGTATGCGATTAGGAGGATGAGGGCTGCCAATTACAGGATAAGCGAGGCCGACGTTCCAAAGCTCTACTATAAGTGCATGAAGATTCTCACAACCGGTTTTGATGAAGAGGCGCTCATGTCCAAGGAGTACTTAACATACCTGGAGTTCTACAAGTTCTTCAAGAAGAGGGTGGAGGAGAGGGTCTGGCCTCTTATCTGGAAGCTGTTTGAGATTAGAGGTGTTAGAGTCAGGAGGATAATAATAGCTGACAGGATGGGCGGCGAGGGGATAACTGAGAGTAGGGCCTACATGGGCAGGGACATAGACTGCATGGTGGTCGTGGACAGCCGGGACTTGAAGAAGGCCAAGGAGGAGGCGATAAGGATTGAGGAGATGGTAAATCAGACCGTAGGCAATAAGCTGCAGAAGATACTGATAGATAACGGTAAGGCTAACGAGAAGGAGCTTAAGAAGTGCAAATTTTACGACTTATTTGAGATAGAGGTCTTCGACGACGAGGAAAAGGCCAGGAAGTGGGGCTCCATACTAGAGCTCTCCAGAAAGGACTTCCTAAGGGAGATAGCTAAGAAAACCCTCTTATTCCACTAACTTTATCGGTTGAGCCTTAAGCTCCCCTAGATCCACTAGAACAGCTCTCCTCCTGTATGCTGGTCCGGGATTTACAATGAGCGTCTCCCCTAGCTTGGAAATCGTAGGGCTCTCGTGTATGTGCCCGCAGAAGCATGCCACGGGCCTCATGTCCTCTATCACTTTCCTGACCACGTAGCTCCCCACGTGTCTCCCCGAGTAGGCCACGTCAGCGTCGCTGTCCTTAGGAGGGTAGTGGGTTAGCAGGACCCACCTTTCCTCGACGCGGGCATTAGGCAACTCCTCGCTCACGGACATGCCTACGAAAGTGAACTCTTTAACTTGGGCTACCCTGCCGTCTAGCAGTATGCCCCTTCTTCTGGCCTCTTTTATCACAGAGGAGTCGTCCATGTTTCCAGAGACGTAAAAGGACCTGTAGGAGGCTATCTCCTTTATGACAGCTGGGCTACAAGCATCTCCAGTGACTACCAGTAAATCAGCGTTGTGGAGCTCAGCTGACCTCACCAGGAGCCTTGCGGCCCCGACGTCTGAGTGCACGTCAGACGCCACCAGCACCAGCATGCTTCCCCTAATTTTATATTTTGATCTAAAAAAGTTTCCTCAATGGGCGATGGGGAAAACGTTACACCAAATGTAGACAACTTCGGCTTAATAGTTAAAAAAATTGATGAAGAGCCCGTTGGAGCTGACGACATAACCCCCGATCCCCTGAAGGAGCTTTCAAACAGGCTTAAGGAGATGAGGGTCAAGATAAGCGTGAGGGTCCTTAGAAAGGGAGCGACTAGGTACTACCCCTTCTTAGGCAGGTCGGTCACAGAGGGACCTGAAGATACCCTGTATATGATTAGGGAGGGTTACTTCGTTTACGGGGACGCCAAGGCTAAGATTCCCGACGGAATAGTGCCCGTTGACTTAGCAGCGATAAGCTTGGAGATCTACTCCAACCCTATGGAGGCCCTATCTGGCGACATGGAGCTATTCTCAAGTGTTACGTTCACACATCCCCTTCTCTGGTCCTCCCCACACCTAATGGGCACGGAGTTCTCCAAGAAGTTCTCGCATCTTTCTAGGTCCTTGAGCCTGCTGGAGAGGTACAGGGGGTTTATTAGGTCCTTGACACTCTTGGTAAGCGTCGAACAGGTTCCCGTCATGATGAGGGCCTCGAGGCTCCTGGCCTCCATGGGAGTCGATCCGCCAGTCACCAGGTCCGACTTCCTCCTCTTGGTTGAGCTCAACCCAATGGAAGCCAAGGCCATTAAGGCGTTAGCTGCCAAGAAGGCCCTGGACCTTAACATGCTCAGCCCGAATGAGGCTGCCGTCATGTTGATCAAGCTGCTCAAGGTGCCAGATCCTGAAGGTTACAAGAGGAGGAGGTTGCAGAGGTCTTTCAACAGGAGGAAGGAGAGAGTGGGGCTTACCCTGATGGAGATGTCCACCCTTTTCGAGGTTGATAGGGTCTACCTCTGGAGGAAGGTTCTTCCCGTGATGGTGGTCAAGGGACTGGCCTTCAGGTGGACCTTCAAGAGGGGGAGCAGGGACGTGATAGTTTATGAGGCCAACTCCACGATTCCATTCATCGCCGACCTGGTAGCTGGGTACGAGGTGGAGCTCGCGCTCCACAGGAGAGGGTTGATGAAGATAACCGAGCTCTAGAGCTTTATCGCCATGGTCAGCTCTGGCTTAACGTAGACCCTTAACTTCTTGCCAGAAGGGACGTCTAGGTCCGGGTCAACCTCCACCAAGAATTTCTCGCCCTTGTAGTAGCCCTGAAGGAGTTGGGAGTTGCCCAAGAAGGAGGTGTGGAAGACCTCCACCTCGAACTCGTTGTACTCGCCTTCTGGCTCGCTTAATGTGAAGGACTCCGGCCTTATCATAACTAGGACCCTTTCTCCTGGATTAAAGGTAATCCCTGGCTTTGAGGGCCTGGCTTTCACCTCCAGATCAACGTCAAGCTTGACTAGCAGGTATTCGTTCACCTCCTCCACCGTACCAGGTAAGAAGGTGCCCTGCCCTATGAACCTGGCCACGAACTCGTTCTCTGGGCTCTTGTACACCTCCCTGGGGGTGCCCACCTGCATCACCCTGCCCCTGTTCATCACGGCCATCCTGTCGGAGATGCTCATCGCCTCCTCCTGATCGTGGGTCACGTATATTGTAGTAATGTTCAGCTCCTTCTGAATCCTCCTGAGCTCAGCTCTCATCTCTATCCTCAACTTGGCGTCTAGGTTGCTGAGGGGCTCGTCAAACAGGAGAACCCTTGGGTTCAGCACTATGGCCCTTGCTAAGGCTACCCTCTGTTGCTGTCCACCCGAGAGCTGGTGAGGGGTCCTTTTCTCAAGCCCCTCAAGCTTGACAAGCTTAAGGACCTCCTTAACCCTTCTGTCTATCTCCTGCTTGGAAAGCTTCCTTATTTTAAGGCCGTAGGCTATGTTCTCGTACACGTTCATGTGAGGCCACAAGGCGTAGTTCTGGAAGACCATACCCGTGTCCCTCTTGTGAGGTGGTAGCTCGGTCACGTCCTGGTCGTCGAAGAGAATTCTACCCTCATCTGGAAGTTCAAGGCCGGCTATGGTCCTGAGGAAGGTCGTCTTCCCGCAGCCAGATGGTCCTAAGAGGGTAAAGAATTCCCCCTCCTTTATCTTGAGGTTGACTTTATTCACGGCCACAACGTTCCCGAACCTCTTAACCAAGTTTTCAACGGTTATGCTGACCATGAAAACCACCTCACAGGCTTATCAGGGCCGTGGCCCTCTTTCTGAGTATGAGGTTGGCCCCCACTATGAACAGGAACTGGAGGCTCATCAGGATGAACCCCATAGCCGCTGGCTGGAAGGTCCCGCCCGTCAGCCCGTGGAACAGCATGTCATACATCTTCCAGGTCATGGGGGCGTCTGCGTGATTTGCGTCTCCCACCACTATACTGGTGCTTACCTCGGACATGGAGTAGATAAACGAGAGCATTCCGCCCGCTATTATGTTCAGAAGGATCAAGGGCATTATTATCCCGAAGAAGGTCCTGGTCTTGCTGGCCCCAACGGTCCAAGCTACTTCGTCCAGGGTCTTGTCCGTTTGCTCTAATCCGGAGAAGACGGCCCTTACCGTGAAGGGTATCTTTCTGACGGTGTAGGAGGCTATAAGCAAGGGGGCTCCGCTTATGGTAGGGGACAAGGGAGTCCCCAGGTAAGTGAGGAAGAGGCCCGTCGCCACGGCTATGCCTGGAACTGCTATGGGTAAAGTGACCAGAAGGTCCAAAGCCTCCATTCCGGGGAGCCCCTTCTTCCTTGAGACCAGGTAGGCCGCGCTCACTCCCAACACTACCATGAAAGCTGTGGCTATTGATGAGTAGACGACGCTATTCAATATACTTCTTCTAGCCTCCTCCCCGGATAGGACGGCCAGGAAGTTGTTCAGGGTGAACTCCTCAGGTATTATGGTGGGCCCCCACTCCTTGGCGAAGGCCAGCAGGGTAACCCCTATGTGGGGCAGAGTGGCGAAGAACAACACCGTTATGGTGAAGGCGTAAACCAGGATAGTGACCTTCATGGAGAGCTTCCTCCTCCTGGGCCTCCAGATCCCTCCCTTGCCTAGCATGGCGTACCTCTTGAGGCTTACGTACTTCCTGATGGAGATGAAGACCAGCGACGATATTACCAGGAGTATTAAGGCCAGAGTTGTGGCCTCCTCAGATATTAGCCCTGCCGGCGTGAACATCTTGCTGAATATCTGAAAGGTCAGCACCTTCTCCGCTGTCGTCCCCTTGAAGACTATGGGCGTTCCTAGATCCTCCAAAGCCAATATGAAGACTAGAAGGGCCCCCGCCTCTATCCCAGGGGTAGCCAGGGGCAGGGTTATGGTCCTGAAAAGCTTGAAGCCGGAGGCCCCCACGTTCATGGCCTGCTCCTCAAGCGAGGGGTCTATGCTTATCAGCGCCGTGTAGGCGTTTATCATTACTATAGGGTAGAAGAGGAGGGTCTGCACGATTATCACCGCTGGCAAACCAGTTATCTCGATCTTGAAGGGGAGTAAGCCCAACACGTCGTGAAAGAGTATGTTAAGGACCCCGTCGGCCACTATCATCTTCTTTAGGCCTATAGCCCCTACGAAGGGGGTGGAGAGGAGAGGTATCATGGACAGCACCCTCAGAGCCTCCGAGCCCGGGAACCTATACTTGGCGAAGATGAAGGCCAGAGTGAATCCCAGGGCCGTGCTAAGAGCCGTGGTGGATGCGGCCACCACCAAGGAGTTCACGAGGACGCCGAAGTCCCATCCCTTGAGGTAGATTATCTTAACTAGCTTCCCGCTCGGGTCAGTGTACTCTATGACGTCGAAGAGGTTCCCCCTTATCCCCTCGATCCAAACGAAGGGAAAATGTTGCGAGAACTTAAGCCTTAATGGAAAGTAGTAGGGGTCTGAGAGGATTGAAGTGAACCATTTAAGGGAGAATCCCTCAGAGGTGTAGAAGGACCTGACGACTATCATCGAGAGGGGAACTATCATGAAGGCAGCGAAGGTCACCAGCACTATAGTAAGCTGGATTACCGTCAGAGCGTCGACTTCCCACTTAATTTTCCTCCACAGGGATCCCATCTAGGGGCGCCACCCATGTGACTGGGGCCAAGATATAAAAAAGGTGTTAGTGGGCGTCAACCCCTCAGCAGGTCGGCCGCCTGCTATTACTAGAATCGCTTTTATACAAGTAGTGGATTTACTATACGATGGCCAGGGTCAAGGTGACCAGGAACTACCAAGTTACGATACCCGCTGAGGTGAGGGATAACCTGGGAATAAAGGAGGGAGATTACCTGGAAGTCTACGTCAGCGAGGAAGGGTACATCATCATGAAGAAGGTCAAGAGAACCAGGAGAACCCTAAAGTCAGGCCGAAAGCTCACGGTGGATGAGATAGATGAGATAATAGAGAAGGGAAGGAGGGAAACCTTTTGAGGGCGGTGGTGGACACTAACGTGCTGATCTACGACACTTACGAGGACTCCGTCCACCACAGCGAGGCGTCCCAGCTGCTCGACAGCTTAGATGAGTGGGTCATCCCTATGGTGGTCATTTACGAGTACATCTGGTTCCTTAAGGGGATGGGGGTGGACCCCAAAACAGCCCTGGAGAAGATTGAGGACTACGTCCTCTCGGAGAAGGGTAGGACCTACAAGGAGGACGATCTGCTGGTGAGGAGGGCCTTAACTTCACTTTCCCAGCAGGGGTTGTCCCTCAGCAGGTTTAACGACGAAGTGGTCATAGGGGTGGCCGCTGAGGAGGGCATTCCCCTGGCCACATTTGACAGGAGGATGAGGTCGAGGGCCAAGAGGCTAGGGGTAAAGGTGTTGTAAACTACCTGAAGCGCTGTCACTTAAAGCACTTTTCATCACAGTACACCGCTACCCTTCTTGAGTAACGTGATAATGTGACTTAGTGAACTGAAGCCCTGCTAGTTATAGCAGCTTTCGTTTAAATAGACTAAGCCTATCTGTCTCATGACTGTAGCTCTCGCCCCTGACCTGATCACATGATTGACTAGGTGGCTTCGTGCTCTGTACCATCTCTCTATATTACTTCCCCGCTGCCTCTTAGCTTCTCCTACTGAGGCGAAGTAGCTGACAAATAGTGCCCGAAAAAGAACATATGGCTGTGATGAGACGCTCCCTGCTGAGCTAAAGGTCCCTTTCAGTTCCTACGACGTTAAAGCACGCTTCCATTTGACAGCACCCCAAAAAGTTAGTAGAGGTGACAGGCCACCCAGTGGCCCTTCTCAACCTCTTTAAGCTCGGGCACCTCCTTATCGCAGGGTTCAAACCTGTAGGGACACCTGGGGTGGAACCTGCAGCCTGGGGGCGGGTTCCTGGGATCTGGTGGTTCACCTGGCATGACCTCCTCTGGGGCCCTAGCATCAGGTGACGGCTCCAGGACGCTGGCCAGCAGCCCCTTGGTGTAGGGGTGCAGGGGGTTTGAGAAGAGCTCCTGAACGTCGGCTAGCTCCACGATCCTGCCAGCGTACATCACAGCCACCCTGTGGCTCACGTTCCTAACCACTGCCAGGTCATGGCTTATGAAAAGGTAACTAACCCCTGTCTCCTCCTGCAGGCCCCTCAGCAGGTTAAGGATTTGAGCCTGAACGCTTACGTCCAACGCTGAAGTGGGCTCATCAAGCACAATGAAGCTTGGCCCCGGGGCCAAGGCCCTGGCTATAGCTATTCTTTGCCTCTGCCCACCAGAGAACTCGTGGGGATACCTATACATCATGTCTGGAGAGAGGCCCACCCTCTCCAGCAGCTCTGAAACCTTCTCCTCTTTCTCCTTCCTCCCCTTGACTAGGCCGTGTATCTCCAGGGGCCTGCCCACGACGTCTATGACCCTCATCCTGGGGTTCATGCTGGAGAGAGGGTCCTGGTACACTATCTGCATCTCCTTCCTTAGGGGTCTCATGTCCTTCCTCTTGGTTATGTCCTCCCCCTTGAAGAATATGGAGCCTGAAGTTGGCTCTGTAAGCCTTAGAACGGTCTTACCAACGGTGCTCTTGCCGCTTCCGGACTCCCCGACTAGGCCGAGGGTCTCCCCCTCTGACAGGGTGAAGGAGACCCCGTCCACGGCCCTGACCACCTCTTTCTCCCTGAGAAAGCCCCCCGATACGTAGTGCTTCACCAGGTTTTCAACCCTGAGAAGCATGGGATCACCTCCAGAGGTAACAGGCCACCCAGTGGCCCTTCTCAACCTCTTTAAGCTCGGGCACCTCCTTATCGCAGGGTTCAAACCTGTAGGGACACCTGGGGTGGAACCTGCAGCCTGGGGGCGGGTTCCTGAGGTCCGGCACCGTGCCGGGGATTGGCTTCACCTCCCCTCCACTAACCCTGGGGACGCTGGCCAGCAGCCCCTTGGTGTAGGGGTGCAGGGGGTTTGAGAAGAGCTCCCCCTTGCTGGCCACCTCCATGACCTTGCCCGCATACATTACAGCTATCCTATCACCTACTGAGGCCGCCACCCCCAGGTTATGGGTTATGAAGATGAAGGAGGCCTTGACCTGCTCCTTGAGCTCGTATATCAGCCTTATTATCTGGGCCTGGACGCTAACGTCAAGGGCTGAGGTGGGCTCGTCCATTATCACGAGGTCTGGCTCGTTAATTAGGGAGGCGGCTATCAAGACCCTCTGCCTCATCCCCCCGCTCAGCTCATGGGGGTAGCTGTTCAAGACCTTCTCGGGCGCTGGGACCTTGACCTTTCTTAGCATTTCAAGGGCCCTCTCCTCAGCTTCCCTCTCACTCCCCCCTTTGTGAGTTAGGTAAACGTCCTTAAGGAACCTGCCGACCGTGAAAACCGGGTTCAACGCCGTCAAGGGCTCCTGAAAGACCACAGTTATCCTGTCCCCTCTTAATTTCCTCATTTCCTCCTCGCTCAGGGAAAGGAGGTTCTGTCCCCTGAAAATTATGCTGCCGCTTACCCTCGCCCTCCTTGGAAGCAGGCCCAGCACCGCCAAGGCAAGGGTGCTCTTGCCGCTTCCTGACTCTCCGACCAGGGAGAGGGTTTCCCCAGGCCTCACCTCCAAGCTCACACCTTGAAGGGCGTGAACTATTCCCTCTTCAGTGTAGTAGTCCACCGCTAGCCCCTTAACCTCCAGCAAGTTCACACCTCCACCTTCGGGTTTAGGACGTCGTTCAGCCCGTCGCCGAACAGGTTGAAACCAAGGACCGTGACGAAGAGGGCCACCCCGGGGAAGACCCAAACGTGAGGCGCTGTGACCAGGTAGGTCCTGGCGTCGCTCATCATCTGCCCCCACTCCGGCGTCGGCGGTTGTACGCCAAGGCCTAGAAAGCTTAGACCTGCTGCTGTGAGTATGGAGGCCGCCGTCCTTAAGGTGGCGTGTATTATCACGGGAGCTAAGGCGTTGGGCATCAGGTACCTGAAGAACACGTTGAAGCTGCTCTCCCCTATCGCCCTAGCAGCCTCCACGTACTCCATCTCCTTGACCTGTAGGGCTGACCCCCTCATTATCCTGACGAACTGCGGGAAGTTGTAGAGGGCCACCGCCAGTATGACGTTCTCTAGGCCGGGGCCCACCACAGCAGCTACGAAGAGGGCTAAGAGGATGTCGGGGAACGCCAGCATTATGTCTATGACCCTGGTTATAAGCTCGTCTACCCATCCTCCCAAGTAGGCTGAAAGGCCTCCCACCACGACCCCGGCTACTACAGCCAGGAGGACGCTGGCCGTGGCCACTATGAGAGAAGTTCTAGCCCCCCAGATAACCCTGCTGAGTATGTCCCTGCCCAGCTGATCAGTGCCGAAGGGGTGCTCCGGGCTCGGCGGCAATAAGCTGTCCCTGAGCTCCCCCTTAGTCGGGTCGTAAGGAGATATAAAAGGGGCCAGGATCCCTATGAGGGCGAAGGCCAGGACTATGAGGCCGCCCACCTTCACGTTCCTGTTCCTTAAAGCCCTCCTGACTAGCCTGCTCTCCATCCCATCACCTACTCAAGCCTTATCCTCGGGTTTATCAAGGCGTAGAGTATGTCGACAGCCGTGTTTATCATCACGAAAGTTATGGACACCACTAGAATTCCTGCTTGGACCACCGGATAGTCTCTAGCGAATATGGCGTTGACTATAAGCCTTCCAAGCCCTGGGTAACTGAAAACGGTCTCCGTCAGTACGGCCCCGGCCATCATGTAACCGAATATGAGCCCCGCCACCGTGACAACAGGTATTAGGGCGTTCCTCAGGGCGTAAACGTATATGACCTTCCTGCGAGGGAGCCCGTAGGCCTTAGCAGTCCTTATGTAGTCCTCGGACAGCACCTCCAGCATGCTAGCCCTGGTGGCCCTTCCCACGTAGGCAGCCCCTATGAGGCCTAAGGTCAGGGAGGGTAATACCAAGTGTCTGATAGAGCCGCTCCCCCCGCTGGGAAAGAGCCTGAGCCAGACTGAGAAAACCTCTATCAGTATGAGTCCCAACCAGAAGACGGGCATGGACAGGCCCATTAAAGAGAGGGAGGTGACCGCCTGATCCCTCGGGGTGTTGGGCTTTAATGCAGCGTATATCCCCATTAGAACGCCTGCCACGATTCCGAAGGTCATAGCCAGCACTGATAGGGTAAGTGTGTTCAGGTAAGCAGGCCATAGCAGCTCACTTACCCTGTGACCGGTGAAGAGTGACTCCCCGAACTCCCCCCTGAGGGCCCTGCCCATGAAGATCAGGTACTGCTCCCATAGGGGCCTGTCCAGCCCGAGCCTCCTCCTTATTATCTCCACTTCCTCCATGGTTGCCTCAGGTGGGGCCAGCAGCTGTGCCGGATCGCCTGGAAGCATGTGTATCATCAGGAAGACTATGACGCTAACCCCCAGTATGGTGGGTATGGAGAGAAGCAGCCTCCTCAGCACGTACCTACCCAGGGACATCTTCACCCCTCAAAAAATGGGGGAAGGGCCTAGCCCTCGAAGTAGGCGTACTTAGTCAGTATGACCTCTGTGGGTATGTAGTAGAGGCCCCTTATCCCCTTCCTGTAGACCACCACGTCCCCTGGGTTGTATATCGGGATGGCCGGGAGGTCGTCAAGCAGTATCTCCTGTATCTTCTTGGTGTACTCGACTATCTTATCCCTGGGAGCGTGCTCAGCCTGTTTTATCAGCTCGTCAACCTTCGGGTTCTCGTAGAACCAGAGGTTGAACTTGGGGATGCTCTCGCTGAGGAAGAGGGGCCTGAAAACCCCTATGTACTCGCCAGTGCTGGGAGCCCAGCCTATCAGGAAGAGGTCCCTCTCGGGGCTTGCCTCCTCAGGCTTCTTGAGGAGCTCAGCCACGTAGCTTCCCCACTCCCAGGTCCTGAGCTTGACCTTGAGGCCTATGGCCTCCAGGTATTGAGCTACAGCCTGAGCCGCTTCGTAGTCCCCTGGGTATCTGCCCTTGGGGGTCCAAAGGTTCACCTGAAGTCCCTCGGCTCCGGCCTCCTTTATCAGCTGCTTGGCCTTCTCAGGATCGTACCTTATCTTCCCGGTGTCGTAGAACCCTATCACCTCTTCAGCCAGCACGCTCTTGGCGACCCTGCCCACCCCGTGAAGTATCTTCTCCACTATCGCCTCCCTATCTATGGCCAAGTTTATGGCCTGCCTGACCCTCTTGTCTTGGAGCCTGGGGCTCCTCATGTTACACCCTATGAAGACCACCCTTATCGTCCTGGTGACGTTCACGTTCAGATCCGGGTTTGCCTTGAGCCTGGCCACGTCTATAGCCGGGACCCTTATGGCCACGTCGGCGTCCCCTGATTCAACCATCTGAACCCTTGCCTCGTCCTCCGGCACCACTAGGAACTTGATGCCCGCCAGCTTAGGCTTGCCTCCCCAGTAGTCCTCGTTGGGAATCAGCTCCACATAGGTGTTGGGCTTCCACTCCTTAAGCTTGTAGGGCCCGGTTCCCACAGGATTGTGCTTGAGGTCCACTCCCTCCTTTATGGCTTTGGGACTTATCATCATGCCTGCTGGGTGCGCCAGCAGGTTGAGGAAGGTGGCGACTGGCTTCTTAAGCACTATCCTGACCGTATATTCGTCCACCACCTCTACCCTATCTATGAAAGGAACTAACCTGTTCCTGTTGGCCAGCTCCTTGTTGTTGAAGAGCCTGTCGAAGTTCGCCTTAACAGCCTCGGCGTTAAAAGGAGTTCCGTCCTGGAACTTAACGCCCTTCCTGAGGTAGAACGTGTAAGTGAGCCCGTCATCGCTCACCTCCCATCTCTCGGCCAAAACCGGCTTGAGCCTAAGCTTATCATCGTACTCCACCAGCCCCTCGTAAATGTTGGATATAACGTAGATGCTGGGGTTGTCGGGGACGTCATGGGGGTCTAAGGTGACTATGTCAGTTCCCATGGCGACCCTGAGCACCTTACCTTCCTTTGGAGGAGATGTCTTCCTGACCTCTGTGGTCGTCTGAGCTGTTGTGGTTGGGGAGGATTCCATTTGTGGTGAGAGCAGGATTATCGCCCCTATGGCCAGGAGCACTATTACGGCTACAGCCGCCCACTTGAGTTGCATAAGCTAGCCTTCACGATGCGCATATAAAAGTTGGGAATTTTTTATTCCTAACGTAATTTTCACAATAATTTTTGATGAGAGTGAGTTAGGAATGCTGGCTTAGAGGTTAGTAACCCTTCGAGAAAAGCTATTGTTTAAGATGAGGAGGAGAACTAAAAAAGCGGAAGGTTATGGGTCAGGGATCTCCTTGTAGAGCCTCTCGTACCTCTCTGTGGCCGCTTTCCTCCATATGCTCTGCATCTTGCTGGCGAACTCCGTGTCCTCCAGGAGCTTGTTGTTTATGGACTTGGCGTACTCCAAGGTGAAGGTGTAGGTCTTGCCGTCCATCTCCCAGGTTAAAGGCTTGCCCAGCTCATGGGAGAACTTATCGAACTCCTCCTTGGTTATCTTGCCCTTCTTGTAGGCGTTCACCAGCTTCTGCCAAGCCTTAACCAGGGAGTCGTGGGGGTCGCAGTAAACTGAGTCGAAGTAGTACTTCAGGGAGAAGAGTATCTCGGTGGCCAGCTTCTCGTCGAAGGGTATGCCTATGTTGTTGACCGTGGCCTTGTAGGCCTCGTAGAGGTCAGGCCTCGCCTTGCCCTCCGGCGTGTTGAACACGTCCTCCCTGACTGGCATCCTGTTCACCCTTTTGTCAAGCCAGATCTTCTGTCCCTCCACCGAGAGAACCCACCTTATGAACGCTTGGGCCGCCTCCTTGTGTTTCGAGGTCTTCAAGAGGGCTATTGGGTCCCCGTTAACTATAGACTCGTTGTAGGGGAGCACGTACTTCACCCCGGGGAATTCTATCTGAGCTCCGTAACCGTAGAAGTCTATCATTATGCCTATGGGGACTTCCCCTGTCTCAACAGCGGTTAGAGCCTCTACCGAACCGCCATACGGCCTTCCGTTGGCTGCCATCCTAGCCAAGAGCTCCCAGCCCTTCTCCCAGCCGAACTTCTGGATGATTATCTGGTATATCCTGGTGTGAGAGGTTGAAGTCAGGGCCCTGGCGTAGGAGATCGCTGGCTTCGGAAGTATCTTAGCCAGCTCGGGGCTGGCCAGGTCCTCCCAGTACTTTGGCTCGGGTAATCCGTACTTCTTGAGGAGAGGCTCGTTCACCGAAAAGCCGAACGATGAGATGGCAGCTGCCACCCACATCAGCTTCCCGTCCTCGTAATGCTTTATCTCAGCCCCCCCTATCTCGTCTGGGAGCTCTTTCACCACTTTAAGGGTTTCCGGGTCAGTTATAGGCTCTATCAGGCCCTCCCTAATGAGCTGATTGAACAGGGCTGGCCCTCCTCCCCAGGCAACGTCACACTCCTGCTTCCTTATTGTGTCACGCCACAGGGCGACGTGAGGGCTGAAGAACCTTATGTCCGAGATGTTGTACTTCTTAGCCAGGTCCGTCTTCAGGAACCTCTCAGCGGTGAGCAATTGGATCTCGCTGGCGTGTCTGGTGATGACCTTGAGAACTATACCCCTCTTCTTGGGGGTGGTCGTCACCTGCTGTGGCTGTTTAGGCATCAAGAGAAGGGCTACAACTGCTATAGCTAGCGCTACTATGATAAGGGCTAGGACCTTAATGTTCATAGCAACACCTCAAAAAGAGAGGTGGAGGGGTTCATTTCTTCTTCTTGAGGAAGAAGTAGGCCAAGGCCAGCACTATAACTATAATTACAGCAATTCCAGCCAGCCACTCCATCGGGAGGCCGGCTGACTCGACGGTGGTGCCCCAGGCGAAGGCGTTCTTCACGAAGGTAGGCCCGTTCAGCTTGACCCCGTGGTACTCGGTCAAGAATATGTTCCTGTCCCCGTAAAGTGACTCTGCAGTCACTATAACTTTGCTGTACGAGCTGCCTACTGGTATCTTCTCAGCCGCTGCCTCCACGAAGGAGCCTGTGTCTCCCACTTTGTAGGCCTTGGGATCGACCCCGTCGTGGCTGACGACCTTCCCCTTGTCACTGCTCCTGTAGAGCCACTGGCAGTTATCGGAGACAACCTCGTCGAAGGGCACGAACTTCCCGTCCTTGTATCCAGCTAACAAGGCAGGGCCGTGGAACAGGACCTTAGGAGCCCCCTTGGTTATCTCGCCGGCCCATCCCTGGGTGTTGGCCTTGTAGCTTATCACCCTGTATCCAGCTCCGGCGTTGGATTCTGGGTCCTCCAGGCTGGCGTACTCAACCCTTATGCTGGATCCAATTTTTTCCAGTATCTTGTTAGGCTCCCCGGCCTTAAACGAGGTGTCCTTGGGGTTCAGGTAAGGCTCCACGTAATCCGAGTCAGCCCCGATCCAGAGGAACTTCCCGCCCTGCTTGAACCAGTTGGCTATGGCCTCAACCTCCTCCGGAGAGAAAACGCTCTTGTAGTCCTTCATCTTGCCTATTACGAGGACGTCGACTCCTTTCAGGGTGTCTGGAGTTATCTTGGTCAGCTCCTTTACCTCATACCCCCACGCAGTTAGGTTGGCCTCTAGGCTCTTCAGGACAGCCTGCCACTTCTTGCTGTCGATGTCCTTCACCCTGCCAGGCGTTAGGTCAAAGGCTACGACCTTTTTCTTCTGAGCGGACACGGGTAAGGTGCTAAAAACTCCGATGGCAAGGGTTAGGACCAGAAGTAGGGAAAGTAATGCGACCCTCTTCATGGTACCACTATGCCTTACATCAAGTGAACTAAATAAATTGTGCCACTGCCGTTGCAGCTGTCATATAAAGAGGGTTAACTGACGACGTGAAATAGGCCAGCAAACCTGCTGCTTCGGTAAAAACACATAAATATTTTCCGGAAAACTAGGATCGGCTCCATAACTAAAATATTTGAACTCAAGGAGATTGGGCGGCGCCAAGGGTTATAACTGGACTTTCCTCTTAACTCATGTGAGGGTGGGTAAGGCAGATCTGCCCCTTCACAGCGGCAAGGCCCCCAGGTGGCTCTTCGTTAGGATGAAGAGGCTCGCCAAGGTGATAGTTAGGAGAGCGGTAGAGGAGCACGGGAAGAGGGGCTTTCTTGAGAGGGTCTCCGACCCAATATGGTTCCAGTCCCTGGGCTCCTTATTGGGCTACGACTGGCACTCCTCAGGGGTTACTACAGTTCTGACTGCCGTCTTAAGGGAGGTTACAGGCGAAGTCGGGGTTTACGTTGTGGGCGGAAAGGGGAAGGCCTCCAGGAGCGTTCCCCAGCAACTGGCCGAGCTGGAGGTCCCCAAGGTTGAGGAGCTGGTGAAGGCCAGCAGGTTGGCTGCCAAGGTGGACAACTCGGCGCTCCAGGACGGCTACCAGCTCTATCATCACGCCATGTTCGTGACCGAGGACGGGGATTGGGCCATAGTTCAGCAGGGGATGAACGTGCAGGTCAAGTCGGCCAGGCGCTACCACTGGCTCAGCTTCGCCTTTGAGAGCTTTGTTGTGGAGCCCCACACGGGGATAATAAGCGGGAAGACGGGCAAGGTGTTGAACCTAGTAGCTAGAGAGAGCGAGGGCGTGAGAAGGGCGTCAGTCGACCTGGTGAAGGAGGGCGTTCCCAGGCTCCAGAGAATGTATAGGGAGCTCAAAATGCCCTGGAGAATAGATTGGGAGGCCGTTAAGAGGGCCTACGAGCTGGACCCTGAGAACTACGAGGAGCTACTAATGGTTAGAGGGATAGGGGGTAAGGCCTTGAGGGCCTTGGCCCTGATCGCTGAAGTGGTCTACGGGGAGAGGGCCAGCGTCAAGGACCCGGCCAAGTACTCCTTCGCCTTCGGAGGGAAGGACGGGGTCCCCTACCCGGTAGACCTCAAGCTAATGGACGAGGTGACCTCCTACCTAGAGGGGGTTGACCTGGAGAGGTTCCTCATTCCTGCTGGGAGACGGTCAGGTAGATCCCCAACAAGGTAATGGCCCCTCCCACCACAGTGCTAAGCTTTGGAAGCTCCCCCAGCACTAAAGCGGCCAGGATGCTTGCTCCAATAGGTTCTCCCAGTATGGAGACGCTCACTA
The DNA here is from genome assembly GCA_027491435.1 of Thermoproteota archaeon. Lineage (GTDB taxonomy): Archaea > Korarchaeota > Korarchaeia > Korarchaeales > Korarchaeaceae > Korarchaeum. The sequence goes on from JAOZFG010000012.1 coordinate 36,236, forward strand.
TAGATGTCTTGAGGTACTTGAGGGCGTAGTTGTAGGAGTTGTGCCCCAATCCGGTGGGGAATAGGGCTAAGGCCAGGAAGATGGCGTACTCCCTCAAGGGGTAGCCTGTCAGGCGCACGCCCCAGAGATGGGCTGTGGCAAGTAGGAGCAACCCCGAGAACCCGTAGACAAAGGTCGTGTAGGGGCCAAGGCCCAGCTTCCTCCTGAGCCTCCTACCGGCCACCAGGTAAATGGCTAGGCTCACAGACCCTATGAAGGCAAGGAAGTCCCCAAGAAGGTTAAGCTCAAGGGAAGAGTGCCCCAAAGCTATTATGAAGGCCCCTAGGAGGGCCATCGCTATTCCTACAAGCTCTCTGAGGTTGGTCCCCTCCTTAAGGAAGGCCCAAGATATGAGGACCACGAAGATGGGGGAGGAGTCCACTATAACCGTGCTGGCAGCGACCGACGTGTAGAAAAGGCTAGTGGTCCATGAGCCGAAGTGCAGGGCTAAGGCCACGCCCGATACCAGGAGGGTCCACAGCTCCCTGTTGCTCAGGCCCCTCAACTCTCCCAGAGATCTGAGGGAGAGGAGTCCCATAATAACAGAAGAGAAGACCATCCTGTAGCCGGCTATGACGAAAGGATGGCTTGAGGACAGCCTTATCAGTATGCTGGCCGTTGAAACGGCTGCAATTCCCAGCCCCAAAGCTAGCTTAGGGTTTATTGGTGCCTCCTCACTTCCCGACATCGGTGGAAGCGACCTGGATTACTTATATAGCCTCCTGAAGGACTTTAGGATCTCCTCTATGCCCTTGCCCTTAACCAACCTCAGGAGGTCGCTCCTTCTAATAGCTCCCCCATTTAGGTTCAGCTCGAGCGATCCAGGAAAGGCGAAGCCGCAGCCGTTACCGAACCTGCAGGTCATAAGGTCCCAGTCATGCTCCCTGAATTTGCACGGCAGGTCTAGCTCGCTCACCAGGTTTGCTAGGGCTTCCCTCCCACCCCCACCCGGGAAGGAGGACCTTAGCCTAAGGTGAAGCGCGCCTCCCCTCTTAGTCACCATCAGGCTGGACGGCACCGGCCCCTCCTGGTAAAGGAAGTACTTGCCCTCCCTCCACCCTGAGACCCTGGGAGTCCACGTGACGAAGTTGAGCTCGAAGTTCAGGGGGTCGTTCACCCCTTCCCTGGTAATGGACCTGCTAAAGGCCTCGAAATCCGGGATTAGCAGGACGAACGCCCTGAGATTTCCCTTCCTCCCGGTGAGTATGAGTTGGTCTATTGCCTCATCCAGCTTGCTCTTCAGCCTGTGCCTCCTGAGGACGAACTTCACCTCAACGGTCAGGTCCCCTATCACCAGGTCCGGGGTCGGGACTTCCTTCAGTGGAGGGGAGACCAGCTTCCAGTAGTCGGGCTCCTCCACCTTAGCGTAGTAGGCCAAGAAAGTGCCCGTCGCTATATCTGAGAGCGTCATCCTCCCCATCCTCTTTACGGGGAAGCACCTCTTGCACCTGTCGAAGGTGGATGGGTGGGCGGGCCCCATCTTATGGGAGTCCCCGTAGAAGGTTCCTAGGGCTAGTATCTCGTCCTCGTCAAGCCGGTAAAGCCCGTCGTTGACCTTCAGCGTAACGACCATTTCACTTTATTAAGGGGATCCTCCATATTAAATGGTGTGAGGTACCCCCCTCCCCTCAGGTCGTTGCTTATAGCTGGAGCGATGGTCGCCTTAACGGTTATTCTGGTGTACATGGGAGAGTACAGGGGTCAGGCGATGAGGCAGAGCTCGGGCGAGGAGGTCAAGTTACCCTCTCCCAGAACTGAGGGGGGTATGTCAGTGGAGGAGGCCATCCTGAGGAGGAGGTCCATCAGGGACTACAAGAGGGAGCCCCTGACCCTTGAAGAGGTGTCCCAGTTGCTTTGGGCGGCCCAGGGAATAACTTCAAGGAGGGGCTTCAGGTCGTCCCCCAGCGCCGGCGCTACCTACCCAATGGTGATCTTCCTGGCAGTGAAGGAGGGCGGGGTCATCGGTTTGGAGGCGGGGATTTACAGGTACGACCCCTGGAACCACTCCCTCACCGTGATTTCCAGGGGAGATCCCTCTTTCCAGCTTTACAGGGCCTGTCTTGATCAGGAGTGGGTGAGGTCAGCTCCCGTTAACGTGCTCCTATTCGCGAACTTCACCAGGACCACCAGCTGGTATGGGGAGAGGGGGGTCAGGTACGTTTACATGGAAGCCGGACACATAGGACAGAACATATACTTACAGGCAACTGCCTTAAGGCTGGGCACCGTGGCCGTAGGCGCTTTTTACGACGAACAACTCCAGGAGATTGTGGGCATGGAGCTAGACCCCCTGTACGTGTTCCCAGTTGGGAGGCCTTTAAATGAGCCATAACTGGTTGGCGACCCTTTCCATGTACTACGGAGCCCTGGTAATAGTGACAGGCTTAATACTCTACTTCTCCCCAAAGATAAGGAGGAAGAGGTTCCTGAGCTACGTGAGGCTAGTCCACTTGGTAGGGGGGATACTCACAGGTATTTTAGCGCTGTTGACCTACCTCTCAGCCCCTTAGTAGTAGGACACCATGTACTTTGAGATCGTATCAGTGAGGATCTCCTTAGCCCTATCGTAGCTCTTACTCCTCACCAGCCTGTTTAGCACGTCTGAGAGGAGGGCCCTAACCTGGCTCTCTGGAGCCCTCCTAGGTATGACAGCTGCCGCTAGAAGGCCCGTGTTAGACACTATAACTATCTTCTTGTCCTGCATCTCTATAGACGTGGGTATGTCCTCCATGGACTCTTTGACGAAGTCCTTCGCCAGGGACAGGAAGGCGCTCAAAGTGACGCTCCTGCTGTTGGCCGGGCTCCTTATCAGGGGCCTGCCCTTATCGTCAATTATGATTATGTCCTCTATCTTCACAGGGGTTAAGATCCTCTCTCCGGTGAGCTTCTCGTAGAGCCATCCGAAGGCCTCATATAGACCGAATCCTGTCAGACCACTAGTCCATACGACCTGCCAGGGCCTATCCCCTAGCTTGTAGGGCTCGAGGAAGTCTATTATTTCACCGGGGGTGGCCGCGTTCTCTAGATCAGCCTTGTTGGCCAGTATGAGCACGGGCACCTTCCTCCTGACCATAGACACAACCTTCCAGAACTCCTGCTTAGCTTCAAGGAACCTGGACCTATCAGCGGCGTCTATGACGAAGATTATAGCGTCAGCCCTCTCAGCGTATTCCACCCACATCTTCCTGAAGGCCTTCTGGCCTCCCAGGTCCCACACCTTCAGCTCCAGGTTTCTAACTGAAAACCTCTCGTAATTGGCTCCCATAGTGGGAATGGTGACTCCCGGATCTCCAGACCTCAAGTAGTTTAATATGGTTGTCTTTCCAGCCTTATCGAGCCCCAGCATGACGATTGTGACTGAGTTTTTGAAGCCCAGGAATAGCTTGATCAATTTTTTGGCCCAGGACAACCTTAACCCCCGCTTACTAATATTTCTGACTTATATTTTAGCGTTGTCATTTATATGCGTTTTCCGAGAGATTCGACTCTACGAGGCTTTAAATAATGATGAGCTGCTAGTTTACAGCATTCTGTAGATTTCTGGCATCTCCCTTACTATTTCCGCTAATTTGAGGGAGTATTCCCCACCGTTGACCCTCTTAACTAATTCTTTTATTTTGTTTCTCACTTTCAGGTTTATAGAGCCTTTTGAAGCAACACCTAGACTCATAACCATATTTCTGGTAGACCTCCTTAGGGTAAATGTTGCCGTGAATACTTCAAAATCTCCTATCCTAAAGGAAACGTATTCGCCCCCTCCAGCGCTCATCGTGAAAGAACCTAAGCTTATTTTTTCTTTAATCTCCTCATTTAAAACTTCGTCCGGGAGCTTCATAACTATCTCAGGTCCATCAGTGCTCAGCGTAGCTAAGAAGACAAAGCCCTTATCGACATTATCTCCCTTCCTTTGCCTTGAGAGGGTGTCGCTAGCTCCCATGATCAATCAGGTATCTGTACTATGCGACTTTTATAACCTTTTATTATTTGCTGAAGCTGTTCTCACGGATGAAAGTTTAGCATTTCTAAGCTAATTCACTAGCTTATTAAATTTAAATGGCTAGTAACATCCCTTATATAAAAGTAACTGCGTTATTAAGAAAAATCTTTTAATTAATTTATTATAGCGTTATGCGCTTGAGGATCACCGCTTTTTCCCAATTAAAATTTATCGTAATGAGCTTAATAAGGCTAAAATAATTATTTATATAGATTGTAGGAAGTGAGGAAGTATAAGCTTAAATGTGAAAAGTTAATAAGATAAAAATTACTGATCAAAAATAGCTGTAGTTAGCTCTTATGAACCTAAGTGATCGGATCTCTTTCAGAAAAATGTAGAGCTATAATAATTAAATACATTTCGAGCCATTATCAAATTAATGATTATTTAATTATAAAGTCCAGTAAATGTATAAAAATGAAAAGAACTCAACCTCAAAGGAGCGGATCTCGTTCGTTACTGTGAGTCTGAAATTCATATATTGATTCAGTTTAAGCATAAGTTGTTAAGGGTCTTCTTACAGATATAGGAGAAATGCGTAAAGTTAGTTGTAGTTGAATCTCTAGCGGTTAGCTTGGGGCCTAATTTGACATCGCCTAAAATTAAGCGAATTTCGGTTCCAAAATCCAGTTTCAGATATCCAGTTTTGAGAGTTTTTCACAAATACTTTATAAAGGTTAGGCGGCCAATCTCATACCTCCTTTTGAAACGAAGTGACTTTAGATTCCATCATTAGGAACATATAGCATTTCCTTATGGAAAATAATACTTATATATGAAACACTCCCCAGTTAACGTGGGGTGATCCCCTTGGAATGTATGAATGAAATCTCTAGCGTCCTGAGGTTTTTTGCCGATCAGAAGAATTACAGCTATATAGACAGGATAGCAAACGCCCTAACCCCCGATCCCGCTGAAAAGGCCATACAAGAAGCCCTAAGGCATTTAAGATCCCTTTATGACTCTTCCTTTGATTATAAAGACGAGAAAAGCGGAAAAACTTTGAAAGCCGTTAGAATAGGTGATAAGCCCGTAATTCTGCCCAAAATGCCGAAAGAAGAATGTGTTAGAGAGGTGTTAGAGGCTCTCTCTGATAGCTCCTTTAGGAGGAGGCTTGCTATCCTGTCTCTCTCATGGGGGTGATGGTATGTTCTTATCGGCTGGCGTCAGGTTTGAGGCCAATGTTGAGGCCTTGAATTCGGTAGAGACCACTGGTAATTTTTCCAAACACAGAAAGGTTCCCTACATAATATGGAATGAGGAAAAGGAATCATATGACGTGATATACGTCCCGGCTATGAGTGGAGAGAGCTTGGCACATGCATATCAGGAGCTCCTAGTTAGGGAGGCCCTTAACCTAGACAAGAATGCGCCAATATGCGACGACTGTAGAAGGGGAGAGTTCTTCAAGTCTATGAATAAGGACCACTTAAAGGGAAAAGTAGACGTCTCCAAACTCAAGCAGATTACTCCTCAGGAAGTTGAGAAATCCATTGTGAATAACTGCCTGATTGAAGATATAGGTGGATTTTTGTACGCTGAAAAGCCCCCTGTAAAGAGGACTTCATCGTTCCAGTTTAGTTACGCAGTGCCAGTGAAGAATGTAGCGTTGTTGAGCGTCACGGAGCCCTTACTTCACGCCAGACATGCTCAGATGAGGGAGATGAAAGGGAAGTCTGAGAGGGAAGGGGCTGCAGAGCAAATGATATACTACGTAGAGGCTGGAACTGCGATCTACGGTTTCACCTTCAACCTGGACCTCGACTCCATAGGTTTAAGCTCATTTACCGGGGAGCCCATAATAGGGAAGAAAGATCTAGAGTTTAGGAAGGAGGTCGCCGTGAGGGCCTTTATAAGGATGATAAGCAGCAAGCAGTTCGGGGCTAAGTTAAGTAGGTTCTTCCCCGCTGGAGACATTCTAGGGGTGTACGTGTCTCTGACCCAGCACCCGTTCTCTGTAACTTCACCGATATACAAGGATGCCATCTCCATGACCGCTAGGAGGTTAGATGTGCTAAAGAGTAAGTTCAACGAGAAAGTCTCCCTGATAGTATACGACTCGATGGAGGGGGTTGAAGGCCTTAGCTACGATTTCATAGAAGTAGTTAAGACTCCCGAGGAGGTAGGAGCCCTCCTAATAGAAAGGGGGTTCTGATGAAATTCCTCTTAGTGAGGGTGAGGTTTAACTGGGGCTTTGCGGCCAGGTTTCAGCCTCAAAGCAAAATGAGGATGGCCTTCAAGTACCCCCCTCCCACCACTTTATTAGGGGCCCTGGCCTATCCCTTAATCAGACTTAGAAGCGGTAGGGTTGAGTTAGTAGCCAAAGGAAAGAAGTTAACCAGTGCTACGGAGCAATTTAAGAAGTACTTTGAGGAGGTTGCCGTTTCTATGCAGGATGAACCTTCAGTTTACGGCAGCTATTTGAGAGTTAACAGAATCTATAGAGGAAGCGTTGACTTCGGGGTTACGGCCCTACCATCCTCTTTCCTTTACTCTAACGGAGAGGCTACAGCAGACCTGGTTTACGTGATGAAGGAGGTGCCTGAAGGTTTGGAGAGGGCCGCTTGGGGGATATCCAGAATAGGGTCTAGAGAATCTGTAGTCTCTGTGGACTCGGTCTATGTTGGGGATGCTTCCCTTAAGAGGGGAGAAAGCGCTAAGACGAGGTTTTCTTTCTACCTAAAAGATTACAAGGTTAGAGGCAATGGCACTGTGCTTTACGTCGTGGACTGGAGGGAGCAGGAAATTGGCAATTACGCTAAGGCCGAGAGAGTCCCTTATTACTACCCCAAGGGGGAGGTAGAGGTCTCCGGAGAACTAAGCTGGTTCGAACTAAATTTGCCTTGGGGTAAGGAGGTGGTGTTACATTAAGGTGAGAATTGATCTGCCAGTTTCTGGCATTGTGAGCGAGCTAATTTACCTGGGGATAGCCCTGATCATAGAATATGGAGGGGCTGATCCAGCAGGTCCAGGAGTTATAGAGATAGATCAGGGCTTATTCAAGGACTCTCTACCTGAAATAATAAGAAGTGTGCTGGAACAAGTGGATGAAAAAGTGAAAGATTTTCCTGGGACTAAAGTAGCCGGAAATGATAAAAACAGTTACAACAAGGCTTACTTGACGAACTTCGGGATTAACCTCCCTGAAGGGATTACTTACCCAGCTCTTTTCAGAGATGTCTCCAACAGGACGGCTGATCTAATAAAGGGGGGTAAGTTAAACCCGGTTAACTCAATAAGATCGATAGATGGGAACTTCCTCGGGGTTAAAGGGCCTGAAAACTTTATAATGCCCTCTATAATAAAGCAGATGGAGTTTTATGAGAAGAGCACTGTATTTATGAAGCCCACCACAGGCCCAAAGTCGATGATAGAAATGGACCCGTTTTGGTTCACTCTGCTCTCTCTTGGGTTCCTCTGGGGATACTCCGGCTATTATGGGGGGGCTTACTACATTACGACATATCCAGGTATAGAGGCAAGGCTTGAAGAGCACTCTCAGATATTGGACACGATAAACATGGTTTCCTACACCAACCTGAGGAGTAAAAGAAGGCTCGATAAGGAGGAAGTTTATGAGTTGGGGCTCTCCCTAGATATAGCTTTAAAGGCCGAGAGCTCAGAGGCTGTAAGTGGCTATAGGTGGCCGGTTAGGCTTTACAAGGAGGCGGTAGTAGGACAGGCTTATACAGCTGAGAAGAGCCTCGATCTAAACTTAGGTGACATGATAAATTTTATGATAAGATACGCCTCTAATTGGAGGAAATTAAGTAAGAAACCAACTGTAAAGTTAAATAATAGGGAAGTATCTCCCTTAGAAGCTTTAATTGCTTTGGCTGAGAGGGAGCTGAGCTCCAATAAGGGGGTTAGGGGAGATAACGAGATGGTGGCCTACTTGCTGGTCAAGGACATACATAGGGCCATATCAAGTGGCAAGCCTAGTCTAATGGAAGAAACCCTGTACAGGGCTGCCAGGAAATCGAGAGGAGCGAGGGAGTCTGGAGAAGTGGATGGCACGCTTAGCTACACTTTGTACACGTTCTTCAGCAGGAGACACCTAGAAGTCCTTCTAGGTGTCCTAAATGAGCTTAGTTGACGAATATAAGAGACTGGTGAGGGGCCTCTTTAATAACCCAGGCACCAGAGTCATAATTGAAGAGGCATTGAAGAGCTTAGATGAAGATTTGGAGGGAAAACCTTTCTACGTTATTAGAGCCCCTACAGGATACGGCAAGACTACCTTTTCGTATACCCTGGCTTTACACGCCTTAAAGGATAACAGTCGCTTTGAAAAGGTCATACATGTGCTTCCTTTCAGGGCAATAATAGAGGACGCTTACCATAAGTCCTCTTTTCTCTTTCCCTTTGTCGGCAGGCAGATGATGGGAGTTCATGAAAGCCCGTTCCTGCTAAAAGCCCTTACATTTACAACTGTGGACACGTTCATCTACGACTTGATGAAGCTTAACACCATGAAGTCCTCAGCTATAAGGGAGGGAAGGGAGTACGGGTACGACTACTTCACGCAGGCAGGCATAGTTTTGAGCGCAATTGTCTTCGACGAAGCTCATGTAGCACTAGAGGGGGAGATGGCCTCCGCTTTTCTAACTGCTTTAGAGGTGCTCATGCACCTTGGAACTCCAATATTCATCTTAACAGCCACTATTAGCGAAAACTACTCGAAAAGACTTAGGAGGCGGGCCGAGGAGAGGGGATATATCTATAGAGTATTCCCCGAGTTCGGTCAGCAGGTAAATGATGATTTCTTCAAGAGGGAGGAGGCTAAACAGATAAATATAAGCGTCGCCGACGGATTTGACCTAGTTAATTTGGTGAGTGGGGATAAGAGGTACCTGATAGTAGTCAATACAGTTAAGAGAGCCCAGGAGATATACTCTAGGTTGAGATCTCAACTGAAGGAGAGAGATATCTTATTAATTCACAGCAGATTTACTCCTAGCGATAGGAGAGCTAAAATAAGTAAGTTAGAGTCTTTAAAAAATAAAGAGAGCTGGGTAGTAGTTTCAACTCAGGTAATAGAGGCAGGAGTAGATATTTCCAGCGATGTGCTAATAACTGAGCTAGCCCCTCCTACAAGCCTAATCCAAAGGATGGGCAGGAACGCCAGATTCGACGAAAAAAGTGGAGAAATTCACATAATACTTAGTGAGAAGTGCCCTCCCTATCCAGATGACCTCTGTGAAAGGACAAGGAATTGGTTGAAGGAGAAATACCAGAAATTGAAGCCCAGGGATCCCAGCACTTATCAGGGGCTGTTGAACGAAGTTTACCAAGTTTTAAAGGGAAGACGTTATCCAGACCTGTTGACCTTCATGCTGGATCCTCTGGTAAGATCAGATGAGATGTCTAGCTATATAAGGAATCTCTCTGGAAGGAATTTCCTTAGAGAGTATCCGATCCAGCTATTCGTAGGCAAGGAAGCTGTTCCAGTCACTCCATATATACTTAGGGAGCTCATCAGAAGGGGAGCTAAAATAAGTTGCGGTGAAAAATGTAAATTAACCGAGGGAAACCTCCAGAACGTCGTGGAGAGAATAGCTAACTGGGAGGACATAAAGTTGACTCTGGAAAACCAAGATTTCTACGATAAGGAGCTTGGATTAAGGTGGTAACGTGGGTTGCATATCCTTCAAGGAGCCGAGAGAGCCCTTAGAGGTACACCTTCATTTAACGGCCCACTTCATAGATAGGGCCTTCTTGAGGAGGGGTTACCACAAGAGGATTGGTGACAGAGGAAGGGAGGTCTTGCTGCTGGCGGCCATATTACACGACATCGGGAAGGGCCACAAAAGTTTTCAGTCCAGGGGGACTTTCCCAGGACACGAGCTATACTCAGGTTACCTAGTCCACAGGATGGTTGAGGAGGGGTTAATTGAGCTAGGTGATTGGGGGGTTCCCTTATCGGCTGCCATAGCTCTGCACCACCACACTATGAAGGGAAGGAGCGTCTTTGAAGATTTCGAGTTAACAGAGGAGTGCCGCTCTCAAGTTGAGGAGGTCATCCAATCATTTAACCTAGAGGGGAGCCTCAATAACCTAGAGAAAGCTTCGCTAAAAGAAATTAATGAGTGGTTATATAAAATCAAGGGCTGGATAAGGAAACCGGGCAACCTAAAGAGGGTCTACCTTATACTTTATCCTTTAATAATAGCTGACAACATGGCGGCTTCGATAAGGGGGGGAAGCACCCTGCTTAGCAGCGAACTGCAGACTAGCTATTGGCCGGTGGTGCTGTATGAGAACTTATGTAATCACCCTTGGTTACGACGAAAAGTTTGCCCTTAGATTCCTGCTGAGGCACCCGGTAGAGGAGGGAGATAAGGTTTACATAGTCATGCCTGAGGGCGGCGATGAGAAAGTCTTAAACGCCTTTAGAAACTTAAATAAGTTAGTTGACGGCGTTAAGCCAATAGAGCTGAACTTAGATAGACCTGTGGAGGAAGTCTCCAGGATCTCCAGGTTGTTAGCTGAGGAAACTTCAGGTGACCTCTTCCTGTGCCTAAGCGGTGGTATGAGGGCTGTCGTGGTGATAACCTTGTTGGCAGCACAGAAACTGGTGAGGGAGACCACTAGGAGGGCCTGGCTGGAAATCGAGTTTGAGAACTTATCCGGGTACATGAGAATGCCCCTAAACGTGATAACCCTGCCTAGGAACGAGAGATACCTTAAGATATTAAAGGCCATTAGGGAGCTGGGTAAGACGTCCATCAGAAACCTGAGCTTATCTACGGGAATACCCATAACCACGGTGCACAGGGAATTAAGGAGGATGATTGCTGCAGGGCTCGTCAGTAAGGACTTGAACCTAACGGAGGAAGGGTGGGCTTACCTCAAGCTGTACTCAGACTAGTCCCTCTTTTTCTATTCTAGGGGTTGTGGAGGGAATAATGGGATAAAACCTATTTTAACTCTAACTTACAAATTTACATATGTTATCCCTATGGAACGGAATGCCTGTATGCTTTCCCAAGTTTGATGGATCCCAATACTTATTGGATCCCTGGTTACTAAATTATGATTTAAGTAGGATTAGGTACTCTAGATTTAAAATAAATAATCGCATCGTGAGCTACGTTTATTACATGCTGGTTTTTCTCCCTCAATTCTGGAACCTATTTACCCTTAGGGTAACTGCTGAGAACTTGATGGAGCGACTATCTTACACGCTCAAGCGAGGGTCTAGTAGCTTACTGTTAAGTAAGCTCTACAACATAGATGGATTTAGCAAGGGAGCCGTTAGTAGAGGGGTGTTTGAAGAGCTCAAGATTAGTAAGAGGCTTATGGACCTTTACATGGAGACCTTGGATCTCATCTTTTCTTTAACTCCCCTAACCGTGTATAAGGAGCTACTCTGGTCGCCCAACCTCTGCACGTATGTGTATAGAACCGACTTAGATTATCTGAACTCTTACTGCTACGGCCGCTTCCTAGCCTTCCTGAGGCCTGACCTGATCAGGCGCGTAGAGGGGGACAAGTGGGTCGCCTGGAGTAAACTCGTGGAGTTGTGCCCAAAGGGAGTTAAGGAGCGTAAGATCTACTTGCTTATACCTGAAGATATGTTGGGGATAGTGAAAGCCATTGGTCCAGCCATTTACAAGGTCACTGGCGAGGTAGAGGCGAGGTATAAGGCGAACTCCCTGACCAAGAAGTTGTATAGGGCAGTGGAATTGGAACCTTTTAGGCTATCCCCTGAGGAGGTCGTTCCCTTCTTATACCCCTATCACCTCAGTGAAGAGGACTCCCAGAGGAGGGTTATAAGCTATTACGTAAGGACAAGCATTGTTTACGACATCCTAGACGAGATAAGGGAGAGGTTTCCCTTCTACTCTGGGAGGTCGACTCCGTTGAATTTCAAGAAGAGACATATGTTATCGAAAGTTGAGGACGGTGGAGATTACCTGAATTACATAGCGGTGAACCCGAGCTACGTGATCAGCCTGTTGAAGAGTTATAACCTTAACAATCGCCACGGCATACACGCTAGGAGGGTACTAGATGGCGACGTCCTAAGTAAGGTCATCTCAATCGAAGAAAGCTCCTTAGCTAGGTTATATGACACCCTCTTCTTCCTACACTTAGAACAGAGGAAGAGCGTATTCACTTGCATTAAGGATTTCTTCTCCCTCAAGGAGGAACCTCCATGAGTAGGTGCCTATCCAACCACATGTTCCTGTACTCACACGAAGTTTCCGATAGGTAAGTGCAGGCGTAACAGGCAGCCCCTACGTAGAGAGGCGGAGAGAACTCTTGATCGGAGCAAAGAGGGTCGTTAGGACATGAGCTGGCTAGCTCCTGGACCTTACTCAATATTTCCTTGAATTTGGGAGTTAAGGAAATTAGGCCCCCTAAGGAGCCATCTCCCGGCTGAACGGTGTATATGAGAACCCCTCCTATCCCTCTCTTAACGTCCACGTAGACCCTTTCCCTCAGAGAGGCTGATGAGTAACCAGAGTGTTGAGATAGGGACCTTATAAGTAAGTGGGAAAAGGTGTGCCACCACACAAATAAAGGATTCAACTCAATCCTCTTATGTGGGTTCAGAAACAGGTTATCCTCATACTCTCTGGACCTATTCAGAAAGGCGTCATTCCACCTTTCCCAGTTAGGCCCTCCGGGCCCTATGTCCTTAGAAGTTATGAAGAGGCCCTCTCCAAAGTGCTTCACCCCGGGGTACCACCTGACGCCCTCACTATCGGTGAAGCCCACGTCAACGAGCTCTGGTTTACCGCCCGGAACTGGTCTTAAGTAACCAACCTGTATTATCACAGACCTAAGCTTCGTTATCGGTGTTAGCCTGTAAGTTCTGCCATTATCGCTCACTTCCTCCCTTATCATTTCCTTGGGAGCTTCAAACAGCACTTCTGATAAACCTAGCCTGTCCTTTATGCTAACAGGAGGGGCCCCATTTACGGAGACGTCCAGAAGTATTTTGAACTCCTCCTCCCATATGCTAAGCTTACCCTCGCTAGCCTCGTCCTGCGTACTGAAACAAACCTCCTTTAGGGCTATCCTTAGGACCTCTCTGTCTGAGCTCAGGAGCTTAGATATTGAACTCTCCCTAAATAGGCGGGCCTCCCTTATCCTCTCCATAACCTCCTTGAACTTATCAAACCACCCCTCATCCTCTAAATCCTCTCTATTCAATAGAGGGACTATGGAGTAGCAAAATCCATCCTCTTCAAGAATTCTGTGAACCTCCGTGTAGACCGGGGGCAGCGTGAACAGAGGATACACTACTGGCACTCTGAGGTAGGAGGACTGCCTCAATATCACGTAAGAGTTCCTGTCGCACTTACCCCTAACGGGAGGACTGTCTAACCTCTCAACCTCTGGCCTCCTCCCGGAGCACGGCCAAGGTCTGCCGTATACGTCCTCCATAGTGACTTCAGCTCCGCATTTTGGACACTTCACCTTAACGCTGCTCATTGAAGGGCCCTTCGACTCGTATATGTAGTAATCTGGCCTACACTCGTGGGACCCGTGAACTACGTAATGCCAATCTACGTCATCCAAATGGCCAGCACTACATGCCCTGACGAACCTAACCCCGTCCCAGTTGTTCCTTCCCTTTCCCTCCCTCTTACATTCAGGACAACCCTTGCTGTAGGGGAAGAGGTAACCGTGATCGGGGCAGACCCACCACTCGGGGAATACCCTAGTTATGTAATGAACCCTTTCCCTTAGAAGCTCCTCCTCAGATGGTAGTTGGAAGACCCTCTTGTTCATTCCTAGAAGCTTTTTTATCCTTCTCTCGTTTATTTCGAAGTCCTTAGGATTTAATTTGCTGTAAAATAATCCTATATCAGGTCTAGGGATTAGCCTAGGTCCCTTCCTGCTCTCCAGTATTGAGCCTGGACCGTAGGTTATGATGAATTGAGTCCTCCTCATCCTCTCTATTCTGGCCATCTAACCCACCTCGAAGAGGGTGAATTCCTCGACGTCCCTGAGGGAATTTGGGGAGTTCCTATAGACAACCACTCTATTGGCCCTCTCGTGCATCACGTCTCCCAGCACAACGTCGTATTTTGTCTGAAAGTACTCGTTGAAGACAAGCTCTCTCCCTACGCTTATAACTGTTCTAGCTACTTTCTCCCACCTTTCAAGCTCTTCCCTAATCTTGGCGAGTACTGAAGTGTCATCTTCAGATCTTAGGACTTGAGGTTGCCTCCTGTACCTGTTTGCCAACACGTTGATGACGTTATCAAGATCGGAGCTCGCCCTAGGACAGGAAATCACGTTGATGGCATCTTCGTTATTAATCCAGCTGCACTTCACTTTTAAGTCGTTTCTCAATATGGCCACGGCTACAGGTCCAACACAGCGGCTCATAGTAGTGGGAGCGAATGGAGTAGCTGTAGAAGGCTCTACGTACCTCTCCAAGTTCAGGTGGTAACCCAAAAACATCTCGTAGTGGCTGAGGTCTCTGGGCCTGCTGAACTTGAAGTACGTGATAACGAGGCCGGGGAAGGACCTGCCCACCCTTCCCGTAGCCTGAAGGTAGGCAGAGCTTGTCTTAGGTTGCCCGTGAACGAACATGAGGGAGAGCCTCCTGACGTCAACTCCTGTGCCGAACATAGACGTTGTTAAGAGGACGTCTACGCACCCAGGATTTTCAGGATCTCCGCTGAACTCCCTCTTGATGGTGTTCAGCTTGGCAGGCAATTCAGTCGATTCCACTTTACTTGAAAGCTCCTCAACTCTACTGAAGTCTATCTTCCTAACCCCCTCACCTCCTCCAGCTAGGAACTCAAGCTCTTCCCTTACGTGTTGTCTTAGCACTGACCTGGAGATAGCCAGCTCCTTTATTGTATTGAAATAGGCTACTAGGGTCCAATAGGGATCAACTTCCTTTCCATAAATTAAGGAGAGTTCGTAGGCAGTTTGCAGGAGTGAAGCCCATATCTTCCTTATGGCGAACTGGCTTCCTATCCCAGGGGTTAGAATCCCCACATAAAGCTTCCCTGAACCCATCTCCAGGAGACCTCTTCTCCTGAACCTTATGAAGAACCTATCAGAGAAATCCTTCCCGTAGTAGGGGAACTTCCTAGCTTCTCTAACGAAGATCGCCCTTACCTGATCGTCAGAGCTCCTTACAGTTGCTGAGGAAGCTATGTACTTGGGAATTTTCTCCCTGCTGCTCAAGTAGTCGACTGCGGTCTCGAAAATCCCTACCATGCTACCTAGCGGCCCGTTTATCAGATGCAGTTCATCCTGAATTATCAGCTCAGGAGGGTCAAAAGGCTCTACCTCAACTGAAAACTCGTGACCCCTGGGAAAAAGCTCAGAGAGGGATTCTACAGGCACATCTTCCCTGTAATACCCCCAATAGGGGGAGTAGCGGTTGACGTTTCCAAATATCGCTGCGGATCTGGGCTCGTAAGATAGTCTAGCTATTTTGTCTACGGTCCCCACTAAGAATGATGGCGGATCCTTGTATATTTGCTCATCTACTGTTAAGGCAGGTATGGGAATCCTCCAGGAAATCCCACCCTTAGACATGTAATCTGGGGGTTCCTTGAAGACAAATCCCTTCTCGGGTGGCCTAAGCTCTCTGTCCAATCGAACCTTTTCTTTGCCGCCAGAAGGAGCTCCTTCAATCCAGTAAGCCCTGTTTAAGCTACACTTTGGATTAGGGCAGAGGATTACGAAGTCGGTAACCTTCCAATCATTTGGCTTATTTCTGACAGGGAAGTATCCTGGCCTGCTAGCGTTAAGGGGAACAAGGCTTGCAGATAACCTTTTGCTACTCCTCCTGGCGTTAAACCTCTTCTTAAGGCTGTTGTACACTTTAGTGAAAGTGTCCAGGGATATAGGAGAGTCCGAATTTATCACCAGCTCCACGCTGAAGGTCCCCTCGCTGGGCAGCCTGTGAACTTCTTCCACATAGGCCTCCACACCTCCCTTGTATTTCCAACTCTTTATGTAATTCAGGGTATTGTCTACGAGCTCTTCACTCCCCTCCTCCAGCCTGATAGTCAAGAATATTCTGTGTTCTCCACTATCTAGACCAGTTTGAGGCAAAGCTGTTATGGAACCGCAGACTGGACAGTTTAGTACCTGCGCTGGCTCTCCCTTAGCCCCCTTCCTCCTGCCCTCCAGTATCCTTATGGCGTCATCCTCCTTGTAGTTCTTGCTAGATATCCTGTTGGGGGAGACGTGCCCTCCAACCCACAGCCCTAATGAGAACTTTGTAGAGCCCCAGATGAAGTCTTCCTTTCCAGGATAACCCTCAGGCCTCCAGCCTACGGGATCCCTTCCCAAACCCCATACCCTCAAGTACTCCATGGCCGTTATTACCCTGAGAGCCCTCCTAAACTGCTGAATTGTGAGCAGCCTTAAAGTATACCTGAGTACAGCTGCTACCCCAGCTCCTGACTTGCCCAACTTCAAAGCACGTCTCCTTCTTAGGGCCAAAGTAAAGGCCACGATGGCCAAGTAAGCTTCAGTCTTTCCTCCCCCCGTGGGGACGAATAGTACGTCGCAGACCTCTCTGGATGGACTATTAGGGTCTGAAATCGATTCTAAGGCTAAAAGGAAGAATGCTAGTTGGAAGGGTCTCCACTTGAAATCTCCTATAGGTAGATCCCCCTCCTTTCCTTTTTTCCAAGCTGTTTGAAGGTCTATAGCTTTGTTAGCGAAGCAAAAAGCCAGCCTGACGTCATCGTCGTCCCTGAGTATCTCCAAAGCCTTCTTCATTCTGTTCAAAAATTGAATATGATATCCTTTAATATCTGATAATTCTCCTAATTCATCTGAATTAAACGTTGATTCTATCCATTTTTCATAATTATCAACCAATGGCCTTAACTTCTTAATCAGCTCCTCAGGGTTCCAAGTCTCAGCTAAAACGTGAGCTGTCAACTCGGGCTCTGGACTAAATTTCTGATCCCACTCGTATTCGGGGGCTTCAAGAAGTATTGCAGGCATAAATTCCGTCCTCAAGGTAGGGTTAATGAAGTCTTTAGCCAAGTCCCCTACCATCTCCCTGTCCTGCCAAGTAAAAGGGTCTTTAACCATGGACTCTAAGTCCACTTCCTTCCAAACGGCTGAACACATATGTCCTTTAGCTAGCGGCCTTCTATTTGAAAATATTTTATCCAGAATTAACTCCTCTTTATCAATTTTAGGAAAGCTAGTCATCTTGCTAACTAGCGAGCCCTCCCTCAAATTTATCCTGATCTGGGGTTGAAATATGTAACTTTCAGGGCCCTTAGTAGACTTAAGTTGATTGACTAGGTATATAGTAAAGTGAAATCCGGTCTCCCTCTTCTTAACAACAACTTTGAGGGAGAGCTCAGCTTCTTCCTTCCTAACTAAGCCCCCTGGACCTAGATAGAAAGTGCTTCTCCCCGAGCTGGGGTCTAGCTTGAGTAAGGCATACCTAGGCCTCCTGTGCCAACCTCCATCGCCCTTAAAGTATCTCGCCCAAGTGACAAGCACGTCCATTAACCCCTTACCCTGGACGAGAAAGGAGAGGCCCATGGAGGAAGGCCTTCTCCTGGGGTCTATGGGCCCAGTGGTCGAGAGGAGGAAATCCTCGTCCTCTTCGGAGATGGGATCTCCTTCCTCTATAGCTCCAATCATATCTTCCTCGCTCTCAGGAGGTACTTCTGCCCTCTTAGCCTCTACTTTAGACTTTAAAGGTGACAACACGCCGGACACGTATAGGTTTAGTGGGTTATCCTTAACTATTTCCCAAGGACCGCTTTTAGGGCCGATCAGGTTCAGGTAAAGCTCCTTCAGCAAGGATAGCCTAAAGAGGGGCTGACGACCACGACTCATCTGGAACACCCTTCTGGTTCGGTTTAAAAGTGAGTGGCACCTCTTTTCCAAAGAATAAGTCGAGTCCTATAGAATTGGTGTAACTCTGGGTATTGACGGAGGCAGTAGAAGGTATGGTAGTGCTGTCGACTTGAGGGCACCCCGTGCTTTGACCTAGTTTTTCAACCATTAAGCCGATCAGCCGCCACCTCTTGAGGCCTGTAAAATCACTATCGGTGATAAATGTTAACACTTTTTCTCCTTAGCCTTCTTAGGAGGATCAGCTCCCTCGGCTCTTACTTACTAAACAACATTAGAGCTCTGTGTTCCGCGCTATCCAGCAACTTATAGGGGAAGTTCATCGCAGCTTCGTCCGCAACGTCCCTTCAAGGTCCTCCTTTCCACAGATGGCAGCGGCCCCTTCAGAACATTAATTTGCAGTATCATCCTCGATCATTAGGACAAATTTTTGACTTAAATGGATGGTAACTAATTGACATAAAATTTAAAAGTATAAGCCCCGATGGATTTCACGTTCTAGCTATTGATAGGGGGTGAACAATCCATGACTTCTGGGAGCTCTCCACAGGGAAGTAGTGGAGATGACTATGCTAAAATAAATTTCGAGAAGAACTTATGTAAAGATAAAGATGAAGATGAAGGTAAAGAAGAAATATCCAAAATGTTTGGGAAGATATGGGGTGTAACCGATTCATCCTT
>JAOZFG010000015.1 GCA_027491435.1 Thermoproteota archaeon
CAGCCATGATCTCGCTCATCCTAGCTCCAAACCTGTGTACCCACTTTCTTACCGCCTCATGGCTCCTCCTGATGCCTAGCAAGGCTAAAGCCTCGCTGACACGCCTCAAGCTCAGGCCCGAAAAGTATAAGAACAGGGCGTAGGCTACTACCAACAGGGGGGTCCGCTCTCTAGCGGAGTTGAATTGGTTCTTTTTCATATCCATATGACATCAGCAACCCTGCTTATAACCATAGCCTTAAGTTGACAGCACCCTTCATAGGAGGTGATCTCATTTAATAATGTCCCATCCTTATTTATAGAACCCGCGGACTTGGGAGTATTTAATATCAAAATAATAAACTATGGCGGAGAACCAATAATTATTCTCTATATGCGACTCTAATTCCGATCAGGCGACTATAATATATTTTCTCATCCCAAGAGATCTTTAGGGAAAGATTGGGATTACAAATAAGGTTCTTAGCAGCCGTACGAAGCTACTTGAACTTAATCGATCCTCAATATGCGTCAATATCATGCATGAGAGGGCCCCACTGGATAGAACTTCTGGGGAGGATATGGTATCGACTATTTAGATAAAGATTAAGTGTTATGGAGAGTAATGAGGAATTCGAGGAATTCCTGGAGTGGAAAGAGATGGGAGCATCTGAAAGAATGTGCTTGGAAATTAGTCTATCCTGTGCTCGAAAAACACAATGTTCTCCATAAGCCTCCCTAAATCCTCGGACACCTTGTGAGCGAACACCCTTACTATCCCGCTGTCGACACGTTGACATGATGAGCACGCCGAGTGGAGATGTCTTCTTCAGGGGACCGATGCTAGCAATAACCTATTTATAGTACTACCTGAGGTGATACTTGGTATAACCAATGGTAAGACTTAAGGTGAAGATCGGACCGAAGGGTCAGATAATCATTCCCAAGATACTCAGGAAGAAGTATGGAATAAAGGAGAATGATCAGGTCTTCCTGGAGATTAGAGAGGATGAGATAGCCATTAGAGGACCAAGAAGCATCGAGGAAACCTTGGAATGGATAAGGGAGAGGAGAAAGATTGTAGGGGGGAGAGAAGCCAGACTAGGCGATTTGGCCGAAGTAGATCTCGAGGAGGAGTTTGAGGATTGAAGGTGCTGATCGATGCAAGCCTCCTAATTTACCTCAATGTGAGGATGATGGATGAGGAGGCCAGGATCGTTGAGGGGTTTTGGGAGAGGTTGCTCAGAAATCATGAGCTCTTCACCAATCTGCTAGTGCTGGATGAGACCATATACATATCGAAGAAAAAGTACGGCGTAGCTTTCAGTGATACCTTGGAGTTCATCGATAAGGCGGTGCTTCCTCACGTGGAGGTGCTCACGCTGGGATTAGAGACTTATCTTGAGGCCAAGAAGTACATGATTAAGTACGACCTGAATCCCTCCGACTCGATCCATGCAGCAACTGCGGAAGTATTTGGGCTTCAAGCAATAGCGAGCGAGGACAGGGATTTCGATAAGATAGGTATTAAGAGGCTCTGGTTATGAAATAACCATGTAAGAGGTGCTCTTTTCGCGAGTACGGACTTCTCTCTTTATCACGGTCAAAGCATCTGGTCCCGCGATAGGATGATCTTGACCCTCGAGTTCGATTTCAAGACGTCTGAGAGGTATGGACTCAGTGGAGTTCATTAGGAATGAGAGCCTCATAGGAGGATTTCTCGAGGGCGGAAACCTACTTCTCTGGAGTAGCTATGCAGGTCTCCTGCTCCGGATCGTTCATCAGGAGGCGGAGGAACCTTAGCGAAGTGGAATCTATGTCAGTCAGCAGCGAACTCCGGAACCCACCCTCTCCAGTCCTTCCTGACCTTCCTTGCCTTTATCTCTTCCTCCACTTTTTCCTTAACCTCCTCGTATATGCCGAGCCCGTCGTGTAGGACTATACCTTCCGTTATAGCGTCGACGAGCACGGTGTTAAATCTCCTCACCTCCAACTCCAAATCTCTAACGTCTATAACGAAGAGTTGCACGAATGGCGGCTTTTCAACGTTTAAGGGACCATCCGTTATGGCTAAGAGGTCGTAGTCGCTAAGAGGAGTGGCTTCTCCCCTGGCCCTGGACCCGAAGAGTATCAGGGTGGATTTGGGCCTCCTCCTCACCAGCTCCCGGATGAACCACTTGAACGCCTCCTCCTTATCTCTTGACCTCTTAATTATCGCTCTCAAGAGCTTTAACGAAATTCAGGATCACCTCCATACACCTTAACGCTTCCTCCGCCTCCTCCCTAGTGTAATCTTTGAGCCTGGAGTCAGGATACCTAGCTTGTAGGTAGTGAACTTCTAAGGAGGAGGCGCACCTCATTACCTTCTCATCCCTTGAACCGAACAACTCGAAGAGGATGGAGAGCAGCTCGGTTAGCAGGTGGGTATAGGGCTTACTCCCCGTCCTCTCTATTATGATGCCCTTCAGGTAGAGCTCCACCGCCTGATGAGCTGAAAACGATGCTACATCGTACCTTCCCTCCTCAAACTCCGATTCAGCAGCCTTCCTGAATCTCTCAGCCTTAGTTTTCCACATTCTGACGTCCATCAATTAAATGCGTGGTGGCTAAGCCTAAAAGCTTACCATGAGTTGCCGGGATCGTCTTATATCCACGAGCTACAAGCATTAGATGCCTTGACTACCCACCTTGACTTTTTAGTTAAGCACCGTCCTAACGTCTCTAAAGCGTTCAGGTCCCTAGCAAGTCGAACCTCACGCCTCTCATGACCTCCTCAGGCGAAAGCGATTGTACCGCTACAAAGGGGCTCTGACGGTCCATAGGAAACTGTCTTATCTTGTAACGGGAGAAGGTTGCTAGGATGGCTTACCCCCTGAGGCCCACAACTCCTCAGGCTTCACCGCGCTTCTCAGGGATCCCCTCACACATTAACATATATGAAATCGTTTAACAAAAGTAAAGATTATATTAGGTTAGCCTAATCTAACATCGGTGATAGCATGCCCCTGACGACCTTCGAAGAGGAGATATACCTGAGGGCCCTGACCGGCAGGTTGGTTGGCAAGGCCCTAGCTGACCTAGGCCTCAACAAGGTAGCGGTGGTAGCCTCCAAGAACATCATATGCTCAAGCATAGCTACTGCCACGGAGGCCACCTTCCTCACCTTAAGCGGAGGGGTTACCTACCACTTCCTGGTGGAACCTGGCAATGAGGAGGAAATAGCAAAGAGGTTAAAGGAGTTCTCCGCCCAGACCGTTCTACTCCAGTTCGGTGGCGAGACCCCAATAGAGGAGACCAAGAAGAGCTTCGTTAAGTTGCTCAAGGCCATGGCCGAGGAGGGAGTGCCCGGTAGCCTAGTGATCCACGTCAGGATCTTTGCAGCCGGCGGGTTAAAGGAAGCGCTAGAGGATGAGAAGGTCAAAGAGTACCTGGAGTCCAAGGACGTCTTCGTCTACACAGTCGGCTTCGACGAGGGCAAAGTTTACGTGAACAAGGTCAAGGTGCCCAGCCTCGAGCTGGTAAGGCTAACTGAATATCAGGTGACGCTGGAGCACGCGGACCTGCTCAACAGGAGTTTAAAGGACAGGAAGGTCACGTTCTCCTAATACACCTTTTTTATTATCCTCTCCGTCCCGTCCACCTCTTTTACGGAGTAAGACACCTCCACTCGTCCGTCGTACCTCTTTCCCACCTCAAGGGTTATAGGGCCCGACTTTAATTTCAGGGAGAAGCTTTCAGCTATGGAAGCTATGAACATGAGACATTTCCAGACTTCCGGGTCCATGTTGAAGGAGGAGATTATTTTCTCCACTAACTCGTCCCTTTTCTCTTGAGATGGCATAAGGTGAGCTACCCGCCGCCTATAACTTCTTTATTAAAGAAATGGCTTGAAGGGGTTAGGCGATCGCTAATCTTCAATCATCCTCTTAACTATAGCCTCTATCACGGGGTTAACCGTAAGCCCGTGCGTCTTGGCGTGCTCCCTTATCAGCACCATTAGCTCCTCCCTTGTCGGAGCTTCAAGGACCTGTCCACAGGCTAGGCACTTAAACCTCGGCATACTATAACTATTGTGAACAGACTAAAAAGGTTAACTCCTTCTGTAGGAGCCCCCCTAGGGGCCGTCCTTGAGGGGGCTCTCGCCCGTTGTGCGTCAGGTCTTGCGGCCTCCTGATAACTTTTTAAGCAGAGGAGCAGGTCTCTAAGGCCGGCAGGTCTGGGAGGTAGGGGTTTGATCGTTGTTAGGGTGATTTCCGATCTCAGTGGCAACAACGCCGTTCTGCTGGCCCTAATACTATCCACTCTGGCCATGCTGAGCACAACCCTGGGCGGGCTGCCTGTACTAATAATGAGGGGGAAGAGGGCCTCGGACAGGAGCTTCTCCCTCCTGGTAGACTTAGGACTCGGGTTTAGTAGCGGCGTTATGGTGGTGGCCAGTTTCACTAGCCTAATTATACCGGCTATAGAGGAGTTCGGGCTTATTTCACCCCTATTCGGCTTAATTGCTGGAGCGCTATCTGTGCACTTAGTGAACTCAGTGATACCACACGAGCACCTCATCAAGGGGTATGAGGGCCCCTCCCAAGCTGCCAAGAAGTTGAAAGCCGCGTGGCTGGTGGCCTTGGCCATAATAATCCACAACCTGCCGGAGGGACTGTCCATAGGGGTAGCTAGCGCATTTGGCTTGAGGGACGCAATAGCCCTGGGATTGGCCATAGCAATACAGGACGCCCCCGAGGGCTTAGCGGTCGCCCTGCCCGTGTACGCCACGTCTGGAAGGGTAGCGAGGGCACTGTTCTACGCTTGGCTCAGCGGATTCTCCGAAGTGGTCTTGGCAGTGATTGCAGCCTCCTTAACTTCTTTATCCGCTCCTCTGCTTCCAGCAGCCATGGGCTTTGGTGCCGGCGCCATGATCTACGTCGTGAGCCACGAGGCGCTCCCAGAAACCCATAGAAGCGGGCACGAGAATAAGGCCACGCTGTCTTTCTTTACGGGATTCGTGGTAATGCTTATCTTAGATACGATGCTTGGCTGAACAAAGGTGGGACTGCGAGGTAGTGATCTAACTACGGAGGAGGCCGCTTAAGGAACTTTAAGCTTTTTAGGGAGCTCTTTTTAGAGAACCCATTGCAATCACTTTATTTCAAATTGAGTTCACTCTGTAGGGCATCTTTCAAAGAGTAATCGCTCAGGTTACAACTCAAAACCAGCTAACACTGAGAGCTGAGTCATTTCCCGACCTAGAGGCTGAAAACCCTTCCATGGAGGCCTTGAGTTGAGGCCCGCTGCTAAAGAAAAAGCTAGGATCATTTTTGCGTGATACACGCCCCCAACTTTACAAAATAATTAATAAATTTATTAGATTTTGGATGCGAGCTATTCCCTCAGAGGAGTGTGCACTCCCAAGTCCAATTCCCGGCAAGGTTCCACCAAAACGTATTTCGCCCCTTTGCGGGGCCCAACTTAAGCCCTAATTTGAGGGAGATGGGATAAATGCTCTTATCCGTAAAGGACGTGGTTAAGAGCTTCATAGTTAACGGAAAGGAGGTAAAAGCCCTTAAAGGAGTCTCCTTCGAAGCTGATAGAGGCGAGATCTTGGCGTTGCTCGGCCCCAACGGCTCGGGCAAGACCACTCTGTTAAGGATAATCTCCGGGATTCTTTTGCCGGATGAGGGGGAAATCCTAGTTGATGGCCACAGGATCTCAAAGAAAATCAAGAAGGAAATCCTGTTCATAGGGGAGAAGGTCTCCCTATATCCGAAGCTCACCGTCTTGGAGAACGTGGAATTCTGGACTTCTCTAAGCCATAAGAGGTACGACGCTAAGGAGGCAGCTGATATCCTCGAAAGGATAGACCTACCCAAGGAGAAGTGGAACATGCCGGCTGAGGTCCTTTCTAGGGGCATGGCCCAGAAGACTTTGCTGGCGACGGCCTTCCTAGTTAGGCCAAAGATTATTCTAATAGATGATGTATTCGCCGGGCTAGACCCTAGATCAGTAAAATCTGTGAAAAATATACTGAGAGAGTTAAGGGATGAGGGCTCCCTCATACTGATAACTACGCACAGGGTAAGGGACGCTGAGGACATCGCCGACAGAGTTATCATAATGAACAGCGGGGAAATAGCTTTCATAGGAACGGTTAGCAGCGCCAAGAGCTTAATAAAAGAGGGTTATCCGGTCAAGCTCATACTAGATGGTCCACCTGAGGACATGTTCAGAGACTTAAACGCCTCAGTTAAGGTCACTGAAAGGGGATATGAAGTCAGGCTTCTGGCCGAGTCTCCAGCTCAAATATCCAAGCTCTTAGAGGAGGTGTCCTCTTCTGGCCTGCGCTTAGTGAGCATGGAGGTGCTAGAACCATCTGTTGAAGCTTTACTGGGGTGATTTAATGTTCCTGACCGTGATCAGGTTAGTGCTAGCCGAGAGCAGGAGGCATGGGGCCTCCAGCGTTCTCGGCCTTGTATCTGTCTTGGTGCTCCTCCTTCAGTTTAAGCTTATAGCCATGGGACTGCTGGGCCCAGAGAGCGCCGGCGTTGGGGAGTACCTGAGCTTCGTATCCACCGGCTTCGCTGTGTGGTTCCTTTTCTTCGCTCTCACAGGATCCATGCTCACTAGGCTCATGGACGAGCTCAAGATGGGTACCTTCGAGAGGATAATCGCCTCGCCAACCGACGAATCCCTCTACTTCTTGGCCGTGTCCACAGCTTACTCTTTAGTGGCCCTGCTGCTAACAACAATAATATTGGCCAGCTCGACGCTCTTCGGGGCAACCTACAGGTTGAACATCACTTCCACCGTCGCGGTCCTCTTAGCCTCCCTAACTTCCTTCTACGGGATTGGTCTCATGATGCTGGCGTTGGCCATAACTTCAAAGCAGGCTACCCAAATATTGGCTCTGGTGCAGGCGATACTGCTGGTCCTTTCTGGCATATACTACCCGGTTGGAGTGCTGCCGACCTACCTTAAGGTGGTAGCTCAAGCCATCCCCCTGACCTGGAGCATTCAGGGGTTTAGGGAGGCCCTGAGCGGAACTCCCCTTGAAGAGCTCACCTTAACTTTGACGGTTCTAGCGGCGATGGGCTTCATCTACTTAATAGCAGGGCTCATCTCCTTCAGAAAGGCTTTAAACAGGGAGAGGATAAGGGGCACGGTGCTTTTCTGGTGATATGAGGTCCTCCTCTAGTGCCCAGGAGAAGTATTAAAGTTTCTTGTCGTTAAATCGTTAATCATCTAATTTTTATCACAGAACATAATAGTTGATCACTTATCGTCCTCATCAATTCACAGCCACAACGCTCCTTTAGTTGAATTTGGATGAAATTCATGACGGATCAACAATTTGTCGACAGGGAGGAGTAAAGTGGCTTAACGGAGCTTATCAAGGGGGGAGTTCGTAGTGATCTATGGGAGGAGAATAGGGAAAACTGAATTAATTCTGAAGTTCTGTGAGGACAAGCTACCCACTTTCTAGCTGATAAAACCTCTGCGGGAACAACCTGAGGAGACTTTCCAGGAGGATGGCTCAATCCTGGGCTTGGAGGCCCTCTCCATGACAGGTTTCCCCGACTGGGAGTACCTTTTCAAGGAGTTCCTCAGGTGGAAAGGGAGTGAAAAAGCTGTGATAACCACTGACGAGTTTCCCTACCTGGTGGAGCTGGACGGCTCCATAACTTCTCAGTTTCAAAATGGGACCGACGCTTGTCTCACAGGAGGGACGTTACGCTGATACTGAGCGGATCGAGCGTTGGCGTAATGGAATCATAAGTTTTAGAGGGTCTCTCATTTCGGCAGGAGGACTGGTCAGCGGAAGCTGAGGGAGCTCTACCCTTGGAGCGTAGAGGATTTACTTCCATACAGGGACGAGGACTTGCTTAGAGTTTACGGCATCTGGGGGTGCCAGCTTACCTAAAGCTGTTAAGACCTACCTAGGGTTATGGGAGAACTTCAAGGTGGTATTCAGCAAGGTATCTCCCCTCTACGATGAAGCTGAGTACCTCCTCAGGCAGGAGTTGAGGGATCTCAAGAGCTACAAGCTGATATTGCAAGCCCTGGCTGAGGGGAAGGAGAGGGTCTCGGAGACCCCCTCCTACACCGGCCTAGACAAGCCTCTGGTCTCAAGGCACCTAATACGTTAGAGCTAATGGACTAGTTTCCTACGAAATTCCCGCGTTGGGGCCCTTCACTAAGAAAAGGAGACTACATAAAGAACAAGTACTTACTTCTGGTTCAGGTACGTACAGCCTAACAAGGATAGTAGAAATGGGAAGAGGTGAACTCACTTCCGTTGTAATGGCCGACTACAAGAGCTACATGGGCTTTGTGTATGAGTGGGTTGTCAGGCAGCCTTTGCTAGACTTCATCCCAGGAGGTACGGGAGGCACTGGTGAGGGGGAAGCTCAGGGGTTAAAGAAGTAGATTTAGTAGCCCTAGGGGATGGAAGAAGCGCCCTGGCTGAGGTTAAGTGGTCAAGGCGGGAATAAGGACGTGTTCAGGGCGTTAAACAAGCTGAAAACGGCAGCTAAGGAGCTAAGCTTGCCTAACCTACGATGTTCTTTATAGGGAGGGAAGTGGACAAGGTGGACGTGCCTGAGGGGGTTAAGCTCTTGGAGTTAAAGGACTTGAAGCGCGTGAAACAGGTAAAGGACGGCGGCTGAAGCGAAGGGCACCGTTATGTTGTCATCCACCTTCGGGAAGACCTCCACGACGGTGGCAACGGCCCCGGCTATGAGCCCGGGCAGGCCCTTAACCAGAAAGCCCGTGGGAATGGACAGGGCCGCCATGGCCACGCTCCCCCAGAAGCCCTTTACCCACCTCTTGTAAACCACGCTCCTAACTATGCCTGTGACCCCATCCCCATAGGCCATGAAAACAGCGGAGAGAACTGCTATCCAGACGTCGACGTACCAGAAGATCAGGAAGAGGAGGCCGAAGCTCACGCAGAACCAGGTGTCCCCGTAGTTACCCTCAACCTGGTACCAGTCCATCACCTCCCCCCTTAACCTGGGCAGGATGGTTAGCAGGGCCATGCCGGCAGCCCCCACCACAGGCACAGTCGGTTTTTCGAAGATGAAGGGGGCGAGAACGGCCACTAGCCCTCCGGTGGTGAAGTGTATGAACTTCCTGGCTATGTACTTGTTCCACCTCCTGGCAACGGGCTTAGACGCTTTGTAAATCATTAGTAGTACCCAGATAACCAGGATAACTCCCCAGACAATCTCTTGGACTGAAGGAGGCCACATCATAGCTAGCACAAGGGATATAACCAGAAAAACTGCGACCGCAATGCCCTGCCTAACCTGGGGGGACATCCCCCCTTCCTGAACTGGAACCTTTTAAGCGTTGCACCGACACTGGAATTGCGCCTACAGCCTTCACCTCCCTGGTCTTCGGGAGGTAAGCGAACTTGACTGCCCTCACCTCAACTCCTCTCTCCACCGCCCTCGCCAAAGCCTCCGAAAACCCCGGGTCAGTCTCCCAGTTAGGGGACAGGCTGTGGGCGTCGGGCCTCATGACTAGGAATAGGACCATCGCCTTGTAACCCAAATTTAAGGCCCTGATGAGGTTAAGGACGTGCCTCCTCCCCCTCTCCGTCGGGGCGTCTGGAAAGAGGGCCAGGCCGTCCCTGACCAAAGTACAGCCCTTGACCTCAACTAGGGTGTCGCCGACCAGGAAGTCAACCCTGCTATCCCCGAACTTAACTTCCCTCCTGACTTCCCCCTCTAGCCCCAGGGTGTGGAACACCTCCTCAGCCAGATCGCTGTGCAACCCGGAGTTGACGACTGTCCAGACGTCCCTCCAAATCAGGAACACCTCACAGTCCGTCTTCCTCCCCCTAGCGGGCCTGTCGAAGAGAACCACTGGGGCTCCAGGGACCATTAGCTCGGTTAACCTTCCGGGGTCCCTTAGATGGCACCTCCTAACTCCCGAGGGGGTTAACACCCTTAAGGTGAACCTGTTGGGCCTGTCTACTAGCCTTCCACCTTTAAGGGGCTCCCTAACTCTCAACTCCCTTTTTCACCCACCACAGAAGCACGAAGAATAAGATAAAGTCACTAGCAAGGTTAGTGGCAGTCCGTGACGGACTTCCTCTATAGAATAGCTGACTTCAAGCTCCCCACACAGCTTAGGGCTCATCGTTAATGAAGGCAGGCACCTCCTTTACTAGAGCCCTCCCTCACTCGACCTCTCCCCTAAACTAATCAGGGTAAGCCTCTGTCACCCCTTTCCTTAGGATTAGAGCCCTTTCTTTGGTCAGCAGGGCGAAGCCCTCATCCCACTGGGCTCCTAAGACCTCTGCCTTGGTGTCAACCCTCACAGACTTATTTCCGTGGATTAGAATGGTCCCATCCCCGTGAACTAAGGCTAGATCTTCAAGAGGTAGGCCTTTCCCTCCCAGAAGGTCCCTGAGATGAAACCTGAGCCTGGGAGAAGGAGGACGAGCAGGAGCAAGGGAGAAAGCTCACCGATCACCTATTTATCTGGACTTCTCCATTTATAAACTAGGGAGTATATAAGGAGGTAAATTGGTTCATCGGAGGCTATAATTTTAAGTTTCAACTTCGTGAACTAGGGGATAACATGCCCGACTGGTTCTACCACGAGCTCTCTAAAGGAGTTACTATGGTTAGGGTGCTTAATAGGAGGCTCCCCAGGTTCGAGAACTTCTGGCCCATACCCAGGGGAACCTCCTACAACTTCTACCTGGTCGAGGGAGACGAGGGAGTAGCGGTGATAGACGGGGTGGACTACAGGTTTACAAAGGAGTTCTTCGAAGCACTCGACGAGCTCGTTGACTACGACAGGATAAGGTACGTGGTAACGCAGCACACGGAGCCGGATCACTCAGGTACCCTAGCGGAGCTCCTCAAGAGGGCTGAAAAAGCCCAGCTTTTAGGGACTATGCACGCTTTAATGATAGGAGAGAAGCTGGCCAACCTACCCAAGTCAAGGGCTAAGCAGGTGAAGGAAGGCGAGGAGATCTCCCTGGGAGGCAAGACCTTGAGGTTCCACCCCACGCCCATGGTCCACTGGCCCGACACGCTCATGACATACCTAGTGGAGGACTCGATACTCTTCACCTGTGACCTCTTCGGCTCACACGGGGCCAGTGAGAAGGTATTCTACGATGAGGCACCAGAGGAGTTCGAGCTAGCCGACTACTACTCTTCAGTGCTGATGGTGTACGATAAGATGGTGGCCAAGGCCGTGGACAAGGTCAGGGCTATATCCCCTAAAGTTATAGCTCCAGCCCACGGGGCATTGCATAGAGACCTGAGCATCCTTGACGTTTACCAGGACTGGGCCAACTGGAAGCCCAAGAAGAGGGCCTTCATCCTGGTGGGGAGTCAATACGAGAACACGGCCAAGGCAGCTGAGGCAGCTGCAGAGGAGCTAAGGGGTATGGGCTTTCAGGTGGACCTTGTGGACTCCGCGGAGGTCATGTGGGACGACGCCCTCACCATGACCATAGAGTCGGGCCTGATCCTGCTGGCAACCTCAACCCACAACGGAAAGCCCTTCCCTGGGATCTCCTTCTACTTAGATCTCCTTGAGGAGTTCAAGCCCAGGAACAGAGTTTTCGCAGTTATGGGCTCCTACGGCTGGGGAGGCGGAGCCTCCAGGTACGTAAAGAAGAAGCTCGAATCCATGGGCGTGGAAGTAAAGGGGGTATTCGACTTTAAGGGGGCTGCCGACGAGGAGGTCTTGAGGAAGGCGAGGGAGTTCGCTAGGCAGATGGGTGAGGAGGTACTCAAGCTGCTATGAGCTTAAGGAGGGCCAGGATCCTAAGCGCGGTAACGGTGTCCTTCTCCTTCCTTTTCTTGACGCTGGGGCTAGCTGGCCTGCTAGTGGACTTGAGGTGGCACATGAAGCTCATGATAGCCGGCCTCCTGGCCTTCGCCTCGGGGGTTAACATCTCCTTCCTGGCGGCTTTGAGCAGGAAGTCCTCCTTAATGGCGGTGGTGCACTCCTTAGTCCTAACGCTGCTGCCCTTAATTCCAGATCAACTTATGGTGCTGGCCTTCTCATTGACAGGCCTTCTCATGACGGCCCTCTCAGGTAGGAGGGACTTCTACACTGGAGTTATAGCTTACTCCTATTTAGCCCCGGCCCTAGCCCTGAACTACCAAGGGATTCCCTTCTTCCTCTGGCTGGCCTGGTCTCACCCGGTAGCCCTGATATATGCGGTCTCCCTCCACTCGATTCCCAAAACCTACAGGTACGAGTACAACCGCCTTCTAGCCTACTCGGCGCTGGCGACTCACCTCTACGCCCTGCTAAGGGGGGAGCCCTTCTTCTCCTCGTTGAGCATGCTCCTCTACCTGCTATCCCTCAAGTTGAATGAGGCCCTACGCTCGATGAGGAAGGTCAAGGGGGAGGCCAGAAAGGCTCATAAGTACTTGATCACCGCCTACCTCCTCCTAATACCTGTGATCCTGTTCTCCTTCACCGGCTTAAGGCAGCTAGCATACCTGCACCTCGTCCTGCTGGGCTTTATAGGGCTTCACGTCTATGGTCACGCCCCAATGATGCTCCCCGTTATCTTCGGGGTCAAGAACGCCAGGAGCTTCTCCCCATTACCCCTGCTCATGCTGGCCCTGTCCTCAGTGGCGTGGCCTTACAACAAGGAGGTAGCCCTCTACCTACTACTGGGAAGCGTCCCGCTCCTCGTATCTATAGTTACCATGGACTAACTAGAAACGAATTTAAATCTATAAAATTATTTATACATATGAAGTACGAGGCCAGGTCCTTCTACTATCACGTGGAGGGGGCTGCCCACCTCTTTAGAGACTTCGTCGACAGGTTGATGAACAAGCTCTCGCTCAGGGGCGTCGCCATAACGGATAAGCTGCTGGAGGAGGACGTCTTCAAAGCCTCAGTCAAGTACAGGGATGAGAGGGGGAAGTTAGCAACGACGCTTTCAGGAGAAGACGTGAAAGTAGTTTACGAGGTGGAGGCCACAGGCATGCTGAGGAGAGGGGTCCTGGGGGCCTTAATGGGCGGCGGTCTGGGCACGCTCGCCTCAAGCATATTTTCGGGGGACTTGGACTCGATAAAGGGGGCAATAGCCGGAGCCGTCGTTGGGGGAGCTTATGGAATTCTAGACGGGTTCAACACGGCGATGAGCGAGGCCACCGAATTCTCCAAGCTGTTGGCTGAAGCCATAAGGGAGGTCGAGTGGGAACTGCGGGAGAGGCTCGAGGCCGAGAGGGCGGCTATTGAAGAGCTGAACTCCTTAAGGAGGGAGTTAGAGGAGGTGTTCGCTGAAGCTATCTCTGTAGGAGATGAGATATCCTTAATGGAAGCTGAAGATAAGGACGTCTCAAGGGCCAAGGTCAGATACGAGGCGGCTCTCAGGAGTTTGGACGAGGCTGAAAGGGCCCTTTCCAAGGGCGACTTGATGATGGCCAGGGCCAAGGTCAGGTCAGCTGCCAGAATGGTTCAACTGGCTAAGGAGCTGTTAAAGCCCTGAGCATGGGCAGCTCCCTCTCAAGTAGCGTGGGCTCTCCGTGTCCCGGCAATATCCTTACGTCCTTAGGGAGCTTCATCAGAAGTTTGAGGCTCCTCTTCAACTCGCCCTCATTGCCGCCTTTAAAATCCGTCCTGCCAACAGCTCCTGCGAACAGGGTGTCCCCGGTGAAGAGAACCCTGCCATCCTTCAAGTAGTAGCATGTGCTCCCTGGCGTGTGTCCTGGGGTGTGTATGACCTCCACCTTTAAGCCGCTCAGGTAAATCTCATCTGGTAAAGGTTTTAACTCGGGCGGCTCCAGCGAGAGGGGCCAGACCTCCCTGAAGAACTCCACCTCCAATGGATGGGCGTAGGCGGGCACCTCAGTTAAGGCCTGTAGCCCTCTGAGCCCTGTGAGGTGGTCGTAGTGCCCGTGGGTTATCAACACGAACCTCAGCTTGACGCCCTCCCTTTCCACAGCTTCAACCAGAGCTTCGCTGGGAGGGCCCGCGTCCACCAGTAAAGCCTCTTCACCCTCAATCACCAAGTACGACAGGCTGTCGTAGGGCCCGCAACATATCCTAACCACCCTCATGCGACCACCCTTCACAATAGTTTATATAATGTTGGAGCGTAATTAATAGGGATTACATGGTCATGGCAGGCAGGGGCAGTGAGAGGTTAAAATCCCTCCTTAATGAGGCGATAGCCAGGGAGATTCAAGTTTCCATACAGTACATGTGGCAACACGTCCAGACCAAGGGACCTCTACACCATCTGTTGGCGGACGAGCTGAAGAAAATAGCCATCTCCGAGATGAAACACGCTGAAGCCATAGCCGAGAGGTTGTGGTACCTGGGAGGGACTCCGACCACCACTCCGAGTCCGATCTTCGTCGGAAATGACCTCAAGGAGATGATGGAACAGGACGTCAAGGACGAGGAGAAGGCCATAGAGCTCTACAAAGAGATAATAAAAGTGGCTACTGAGGAAGGAGATATAACAACAGCAAGGTTATTCAGAAAAATACTTGAAGATGAGGAGGAACATCACGACTTCTTCACCACGATCCTAGAGGGACTCTAACAACCCCTTTTTATTATACTCTAGAGTATCTTACTTATGAGTAAGTTCATAGACCGGGACAGGGAGTTAGCCCTCCTCAACAAGAGGTACGGCTCGGGTAAAGCGGAGCTCGTCTTCATCTACGGCAGGAGAAGGGTCGGCAAGACCAGGCTGGTCAAGGAGTTCCTTAAAGGGAAGAGGGGAGTTTACCTACTAGCCAAGCAGACCAGCGTCAAGGAGAACCTAACGTCCTTCTCCAGGAGAATCTCTGAGGCGTTAGGGGATGAACTGCTTAAACTCTCCCCGCTCCAGAGCTGGGACGCCCTCTTTCACTACATGTCCAGGGACGACAGGATCGTCTTCGTCATCGACGAGTTCCCCTACCTAGTTGAGCTTGACCCGTCGCTGCCCAGCGTCCTACAGTACCACTGGGACGAACACATGTCAAGCTCTAAGGTCTTCCTGATACTGACAGGGTCCACAGTCTCACTCATGGAGGAGCTAATGGGGCCTAAGAGCCCCCTTTACGGCAGGAGGACGGGGCAGATAAAGGTTAACCCACTGGACTACTTTCAAGCAAGGCTCTTCTTCAGTAAATACGGTACTGAGGACGCTGTCAGGGCCTACTCAATTCTAGGGGGGACCCCAGCCTACCTCAACCTTTTCAGGGATTCCATCAGCTTGAGGGAGAACTTAATCAACAACCTGAGGGCGGACTCCCTGCTTTACTCGGATGCGATGTTCCTGCTGAGGGAGGAGGTCAGGGAGCCCCACAACTACATGGCAGTGCTTGAGGCCGTGGCCTCAGGCTACAACAGGTTTGGACAGATAGCCGACGTGACGGGGTTGGGAAGATCTTCCCTGGGCAAGTACCTGTCTGTGCTCCAGGAGCTGGGCTTCCTGGAGAGGTTAACTCCGATAGGCAGTAGGAAGAGGGGGATCTACAGGATAAGGGACCCCTACCTCAGGTTCTGGTTCAGGTTCATTTACCCCAACCAGGACCTCGTGGAGTACGGGGAGGTGGACAGGCTGGTAGACCTCATACTCAAGGAGCTGGACACCTACGTCGGGGAGGTCTTTGAAGACGTGGTCGCCCAGCTTCTGAGGAGGATGAACTACTTGGGCGAGCTCCCCTTCAGGTTCTCCTCCCTGGGGAAGTGGTGGCACGGCGATAAGGAGTTCGACTTGGTAGCCCTGGGTAAAGGGAAGGCCCTTATAGTGGAGGTCAAGTGGTCCGAGCTGAAAGCCAGGGACGTGGAGAGGGTTTTGGGCCGGCTTAGGGAGAGGGTTAAGGGAACCCCCTTCCAGGACAGGGAGCTTCACTTCCTGGTGGTCGGGAGGAAGGCCCCTCCACCGGCCATCTCCTTCGAGGAGTGGGACCTGAGGCTGAGCTTTAGGGGCGTCAGCTGAAGGCGACTTTATATCTTTACCCCAGCCCTTGACCAGATGCTTTACAAGCTGAGGTGCGTCAAGTGCGGTAGGGAATACGAGCCGGATCCCTGGCGAATCAGGTGCGATTGTGGAGGGCTCCTGGAGCCGGTAATAGTTAGGAAGCCTACAGGCATCTCCTGGACCCTTTTCAGGAGCAGGAAGCTGGGGGTTTGGAGGTACGAGGAGCTCCTGCCCAAGGTTAAAGGAAGGGTGACCATGGGGGAGGGGGGAACCCCCCTTATAAAACTCAAGGAGAACCTGTGGGTCAAGTTCGAGGGCGCTAACCCCACAGGGAGCTTCAAGGACAGGGGAATGACAGTAGCCGTCTCCCTAGCCAAGGGGTCGGGGGCCAAATCGGTGATATGCGCTTCCACGGGCAACACCTCAGCTTCCGTCTCGGCATACGCAGCCAGGGCCGGGATCAGCTCGATAGTGCTCCTTCCGAGGGGCAAGGTGGCCAGGGGCAAGCTGGCCCAGGCCATACTTCACGGAGCTAAAATAGTTGAGGTGGACGGCTCCTTCGACGAGGCCTTAAAGGCGGTCATGAGGGTAGCGGGAAAGGAGAGCGGGCTTTACCCGTTGAACTCCTTCAACCCCTGGAGGTTAGAGGGCCAGAAAACTATAGCATTTGAGATAGCCGACGAGATAGGCGTTCCAGACTGGGTGATCCTCCCCATAGGCAACGCTGGCAACATCTCGGCGATCTGGAAGGGGTTTAAGGAGCTTAAGAGGTTTGGCCTCGCGGATAAGCTCCCCAGGATGGCCGGGGTACAGGCTGAGGGAGCGGCTCCAATAGCTAGAGCGTTCAGGGAGGGGCTGAAGGAGCCTGAATTCGTGGATAACCCTGAAACTGTCGCCACAGCGATAAGGATAGGGAGGCCGGTCAACTGGCCCAAGGCGCTAGCTGCCCTTAAGGAGAGCGACGGCTGGACGGAGGTGGTGAGCGATGAGGAGATAGTGAGGGCCCACAGAGACCTAGCCAGGGCTGGGATAGGGGTGGAGCCAGCGTCAGCGGCTTCCCTGGCAGGTTACAGAAGAATGGTGAGGGAAGGGATCATAAAGGAGGGTGAGAGGGTGGTGCTCATAGCCACGGGGCACGCCCTGAAGGACCCCGACTTCATACCGGAGCCGGAGGTGGTGAGGGCTAAGGACGCCGACGAAGCCGTGAGGTTGGTGATGTCCCTATGAAGGCCTACGCCTACGGGAGCTCAGCCAACCTGGGGCCTGGATTTGACGTTTTAGGGGTGGCCATAAAACCGTTTAGGGACGTCGTCGAGGTCGAGCTGGCAGGCGAGGACGTGCTGGTCGTGGAGGCGAGGGGGCCCTACAAGGTTCCGCTGGGCAAGGACAACGTGGCGGTTGCGGCGGTTAAACGGGCTCTAGAGCTAGCTGAGCACAGGGGAGGGGCTAGGATAAGGATTTGGAAGGGAGTTCCCCCGGGGATGGGCTTAGGGAGTAGCGGGGCCTCATCTGCAGCCGCCGTCAGGGCAGTTAACGCCGCCCTGGGGGAGGTCCTCACCGAGGGCGAGATGATAGAGGCCGCTTCCAGGGGGGAGGAGCTAGCTTCTGGCTCCCCCCACATGGACAACGTTGCCCCAAGCCTGCTGGGGGGGTTCGTCCTCATATCTGAAGAGGTGAGGAAGTTCGAGGCCGACGTCCAGCTTCTCTTGGCCATCCCCTGGGTTAAACTGGCCGAGAGGAAGACTGAGTTGATGAGGAGAGTTCTCCCCAGGGAAGTCAGTTTGGAGGAGGCGGTAAGGCACTACTCCCACCTGGCAATGCTGATAACAGGCCTTCTAACTGGAGACCTGGAGCTAGCAGGCAGGGGGATGTCTTTCTCCCTGGTAGATGAGGCCAGATCGCCCTACGTTCCCGCCTACAGGGAACTGAAGTCCCTGTGCCCCGAGAAGGCTTACGGATGTTCAATAAGCGGAGCTGGCCCCACCATGATATTCCTTTGTGAGGACTGTCCCTCACTAGTGGAGGAGGTCAGGGAGATATACAGGTCCAAGGGGGTGCCCGCCACCCTTCTAGTGACGGAGCCCGCCGGACCAGCCGATTTAACCGAATGAGACGTCCACAGAGACCTTATTCCCCAGCCCCTTATCAACCATCACTATTATGGTGGGCGACGCATCCTTGAACTCAGACTCGAACCACTTCTTTACAATTCTGCCCAAGGACGGGGAGCCCGTCCTTATGGTGACGCTCACCAGCTCCCCCTTCATGAGCCCGTAATTTTTCATTATCTCCTCTATTGTTTGCTTCAAATCCGACAGGATCTCCACTGGATCTTCCCCCTCCGGGAGTATGTCCTTAACCTCAAGCCTGTCCCCTACTGACCTGACCATTATTCCCTTTGTGACGGCAAGCCTCCTAACTAGATCGGCCCTCTCCTCCCTGCCCTTCTTCCTCTTCTCCAATATTTTCTTAGCTGCCCTCTCCCCCAGCTTAGATCCCAGATAAGCGGATACTGGGTAAAATATAATTACTGCTATCGCCCAAATGATGAAGCTCTCCCAGACTTTCTGCTGTATTAATTCAGGTTTTTTAAAGATTAACGGATCTTCCAGGAGTTTAAACACGTTCAGGAGCAAATAACTTAACCATATGACGGTGCTAATGAGTATGCCAGTTTCGACCAGCATTGATCGGTACCTTTCCTTGGTCTTCTCTATGAGCTCCCTCCTGCTCTCCACGCTTTCGAAAGTATCGATAGCTGACATCACTCTTACTTACAGGAAGCTAAAATAAACTTTGTTTCGGGGGTTCAGTTCCGCCCGCTTAAATTAAGGAAGTTTACCAAATTAGGGGGTGTTAGCTTGGAGTACGTGAGCTTGGGAAGGACCGAGCTGAAGGTGTCCAAGGTGGGCTTGGGAACCTGGCAGTTCGGCGCGGGTTACTGGGGGTGGGGCAAGGAGCTAGACAGGGAAAAGGCCGTAAGGATCGTAAGGACTGCTAAAGAGCTGGGGATCAACCTGATTGACACCGCCGAGATCTACGGGTGGGGGGAGAGCGAACGCGTAATTGGGGAGGCGGTGAAAGACTTCAGGGAGGAGGTGGTGATAGCAACCAAGGTGTGGCCCACAAACTTCACCTACAGGGGCGTGAAGAAGGCCCTCAAGAAGAGTTTAGAGAGGCTTGGAACCGATTACGTTGACCTCTACCAGGTCCACTGGCCTAGGAAGGTGTTCCCCATGAAGGGCGGATTCAAGGCCATGGAAGAGCTCCTGGAGGAGGGGAGAATAAGGGCAATAGGGGTCAGCAACTTCTCCGTTAAGCAGATGGAGGAGGCCAAGGGCTACTTGAAGAGGCACGAGATCTCATCGAACCAGGTGGAGTACAACCTGCTCAAGAGGTCCATCGAGGAGGATTTGCTACCCTACGCCAGGGGGGAGGGGGTCACGATAATAGCTTACAGCCCCCTGGCCCAGGGCCTGCTCACAGGCAAGTACACCTCTAAAAAGCTGCCAGGAAATTGGCAGAGGAGGCTGATGATAAGGTACTACTTCTACAGGAGGTGGGTTAAGAGGCTAGATGAGGTGGTTGATGTTTTGAAGGAGATAGCTAAAGCTAGGGGGGTGCACCCGGCCCAGGTGGCACTCAACTGGGTTATAAGGCACGATAACGTGGTTGCCATCCCAGGGGTAAAAAAGGAGGAGCACGTGAGGCTGAACGCTGGAGCTACTGGGTGGAGGTTGAGCGAGGAGGAACTCTTAAAGCTCGACCGGGTCACCAGGTGACCCTGGTCAGGTGAACCCTGTCGCTAACCTCATCAAGCTTTACCCAGTCCTCCAAGCTCAGCTTCCAACCTGCAGCCCCAGCGTTCTCCTCCACCTGCTCGGGAGATTTAGCTCCAGGTATCACTATGACGACGTCGCTGGAGTTTATCAACCAGTTAAGGGCCACCTGAGCTGGGCTCTTCCCGTACTTCTCACCCATCTGTTTCAGGAGCTTCACTACCTCGTAAACCTGGGGGAAGTTCTCGGGGTGGAAAACCGGGTCGTCAGACCTGACGTCAGCGAATTCAGGCAGGTTCTCCGGCGTGTACTTTCCTGTGAGGGCTCCTTTAGCTAGAGGAGACCATGCTATGACGCTCATACCGTAATACTCGGCGTAAGGGATTATCTCCTTCTCAGCGTCTTTCTCCACCAGGTTATACCTGACCTGGTTGCTCACCACCTCCTCTCTAGCTAGGCAGGCGTTAGCCGAGTCTATGAGTTCAGGGGCGAAGTTGCTGACCCCTATATACCTTATCACGCCCATGTTAACCAGCTTCTCGAGGGCGGCCATGTACTCACAGGTGGGGAAGTTGTGCCAGCAGGGAGGCCAGTGAACCTGCATCAAGTCTATGGCGTCTAGGTCGAGCCTCTTTAACGACCTCAAGGTGCCCTTTATCACGTCCCTGTAGGATAGGAAGCTTCCAGGTAGCTTCGTGGCCACAACTACGTCATCCCTTATCCCGAGCTCCTTTATGGCCCTGCCCAGGAACTCCTCACTCTTCCCCTTGCCGTAGATGGCAGCGGTGTCGAAGAAGTTTATCCCAACCTGGAAGGCCCTTTCCACTATTGCCCTGGCCCTCTCATAATCTGTAACCCCCCAGCTCTCGCTGAACTGCCAGGTTCCCAAGCCAACGACGGATACCTTCATCTCTGTGGTTCCCAAGTACCTGTAATCCATGAGATCACCTCGTCATTGGACGGTTCATCTATTAAAGGTTAGGAGGCCCAAATCCCTCAGAGCTCTCACCACTTCATCCCTCTCCTGAGGACTTAACGGTAGGTAAGGCCTCCTAGGAAAGCCCGCTGGTAACCCTAACAAGTTTAGAGCTTCTTTAACCGCCGATATCTGCCCAGATTTAACTAAGACATCGTTGAGGTAGGTGAGCCTCCTCTGTAGCTCGCTGGCCCTGTTTAAATCTCCTCTCTCAAAGCTTGAGAAGAGCTCCCTTACAAGCTCTGGAGCTACCATGGACACGGCCGTAACGGTTCCCTTCCCGCCCAAAACGAGGGTGGGGAGTATGAGGTCGCCAGTTCCCGAGAGGACTGGTAGAGGGGTGTTTCTGACTACCTCGCTGACCCTCCATATGAGGCCGCTGGACTCCTTCAAACCTATTACGTTCTCCTCCGAGGAGAGCTCCACTATGAGGTCTAAGGGCAAGTTGTAGCCCACGAACTTGGGGACGTTGTATAGGATCACCTTGTGGCCAGTGTCCAGCACCTCCCTATAGAAGTGAGAGAGCTCCTCCCTGGAGGGCTTGAAGAAGTAGGGAGGCGTCACCAGGAAGCCGTCAGCCAGCTCCCCTACAGCCATTTGTCTGAGGACTTCCCTGGTGCTAACGCCAGAGACTCCGCAGAATACTGGCTTTCCCTTGGAGGAGCTTTTAACTACCTCTAAAACATTGATTCTCTCTTCGAGGGTGAGCATTGGCCCTTCTCCGTTGCTGGCACAGGAAACGAAGCCGTCAACCTTCTCGGCCCAGTGGCTTATCAGGGAGGAGAGGGCTTTAAGGTCTAGCTCTCCATCCTCAGTAAAGGGGGTCACGTGGGGCAGGTATATACCTTGCATGGGCATAGCTGTGGGGGAAGCTTAAACCCCTAACG
>JAOZFG010000026.1 GCA_027491435.1 Thermoproteota archaeon
TAAAGTTATAACTGGTCGCTGAGGGCTTACCGGATGATCGACCTTAAGTCCATAGCTGAGGAGTTCGGAACTCCCACTTACGTGCTTGACGTGGACAAGGCAGTCGAGAACTTCCTCCTCCTGGATAGACGCCTTAACTGCGACCACGTCATAGCTTACGCCTACAAGGCCAATAGCGAGCCCGCCTTAGTCAAGGCCCTAACTGAGGTGGGGGCGGGAGCTACTGTTCCCTCAAGCTTCGGGGTTAAGCTGGCCGAGTGGGCTGAGGTCCCTCCCGAGAAAGTGGTCTTGGTAGGTCCAAGCCCCTAACCTCAGGATCTGAAGGAGGCCGTTAGGTACGGGGCCACCGTATCTCTGGAGAGCGAATCTGAAGGGAGGGCCCTCAGAAGGTTAGGCGGGAAGTTCATGGTCAGAGTTAACCCTGGGCTGGAAGTGGGCGGACACAGGAGCCTGGCAACGGGCGCCAGGTGGAGCAAATTCGGACTTCCTCCGAGAAGGGCTCTAACCCTTTTAAGGGAGTTGAAGGGGTCTTTGGAGGCCGTGGGCTTTCACATGCATATAGGAAGTCAGATAATGGACGTGAAACCCTACGACCTGGCCCTGAGCATAATGGCTCGGCTTCTGAGGGAAGAGAGGGTCCCTGTAATTGATATTGGCGGAGGACTAGGCGTTCCCTACGAGGGAGGAAGGCCATTTCCCCTCAAGGAATTTTCGTCAATAGTGTGTGCCTTCGCCGAGTCAACGGGGGTTATCTTGTTCCTGGAGACGGGCCGTTTCATA
Organism: Thermoproteota archaeon; assembly: GCA_027491435.1. GTDB lineage: Archaea > Korarchaeota > Korarchaeia > Korarchaeales > Korarchaeaceae > Korarchaeum. Next base: position 781 of record JAOZFG010000026.1, read on the forward strand.
GTGGCAAACGCGGGCTACCTGCTCACCAGGGTCAATTACGTGAAGGAGGTGGATAGCACCACATGGGCGCTTGTAGATGCCGGGATGAACGATTTTCTGAGGGTCGCCTTGTACGGGGCCAAGCACAGGATAATAAACTTGGACGAGAGAGGGAGGACCAGAAAGTATAGGGTAGCTGGCCCGGTCTGCGAAACGGCCGATGAGTTTGGAGAGCACGAGCTCCCTGAGGTTAAAGAGGGTGACTACTTGGCAATACTGGACGTTGGAGCCTATGGGTTCTCAATGGCCAGTAGGTATAATCTAAGGCCTTTACCTGCTGTGGTGGGAGTGATCAACGGACAGGTGAGGCTCCTAAGAAGGAGGGAGACCTTCAAGGAGGCCATATTCCCGCCTTAATTATATTTTGTCCCTTCCACCAAACTTATGCTGAAGTGTAAGCCCCCATTTCCCTTGGTGATAAGCAAGGGTTACAAGGCGGAGGTCTGGGATTCCCGAGGTAACAGGTACTTGGACTTCAGCGGAGCCGCTACTTCTCTCGGTCAAGCACATCCTAAGGTCGTTGAGGCCGTTAAAAAGGGGGTTGAGAGAATAACTGGCTTCACAGGGCTCATAGCCCCAACGGAGCCATACCTCAAGCTCATGGAGGAACTATCTTCCCTAGTTCCCTTAGAGAAGGCCTCAGTAGCTTACGCCACCACGGGAAGCGAGGCGAGCGACTTCGCCATACAATTGGCCAAGTACGCCACAGGAAGGCAAGTGATTCTTTCCTTTTACGGCGCCTATCACGGGCTTACTGGTTATGCCCTCCAGTCCTCTCCCACCGAGGGCATGAGGAGGGTAGCCCCGAGGACCAGCGAGTCCGTCTATGCCCCATACCCCAACTGTCACAAGTGTCCTATGGCTGCTGAGGACTGTGAAGAGTGCTCCTACCTGATCCTGGAGTTTATAAGGGAGCAAGTGCTGGGCAGGGCCGTGGAACCTGAGGACCTTGCAGGCATAATAGTGGAGCCCATTCAATCTCACGGAGGTATTTTGGTCCCTCCAAAGTCCTTTCTGAGAGGTTTGAGGGAGATAGCAGATGAAACGGGGGCTCTCCTAATAGTGGATGAGGTCTACACCGGTTTCGGAAGGACTGGAAAGTGGTTCGGGGTGCAGCACTTTGAAGTAGAGCCTGACATCGTTGTCTTGGGCAAGGGAATAGCCGGCGGGCTTCCCCTCTCGGCTGTGGCCTTCAAGGAGGACCTAGTGAACTCCTGGTACCTCTGCTCGGGCGGAAGCCTGGGAACCTTTGCAGGGCATTACCTATCTGTTTTAGCTTCCTTAGCCACTATACAGGCCATAAAAGAAGAGAATCTGGTGGAAAACGCCTGGAGAAGGGGTGAGCAGATGAGCAAAGGATTAAAGGAGATGGTTCAGGAGTTCGACTTCGTTTACGACGCTAGAGGACTGGGTTGCGTTCAGGGCCTCGAGGTGGACGTTGAGATAGCCGAAAAACTAGTTCTCTCCCTGTTCAAGAGGGGCTTGCTGGCAATAACTGTGGGGAGGCATCACAACGTCCTTAAACTAACCCCCCCAATAACGGTGACCGAGGAACAAGTGGAGGAGGCCCTCTCAATTTTAAGGGCCTCCCTAACTGAGCTAAAATAAGTGAACTATGAATGAGGTCAGCACTACCGTGGCTATGAGAATGGCTATGAAAGGCAAGAGGTGAGTGGTGAGCAGAGCTATCACGAACGCTAGATAATCTTTGAACTCTAACTGCGGATCCTCCTGCTCATCTTTAGGCACTCTCCATCCCCTCCAATTTGTCCCAAAAGTGACAGGCCACGTAATGGCCAGGTGACACCTCCTCCAAGGGAGGCTCCTCCCTCCTGCAAATGTCCTTAGCGAAGGGGCATCTGGTGTGAAACCTGCAGCCGGAAGGCGGGTTCAGAGGGCTGGGTATCTCGCCCACTAGGGTTATTCTCTTTCTCTTCTTAGCCTTCTTGGGATCAGGCACCGGTATAGCGGAGAGTAAAGCCTTGGTGTATGGATGTAAGGGGTTCTGGAACAGCTCGTCAGAGGGGGCCAACTCCATCAGCTTGCCCAGGTACATGACTCCTATCCTGTGGCTCATGTACTGCACGACGGCCAAGTTGTGGCTTATCAGCAGGTAGGTCAGGCCGAACCTCTCCTTTAAATCGTTCAACAGGTTCAGTATCTTAGCCTGGACGCTCACGTCGAGGGCTGAGGTAGGCTCGTCGAGCACGATGAACCTAGGCTTCAGTATGAGGGCCCTGGCTATGACTATCCTCTGCCTCTGACCACCTGAGAACTCGTGAGGATACCTGTCCATGTGCTCCACATTGAGACCCACTAGCTTGAGCATCTCTGCCACCCTTTCCCGCACCTCTGCCTCTCCAGCTCCTTCATGTATCACCAGAGGCTCGCCCACTATGTCCTTAATCCTCTTCTTGGGGTGAAGCGCCTTATATGGGTCTTGAAACACTATCTGCATCTCCCTCCTCAGGGGTATGAGATCTTTCCCCTTAAGCTCGGTTATATCCCTACCATTGAACACAATCTTACCCTCCGTGGGCTCCGTGAGCTTTAAGATGGTCCTGCCGAAGGTCGTCTTCCCGCTTCCTGACTCTCCCACAAGTCCTACAGTTTCCCCTTCCTTTATCGACAAAGAGACCCCGTCCACCGCCTTCACATGCCCTACAACCCTCATGAAGACTCCGCCCCTTACGGGGAAGTATTTCTTGAGGTTTACAACCTCCATCAGCATTTAGGCACCCCCGTAGAGGAAGCAGGCAACCTTATGTCCGGGCTCAACCTCCAAGAGCTGGGGCACTTCCTTGTCGCATGGGTCGAACCTCCTGGGACATCTAGGGTGGAACCTGCAGCCCGGCGGCGGGTTTATCAGGGGAGGTATTTCACCTTCCATGGAGAAGAGCTTGCCCCTCTGCCCTATCACCGGAATTGACTTGAGTAGGCCCTGGGTGTATGGGTGTAAGGGATTCTCAAATATGGTCTCGGTGTCGGCCACCTCAACTATCCTCCCGGCGTACATGACAGCTATTCTGTCGGAGATCTCAGCGGCTAAGGCCATATCATGGGTTATGTAGATGACCGCCGTTCCCATCTCGCTTATCAGCTCCCTGAATAGGTCCATTATCTGAGCCTGGATTGTCACGTCAAGAGCTGAAGTTGGCTCATCGGCTATGAGGAGCTTGGGCTTCAGGGCCAAGGACATGGAAATAACAACCCTCTGTGCCATTCCTCCGCTTAGCTCATGTGGATAGCTCTTGTATATCCTCTCTGGATCAGGGAGGCCCACCTTCCTAAAGATCTCCAGAACCCTCCTCTTGGCCTCAGCCTTGGAAATGTCCTCGTGTATCAGGAAGGACTCGGCCACCTGGTCGCCGACCTGCATCACGGGGTTCAAGGCAGCTTTTGGTTCCTGGAATATCATCGCTATCTCCCTACCCCTTATCTTGAGTATCTCCTTCATGGGGAGCTTGAGGAGGTCCCTCCCCTCGAAGATGATCTCTCCTTTTGTTATCTCAGCGTTCTGTTCCAATAGTCTGAGTATACTCAAACCTGTGACGGTCTTCCCGCTTCCAGTCTCCCCTACTAAGCCCAGCACTTCTCCATGGTTCACCTCTAGGTTAACCCCATCTAAGGCCTTGACAACCCCCCTCAGCGTGTGGAACCTCACGTAGAGGTCCTTCACCTGTAAGAGCACGAGATCACCTCCTGGACCTAACGTTCAGTATGTCGTTTATCCCATCGCCCAGCAAGTTGAAGCCCAGCGTCGCCAGCAGTATGGCGAATCCAGGGAAGGTGGAGACCCACCACTCCTGAGTTATAAACCTCCTGCCCTCGCTAACCATGACACCCCACTCTGGCGTCGGAGGTTGCACACCTAGGCCGAGGAAGCCGAGGCCTGCGGCAGTGAGTATAGTACCCCCCATGTCCAAGGTAGCCTGAACTATAACGGGGGTTATTACCATCGGGAGGACGTGGAGGAAGAGTATCCTCTTGTTGCTCGCCCCAATGGCCTTGGCAGCTTCTATGTAGACCTCTTCCCTTATTTGCAGGGTGCTGGCCCTGGCTAGCCTAGCGTAGTAAACCCAGGAAACGAAGGCTATAGCGAGCATTGTGTTGAAGAGCCCAGGTCCCAGGGCTGCGGCAACCGCTAAGGCTAGAACGAGCCTGGGGAAGGCCATAAACATGTCAGTGATCCTCATGAGCACTTCATCTACCTTACCTCCAAAGTAGCCAGAGATTATACCAATGGTCGTACCAACTGTAAATGATATAGCCACCGTTATGACCGCTATCAAAAGGGATATCCTAGCCCCCCAGATCACCCTGCTCAGTATATCCCTGCCCAACTGGTCAGTGCCAAACGGGTGCTCCCAGCTGGGCGGCTTGAGCCTGTTCTTGAGGTCTTGCTTTATGGGATCGTATGGAGCCAGCACAGGAGCTAATATGGCTACTAGAAACAGGAATATGACGAGGATTATTCCCAGTATTGTGAGGGGACTTCTCTTTATCAAGATGAGCGTTATCCTGAAGTCCTCCGATTGAAGGTACTCCTTTAGCCTCAGCATGTGATCACCTCAAGCGTACCTTATCCTGGGATCCAGGAAGGCGTAGAGTATGTCGACTATCAGGTTGGCCACTGAGTATATTATGGCTATGAGCAGGGTGGAGCCCATGACCGCTAAGAAGTCCACTGATAGGTAGGCGCCGGTCGAGTACCTCCCTAGCCCCGGCCAGGCGAATATTGTCTCCGTCAGTATGGCTCCCTCTAACAGGCTTCCGTAGGTCATCCCTATCACAGTAGTTGTAGGTATCAGGGCATTCCTCAGGGCGTGCCTGAACAGGACTATCCTCTCCGGCAATCCCTTGGCCCTGGCAGTCCTTATGAAGTCCTGGCTCATGACCTCTAAGAGGGCTGACCTCGTGATCCTGGTTATCGAGGCCGATGCGTAGTAGCCCAGAACGAAGGAAGGGAGTATTAGGTGCCAGACTGCGTTGGTAAATGCCTCAAAATTCCCTGTTAGCAAGCTGTCCAGCGTTAGGAGTCCAGTTATCCTGGGAGGAGCTTCTATCCCCGGATCCAACCTTCCAGGTCCTGGAAATATCCCTAGCTGGTAGTAGAGGACGAACAGCAATATCAGCCCGAGCCAGAAGACAGGCATACTCACTCCCATTAAGGCGAATATCCTGGATATGTGGTCTGGCCACCTATCCTTTTTCACAGCTGAGATTATCCCCAGCGGGATCCCTATCAGTATAGCCACTATCATGGCCGAGGTGGCCAGCTCTATAGTGGCCGGAAAGAACCTCATAAGGTCCTCCGCTACTGGCTTATTAGTCCTTATGGACTTACCCAAGTTTCCGTGGAGCAGGTTCCATATGTAGTCCACGAACTGCTCAGGGAGGGGCTTGTCGAACCCCCACTCTCTCCTAACCTTTTCTACAAGCTCTGGCGGTGCTTGTGGGCCTAATATAGCACCTATAGGGTCCGCTGGTATGACGTGCGATACTATGAAAGTGATTACTATTATACCAAAGAGAACGAAAACCATAAGAAGAAGCCTTCTGGCGATGTAAGTCTTCAGGTCCAACGCTAAACCCCCAAAAAAGGTAGGAGAAGGGTTTAACCCTTGGACACTTTAGAGAGGTCCAGCAGGAAGAACGTCGGGTCAGGTATGTAACCGTGGACCCAGTCCCTAGTAGCGTGCTGGGCGACGGTCTGGTACAGTATGGCGTAGGGACCGTGATCTAATATGTAATCGGTGAGCTCAAGGTACATTTGCTCTCTCTTCTTCTTATCAAATTCCAAAGCGGCCTTCTCAGCCAAGTCGGCAGCGTAATCGTCGTACCAGGAGTTCCTCCAAGCCAGCTGCTTGACCCTGTAGTCTCCAAAAGCCTTAGCGTTGTTGTCGGGATCTGGATAGTCGGACCCCCATCCAGCCAAAACTAGCTGGAGCCCCTGCTTCCTGTACTTCTCGTACATCTCAGAGGCGGTCATTTGGACTATCTTCACCTTTATCCCGCATTCAGCGAGGTCAGCCTGTATCTTAGCAGCTATGTCCGTTTGCGGGTACGTCGGAGGTGTAGTAAGCTCTATCTCGAAGCCGTTCGGGTAACCTGCTTTGGCTAATAGCTCCTTAGCCTTGGCTACGTCCTTCTTGTAGGGGGTCTTCGGGTTAGCTCCCAGCAATCCCTTCGGTATTACGGTCTGCCACTTTATCGCTGCCCCCAGCAATATGTCATTTATTATAGCGTCGTAGTCTATGCAGTACCTTATGGCGTCCCTGACCTCCTCCTTGTCCAGCGGCTTCACGGCCACGTTCATTCCCATGTAGACTATGTGAGTTCTCTCAACCTTCACTATGTTTACTCCCTTCTCTCCCTTGAGCTGGTTTATCTGCTCGGCCGTCAGGTCAGTGACTATGTCAACGTCGCCCTTCTTTATCAATAAGAGCTGATCTGTCGGCTCGGGAACGTGCTTTATTATCACCTTCTTGACTTTGGGCTGCCCTGGCTTCCAGTAGTTGGGGTTGGCGGCCAGCACAATCTCAGCTTCCCTTTCCCACTTCTCAAGGACGAAGGGCCCGCTTCCAGCCGAGTGATCGGTCATCCACTCGCTTCCCATATCTCCATTTTTAGCGTGGGCTTCGACAACCTTTTTATCCACTACAGAGGAGGTTGTGAACGTTAACGTAGCTAAGAAGAAGCTCGGCGCGACTGGTTTGTCCAGAGTTATCTTAACGGTGTAGTCGTCTACTTTCTCTATCTGCTCGGGTTTGGAAACGAACTGAGTGAGGACCCAAGAGGCCGTCTGCTTAAGCTTTATCACCCTCTGGAGTGAGTAAACGACGTCATCAGCAGTTAACGGGTTTCCACTGGCGAACTTTATCCCCTTCCTTATGTGGAATGTCCAAACCTTTCCATCCTCACTGACCTCCCACTTCTCGGCCACCTCAGGCTTGACGTTTACCAGGTCGGGAAGTTCGAAATCCACAAGTTTATCGTAAAGCTGGTTGACCACGAAGCATGAGGTGAACTCATAAGCCCTAGCCGGATCCATCGAGACGGCGTCAGAGGTATCCATGGCTATTATCAATATGTCTTTGGGCGTTTTTATCTTAGGAGCTGTCTCCGTCTTAGTTTTTGTGGTGGTTGGAGCTGGCTTTGGAGTGGTGGCTGGAGCTGTTGCTGTAGGACTCGGTTTTGGCGTTGTGGCAGGTGCAGAAGTGGTGGTAGGGGCCGGCTGGGACATCATGAAGAAGGCTAGGCCGGCCAATATCAGGATCACTACAATACCCACGATATATGACGTTTTCATGTATAACACCTTCCTGTGTTATCATACGCTACGTGGGGGATGCTTATAATCCTTGACGTGCCACGTACGTTGTAGAAATGCTAAACCATCTCTTGATAAATCATTTTCAGCTTAATTAGGCGTAAAAGAGCACAGAAGTGCCTGTTCATGGACGCGAATGACGGCCTTCACGTTATTTAGGTAACATTTTTGTTAAAATGGGCAATTTTGATTTAATATAAAATATTGTTACGTTTAAATTAACCAATAAAATCTGAGTTTTGCCACAATATAATTACTATTTAACGGATAGAGGCACTTTCGGAGGCTCTTATGTTCAAGCTGTTGTTAAAATCATTAAAAACAGAGTTGAACGGTTATCGGAGTTGAAACGACGGTTAGTTAACATAATCTTGTTAACTAATAGCGTGAAAAGGGAATACATTTAATAAAGATATGGAAGATGCCTCGATGGACCCGCAACCCTTGGTGAGGATGGTAGGGATAGTTAAGAGGTTCGGGGACGTCCTG
>JAOZFG010000001.1 GCA_027491435.1 Thermoproteota archaeon
GGGGATAAGCCTCAAGATGTGGGACGACCTGGTTATAGCTGTGGAGATGAGGAGGGAAGGTGTGAGGGTGGTGCTGAGTAACGACAGGGATTTCGACAGGATCGGGTGGGTCGTCAGGGAGTTTTGATGGGCCGTTGACTGGCTTAGCTCCATTGTAGCCAATTAAGCCCCTCTGTCATCACAGGTTTTGTAGATAAGGCCTCCAAGTGTCGACCGTGACTAAGAAATCTTCCTGTGCTAGGTGACCCTGTGTTATCCACTAGAGCTCTTAGAAAGGGCTTGTAGTCCTCATCATAATTGAAGGTGTACCCTTTCACCAGTGAAGCCAGGCCGTTTAAGATGATCGAGTGTAAAGCAAGTAAGACGACTAGGGTTGATTAAATGAGAAACTTGAGGCGCATTTACTAACCCTTCTAATGTCTGGCTTAAGCTTATAGGGGACTTTAATCTGTTCGAACATTTTTACCTCCTCTTCCTCTCCCCTCCAAACCAGCTTGGGTCTGTCGTCCTTAAACTCTATGGAGGCCCTCTCACCTCCCCTGAGAAAGACTCTCTCCACTTTGGGATCCTCCTCAACCTTCCCCACTAACCTGTAAGCTGTCACGTAACCGAATCCCGGAGTGGTAAGTCTCAACTTCTCCACAAGCCCCCTCTCCCTTATCAGCTTTAAGTCTAGCTCCGCCTCCCTGCTGTACTTTATTACCCTCCATTTATTAAACCAAAGTTTGATCGTCGGATGAAGTTCGTACCTAGTAAAGGCTTTTTTCTCAACTCCATAAACTATAGCTGCCAGTAAGGCTGGCTCCTTTAACCAGTATCCGTCCCTGGTATAAAGGGCTAAGAGGGTAGCTAGCTCCTTTATGTGAAACCCCTTCATACGGACCTCCTCCCGATGAACCAGTTGACCAGAGCCCCAGTAACTAGCATCGAGAGGACAGTTACCGCCGCTCCAAGGAAGTTAGAGTATCCCAGCATAACCATCACGTCGCTTACCACTTCTCCAATCCCGAGAGCGCCGAAGAGGGTGGACAATATCGTTGTTATCCTGTTCAACTGCCCAAGGTTCTCGTCAATGTAAGTGTTTACCAGGGATATCAGCCCATCGAGCTCGTACTCTAGCGAGTTGAGCAGGGAATCAATGGCCTCGAGTCTTTCATACAGAAATTCCCTCTCCTTCCTTAGCTCAGGCGGTGAGTTGCCGAGCCTCTCAACGGACAACTCGAGCATCCTGTTTACAATCTTTATAGGGGCAATCTTCGCCTGGATCTCCATAAGATCGCTCCTAGCCTGCCTGAAACTTACCCTACCCTTTTTAAGGGAATCCCTTATGTGGATCAGTTTATCTCCGGTGATGAGCAGGAAGTTTATATAGTCCTCCATGAAAAGGGAGATAGCCCTCATCCTGGCATAGTAGTCTAGCCACTCGGGCGGCTCGCCAACCACTATGGCCCCGGTTTCCCCCAAGTAGTACTTGTCACTCTCCTTTATGAGGTTCCCCACTATCTGAGTCAGCTCTGCCCTAACCTCCATGTTATCCCCGCTTACTTCCATGGAATTGGCCAACACCAGAGCGTACTTTCTCCTTTCATATCCTTCCTCCCTTATCTTCTCATATATCGTCCTGAGAACCCTCTTCTGCGGGAACAGGGCTATACTTAAAATTCCCCTAGAAGTGTCCTCGTACAGGTCGTCCAGCACGTAAGCTAGCTTGTCTAGGGACACCCTTTCCTCATCTAAATAGGCAGAGTACTCGACTATGCCGTTGGAGGGTATTCTCACCGTCAATATTTCCCTCTGTTTTTCCTTCTCCCCGGGCGAGTTTTCGTACTCGAGCTTCATCAACAGGGTTAGCACCTCGTTGGGGACGTACTCCTCTATACATACTCTAGCATAACTGTTTATTGATTTAAACAGGGATTTTTTAGGAGTTTCATCAACTTCGTCGGCTAATAGAAACCCTTTCTCTCTAATTGCCGCTTCTAACCCCATGGCCATACCATCAAATAAGTTGGGATCCATCGGAATCCACTCATAAAGCCTTAATGTAGCCCCATTAAGGTGGACCGCTTCTACGCCCATCCCTAAATCATGATAAAAATTATATTAAAATTATTATTAAACTTTTACCTACGGTGGCTATTCTAGGGAAGATGAGAGGGAGCCTCTCCCCCTTCAGCCTTAACTAACTTTACCTTTTCAACTCCCCTTATAACTAGAGTGAGGTGTAGCCCCTTTTCCTGAGGCAGGTCTACCTGACCAAGCGGCTCCATCCTGGAGGCAACCTCATCCACGGCTGCCCACAAGTACATCCTGTCCTCCCTGCCCCTCATTATGACAAAGGCCCCGTCTTCAGTGATGTCTGCCAACCTTCCCCTCAGGGCCTGCCTGACCATCCCCCTGACATTGTCCGGCGTGATCGACTCGCAGTCGAGGATAGATGTGTGAGCGAGGGTGGACTCCCTGTCCTTAAGGGCGTAATAAAGTTCCGCCGGTCTTACAACGAACATGGATCCCTTCACGCCGTCGACGTCTAGAAGGTCCCCTATGGAGGAGGTAAGCTCTCTGAGAAGACGGGATAGCTCCTCCTTGCTCTTGCCAGGGGCTGTGAACCTTGAGGGATCTACCCTTATCAAGGCAATGGAGGACAAGTTAACTTCCTCGCCTATCAGTATGACGAAGGTGGGCAGTTCAAGCTCTTTAACCGTTGAAACTATCTTTTCCAGATCCCCTTTCCAGTTCACCCTGTCAACTATGAGGAAGATCGCATCCGGTGGGGACTTGCAGACGTTCACTATGATCTCATCGGCTGCCATAAGCGAGTTCCTTAGATCATCCTCGCTCTTCAGGATTAGAGGAGCTCCGACTCCCAGGAGTTTCATTAAGGATTCGTCTTCTTTTATCGTCTGGGCCTCCTCCGAGGCCTTACCCCCAGCTAGGGCTATCCCTATTATCTCAGACTCTATTAAGTATTCTCGCTCTTCCCTCTTCCTCTTATTTATTTTAAGAGTTGGAGGGGTTGGTTTAACTAGATTTCTAAGCCTCAGGGCGTAAATGAGTCCAGCAGCTATGGCCAACACGTTGTGGGCGAACATAACTTCTGTGGTGGTCATCACGTTGGGAACCGGGGGGGTAGCTGAGGAACAACCAGTCCAGCGCTGCCTCTGTAGCCACGTAAACGCCTGCGGCCACGGCCATTGGGAGGCCTAGCTCCCACCTCTTGCCCCTCCTTAAGACAATGGCTGATAGGCCCATTATGCCTCCTAGTATTAAAGATGCGACGGTGGAAATGACGGGATATGCTAGCTCAGACCACTGGCCTCCCGTAACTAGGGAAGCAAAGGCCGAGCCTATTAGAGAGCCGACGCCCATAACCGCTAGAAGGGTTCTCAAGATCTCCTTCTTCAAGAGCTCCCAATCCACCAAAGGCAGGACGGTCCCAGGGGATACGCTCTCTAGTTCCCTTGACAACCAGAGGATTAGGGCTACTAGGGCTGTGAGAGCTCCCAGAGAAAGGATCAGGAGCTCATCGTCCACGTTTATCGTTAAGTCCGATAGGGAATTAAACCAAGGGAACCCTCTAGAGGAGAGCAAGTTAAACGTGAGGCCTAAGGCCAGCCCGAACAGGTAAGAGAGGTATGTTGTGATCACCAGTTTTGGCTGATCCTTCCTCTCTGGGTCATACCCTCCTACCCTGTAAACTAGGTAGGATATGGGAGTTGACAATCCCAAGAGCTTACCTAACGTGAAGAGCAGGGCTGTTGAGATGCCCTGCCTCAGGATAACAGCGATAGCTCCGGATAAGAGTCCTAGGAGACCTCCCAGGATCATCCTCTTGAAAAAAGGCTTTTCCTCCCCTCTTACAATAGGGGCCCTGTGATAAACCTCGCCCACCGCCTCTATTAGCTCGTCTCCCTCCTCTACAGGTATTATCCCTCTAACCTCGGGGTAAATGAAATTTTCGTCGTAGGCTACCATCTTCACTGCATAGTTTGAGGGTTGGAGGTTTAGCGTGTGAATCATGCCCTTTCCATCATACTTGATGAGCCCCTGTAAGTCGACCTGACTCTCCAGGGGGACGGGTTTTCCCTCCTCCACGTAATCCATTCTGATGAGGACTGGAATTCCTTTGACTCCCTTTAGTAGAATTCTCCTGGATCTTGAGATGAGGGATTCGAGTATTCTGATGGCTAGCTCCCCTACCCCGATGACTATTGCCCTCAACTCAGATCATCACTATGGGGAGGGAGAAGTTTTATCGATTAAAAAGGGAAGATAGGCGTCTTCCTTTATGCCTCATGACCTGGGCGCCCTTAATATCCTAGTGCTACCAGCGGTACTAGACTTATCCAGAGCGTGGGTGAGAGAGGGTTTTACTGCGTTGCTGCCTTCGCCACTTACTCGAGTTCTTCGTAAGCTAGCTGGTTGAGTTGACATTTACGAGTTGATGTCACCTATTACTGTAATATTTAACTAAAAAGGGCCTTTCTACACCCTCCCTTAAGCTTTATAGTGGCATCTCTTTCGCCCTCTTTAACCTTCTCTATCAAATCCTTGAGGCAAGAGCAGACCTCCCTGAACCCCTCCACACCCTTAACGTAGGCGCCCCTGCCCACCATCAATATCACGTCTTTAACGTTTAGGTCCCTGATGTTTGCCTCGATGTTTCCTAAGTGAAGGCCCCCAGATACCACAGGCATAGAGCGCCTTATCCCCCTTAAGGGCCCTAAACACCTCTTCAATCTAGCCGGAGCCTCCACGCCCCTCCTTGGGTGGGAGCCCATTATAGCCCCTATGTGCTGTATGTCTGCTCCAGCCACTCTGAAGAGCTTTATCAGGACCTTCATGTCCACCCCATGATCTCTATTCTTAGTGAAAGCGGCGTGCATTGTTCTGTGTACGTATATGGGGGTCTCCCTATCGCCTAAGTCGTTTAGTAGATCCCTTATGTTTTCTAGGACGCTGAGCCCCATGGTAACGGCAGTTATCATCAGGGCTATCCGGCCGCCTTCCAACTCTCGGTTTACCTCGGAGATCCTTCTAACTAGATCCAGAGTGTGAGAAAGCCTGCCAGAGACGTTGAAAGCGTACACTATCCCCCTGTCCCTCTTTCTCCTCAGCTTCTCAGTCACCCTTTCGAGCTTCTCGTATTTTGTGGCGTTCCTCAGAGATACGGCCTTCTCATCGTCTTTGAGCACGTTTACCCCGCACTTCAAGGAGTCCTCCAATCTTGAGATTAAGTAGTCCAGAGTTATGCCCACGCTGGGCTTAACTATGACCCCCAAGTAGGGGCCCTCCTCTCCAAATACCTCTTTAAGGCCTTGCACTCCCAGAGATGGACCTGCGTACATGTTAAGTAAATCCTCCGGTAGCCTGAGGTCTAGTAACTTCAACCCTGAATGGTAAGCGCTGGCAAAAGCGTCTCCGGCCACCAAATTGAGCAGCCCAGACATGCCCACCTCCTTCACATCTTTAAAGTAGTCTAGCGGAAATGACACCCTGAAGATCAGGTCTCTTTCCCCGGAGAAAATCACATCCTCTATCTCGGCTGGCGGACCGAACTTCCTAGCTAGATCCCTAGCCTTTTCCTCTGGTATTTCTTTTAGCCCCAAGCTCTGTTCATCGGCAAGCAGTTCAGCTGCCTCCCTTAAACTGAACCCCTCTTTGACCACCATCTTGTAAGTGGCGATGACGCTCACTTTAGCCATAGCTCATACCTCAGGAAGTCCCCCACTATTGACATGAAAATTATGAGACCTAAGGCTAGGAAAGACGCTGATGTGATCGCTGAGGCGCATATTACCAAGTTAGCCTTTAGCACTATGGAAAGTATCCACAGCAAGGACGTCAGAGTTGATATAATAAACGCTAATGTGGAGATAGCGAACTTTCTAAAGGTTTCATAAGCTCTAAGAGCCCTTATTTGGGCAGTGTCCATCACGAGAATCCCTTTCTTCACCTCTTGCTCCTGCTTAGATATCCTGGATAGGGTGAACGAGGTGGATATGCCGGCAAGTATGCCAGATACCTGGAGCATGCCGGAGGCAAGCTGCATGTTATCCAAGGGAGAGCAGTACACAAGGTTTGTAAGAAGGGCTCCCCTTATTACCATTAGGGCGAGCTTGGGAGGTGGGAATTTAGGGAGAAGGTGTTATCAGAAGCTCATATCTCTAGATTTTTAGGTGCTATATGGGCCTTTTAAGCTACACTCCTTTCTCATCTTCTATCCTTCATCAAAACCTGTTTATTCACTTGAGAGTGGATTGGTCCCTAAGGAAGATCTAGGGGCTTTAAAAACTTCCGTTAAATGTTTTTACAAATCTTCACAGCTGTATAAGCCGCTAGAAGCCAGTTGATAGAATGGAAGACGCCACTCACATTATGAGTAACTCAGTAGGTCAGTAACCAAATTCCCCTAACTCTAAAAAACGGGACCTAAATCTGCAACATGGACTTGAGCGGAGGCCTCACTTTTAGTCGTGAAGGCTCCAACTACTTCTACCATAAGCCCTTAACAAAGCCCTCAAATCCCAGTACATCCTAACTACCCTATCTAAGACCCTCGACCTGAGCCCCTCATCCTTAGAGACGATCAGCCTGCCCCTGGTCATGACCCTATATTGGAATGGCAGGGGAGCCCCGTTGAGGACCTGCACGTCCACGGGTAAGCTGACCCTTAAGGCTGAAGGGAGCTTTAAGACGTACTCGAAGGACTTCTCGGGGTTTTCGAGCCAGATCGCCAGGTCTACGTCTCTGAAAAAATTTCTCTCAAGAAATCCGCCGTGAAGGTACGCGAAAACGACCTCCTCCTCTTTTTTAAGGGCCTCTCTGATTTTCTTGACAATCTCCTCTTTCCCTTCAGGGTCGAGTTCAAAGTACTTGAAGCCTATGGCCATCCTAACCCCTCATTAAAGCCCTCATGTGGGAAATAAATTCGTTGAAGTCTGACAATCCCTTCTTTACGCTCTCATAAACCCTTAGGTCGGATATCTCCCAGTACCTGTGAACTAGGAGGTTCCTTAACCTAGCGGCCGCTGCCAGCCTTGAGGCGAGCTCCCTGGGTAGAATCCTTCTCTCTCCCATCCTTATGAAGCAGTCTGGGTAGCCGAGGGGCCTCTCGCCCAAGTTCTCTAGCAAGTGAACGCATATGCTGGCCGACGCCTCAACAAGCTGTATGACAGCATACCTCATGGCCAACAGCTCCACCCTACTCAATGAATTGAACTCCCTGGAAGTGAGCTCTTTTAGCAGCCCCAAGGCGTCGTTAATCTCCCTTATCCTGGAGAATATCAGGTCCTCATTAAGGTCCATCCCGTAACCGGGCTCTACTGGGTTATAACGTTATCAGTTAGTCGCCTCCAGGTTACCTCAAAAGATTGACAGGATTAGGGCTTCTTATGGTAGATTGCTTAAGTAAATTCTTCGAAATTTCACGCTTAAGCCGTTTCAGCTAAGCAGTGCCCTAGCCTGAAGCTGTCAGAAATGACGAGAGCTAATGCCATCCAAGTCTTAGTAGCACCTCTAACGCTTTCGATGCAGGAAGGGCGAGAGGTCAAGGGCAGGTCGCTGGGACGGCTGAGCACTTCCAGCCCCCTACGGCTTATCAGTTATCAGCAGCGACAAGGGAAATGCCTTTCAAGGAATATATGCTAGTTGACGAGAGCCTTCACCCGAATTCCCTTCCCCTAACTTGGCAACTTTTCACGTGTAAACCCTTTTTAGCTCCCCTTACACACCCCCATATGCTAACCCCTGAGATCAAGGAGATAGTTAGGAGGTACAGGGACATATGGGCCCTAAACTACGCTTACTCCCTGTTGGGCTGGGACATGGAGACCTACATGCCCAGAAACTCCTTCAGGGAGAGGGGAGAGGCTCAGGGAATAATTAAAACGCTTATTC
>JAOZFG010000017.1 GCA_027491435.1 Thermoproteota archaeon
TGGGGTAGGCGGCAGCAGGCAGAACGGCCGCCCCCAGCAGCACTGCAGCTATCAGTACTACCAATACCTTTCTCATGTTAACACCTCCATTTGCCGCCGGTGCGGCAAATGGCTGTGGGTGGTTACCAGCGGCTATATAAAATTATTGTTCATGATATAGTTGCAAAACGTTTCATAACTTTCAAAAGAGATGAATCTCCTACCTAATTGTTGTTTAAGTCGATATATCGCATCTAACTCGCATTTTCTCAACAACGAACTCCCATACTACGTTATAGTCAGAAATCCCAGTAGAGAAGTCATTAGACCATCGCCTAAAAACAATCAGCTTAGAAAATTATAACACATTATATAACACATTATATCTCACTATTATTTAGTTAAGTAACTCCTAAGTATGGCCTTTTTCAAAATTGGGTGGGGTGAGGAAGTAGGATTCCCACAAATGGGACATAATTCCTTAAAAGTGTATATCCAACACACATCACACCTTCTCATCTGGAGCATCTCACTGTAACCTCTTTCTATACTCCCTCTCTTCTAACACTTCCATGTACCCCTTATGTTCTAGCTTCTTCGAGATGGCCTTGATTATGGACGTAGCAGCTCTCTTTATGAGCCTAGGATCTTTAGACTTCACCGAAACGACGTACCTAGGAGCTCCAGCTGTATAGATATCTACCTCCACCTTATCTGATTTAAAGGCATTTTTACCGTTGATTAAGGCATTTCTAATTATCTCTACACCATTAGGTTCAAGTGAAACCAATCTCAACACTATGTTCTTGACGTATATTGGGGTCTTCAACTGGGTCTTCACTATGTCCGCTATATACTTGGCGTATTCCTCTTCTATACCTGCCGCCGTCAGGATCTCCGGACCTTCGTGGAGGACGTCCTCAAGCACGTCCATGGGGTTCTTGTAGTATGAGGTGAGCTTATACCAGGCCTCCTTTGCTTTTGCCTCCGGGTTTTCATAACCGGCCCTCTGGGCCGCTACCCTGAGAAGAGAGAGTACCCTTACCCTCTCCTTCCACTCCTCTAATTTTCTCCTCCTCTGTTCCTCGGTAACGTACCTTAGCGACACGTCCACCTGACCCTTCTTTTTAATTGACCTGATTACCCTACCTACTACGGTGTCCCCTTCCCTCACGTAATCCCTTATGTCCTTAATCCTCCCAGAGGCCACGTGTCCCCTGGGTATGTAGGCCTCAAGGTTATCATACTCTAGTAGCTCGATGATTACTCCGTGATCCTCTATCCTCTTGACCAGCCCAATTACTAGGTCGTTTCTTCTGGGAAAATCTTTCACCGACATTTCCATTCACTCATTCCATCTTTCCGTAAATCTCCAAGACAGTAGCCTTTATTTTAGCCTTACCCCCGGTGGGCTCCGCCAGCACTTCGTCACATACCCTGCACCTAACTGTCCTAGAGGCATGGGAAAATATTATCTGCTCATTCCCGCATGACGGGCATTTAACCTTAACGAAGTATGATCTGGGAAGGGGTACCAGCACTTTCTTCCTCTTCATAATATCACCTCTTTATCTCAGCCCTGGACAGCCTACCCAAGTTCCTCCAAACCTTCCTGCCACACTCGTTACAGGTCAGTATGATGACAACCTTCTTTGTAATCTTAGCCTTCCTCCTTAACCTCCCTCTGGGCTCCCCTCCATAGCCCCTTCTCTTCCTCTCCAACTGCCTCTGACCCCAGGATAAAGTCCTAGCCTTACCTTGTTTGTACAGGGAAACCTTATGGGGGGTGTGTTTGTTGCACCTTGGACAGTAGGTATTTATCACTTGAGGGATCTTCACGCTACCACCTCAATAACGCCCCTCTTCTCAAGTATTTTAACGTTACCCTCCGGGATCCAAGCGACGTCACCTTTAGAGAAGGGACCATAAACCTTTAGGTCCTCTCCCACGAATTTAGGGACGTCTTCCCTGAACACTACTAATAACAGTTTAACGGGAGTATCTTTAGGCCTGTATTCTCTGGCTTTAGGTGTAGAGGCCACTTCCTCAGCTACCTCTTCAGTTGGCTCCTCGACCCTCCTCCTCAACTTCTCTTCAATTATTGCCGGTGAAATCCCCAAGATGTACCGTTTAAGGGCCTCTTTAAACTCGTAATAACTTCTGACCTCGTCTACGATCAAATTTATCTGGTTGATGGCCTCTTTATATAACATCTTTTCTATATAATCGCCACTATCTTCATCTATTTTTTTCTGAATTTCCCCCCTCAGCTTGATTAATTTCTCAAGGTATGACGGCGGGGGGTCCTTACCCTCTAATATGTAATTCACCAGCAACTTAATTAGCGCCCTGAGATTTTCCGCCACATAACTTGAAGTCCCCCCTTATATTAAAGGATCTCTGCCCTCCCACTCAGTATCAGGAAGATGGCCGCGTTGGCCGGTAGAGATAACCTCTCACCCTCGGAGTAGGGTCCAAATAGGTTCCTGTGGATTCGGAATTTAGGAACGGGATACCTAACCTTCAGCGTTATCTCCTCAGTTATTGGGATGGGCGAAGCCCTAAAGGGATCAAATTCATCTATATCTGATGGGGTGAGCAGTAGGGCCCTGAAACCGGTCTTCCCGTGAAGGCTGTTAGGTATCCTGGTAAACCTAGAGGTGTCCATGGTGACCATCCAGTCAATTTTAGGAGATACTTCTTGAAGGGATTTACTAATCAACGAGGAAATTAGGGAGAGTTCCCTGCTTGAGAGCCTAGTGGGCTTTCCCTTAATCATGTCAGACACTTTCCTCTTTAGGTTTTCGCTGGCCTTGATGGTGAACAAGTTCTGCATGGCCCTCTTAGCCTGACCGGATGGCGGATCGAATACGTAAAGGGCACCTATTTTGCGAAACCACAACCTTACGTCGGCGCCGGATCCTATCACGTAGAGGGCTAACTCCCTTCTAGCGTCTTTGCTTAATGATGAGTACTTCTCTGAGACTACCCTCAGATGAAATCCCCTGTTGCCCGTGTAGGAAAGAATCATGTCTTCCTCCTTGATGCCCAGGTCCTCCCTTAGCAAATTTATCAGTTTCTTCAGCTCGTTTTTAGCGGCTATCATGCACTTTTCGTCCAACCAGTGCAACAACTTTACGTCTTGACCTCCACATTTAGGGCATTTTTTGGGTTTGTCGCCGTGGCCGTAGGCGCCGCACCTCTCACATACCCATATGTCCTCCTGGCCACACCCCTCCAGCTCTGTGGCGTCAATATCAAACAGTAGATCTGAGCTTATGGGCCCCTTCTCCTCCATAGGCGCTGAGGGATCCCTATATTTGGATACCGAGTAGTAAGCATGCCTTGGGGCCTCCCTGACTAGCCCTTCCCTCAGGGACTTCGCATCTTTAAAGGTGAAGTGCCTCCTCACCTTTCCGTCGAAGGTCATGAACATGAACTCTCTCTCGCTGGGATTCCTCACGTAAATGGTATCGCCGAGCTCCTCGTAATACTTCCTGAAAAAGGACCTAACTATCAGGAGATCCCTCTTCATACTTCAATCCTTCCGTTAAGTACCTCCTACCGCACTCTCCAGGGCAGAGTCCCCACCCCCTCATCGTCTCGCATTTAGGTGGGCTATATCCTTTTGACGCTATGTGGTGCACTTGGTAGCGGGCTATCTTCTCATTGAAGTCTGGGGAGTTCCTGAACAGATCTACTATCTGGTCTTCAGACCATCCTACCTTAAGTAGGAAGGTGGTCAAAGCGAACCTGGCTTGATGAGGTAGGTTTTCTCCCCTCCTTAACTTCTCCATTATCTGTTTTATGCATGGGGGGAAGTCCTTTACCTTTCCTCTCTTAGACTTCCTTGAAACCTTCTCTTTCAGCATTAAGGAGATCTGGGAAGCCATCTCCTCTAGAGGCTTTGGAAGGGAGCTCACTTCAGGGACACTAGTTAGAACCCTGGCCCTAACTAGTTCACTGAGCATCCTCCTGAAATCGTCTATGGGCAGTTGCACGAACCCCTTAGAAATCTTCCTGTTTATTATCCTCCATTTAGCCCCTCCTATCCTAGTGGACGCCTCTAAGTAATCTGGCACCTCTACAACCACGTTGTCACCACTAATCCTGACTTCAAGCGAGAACGCCTCCTTAGCTACGTAAATTAGGTCATCCATGGAGAGATTTTCAGTTATTATCATGAACCTCTTGGCCTCGTGTTCGGCTAGCCTGTTCAGCACGAACCTCCCTAGGTAAGCGGCCACTGCCTTGGCTATTATATAGGAGTAGATGGTGAGCAAGGCGTTCTCGTACCTCGGGACGTGAACTCTTCCAGCTATGGCCGCCATTAGCTTGTACTTAGCTAACTCTCTAGCATCCCTCAACAGGGGATCATACGCTAAATCCTCTAGGGAGAGCCCCTGCTCCTTCACAATGTTCTTGGCAGCTTCTGAAAATGGGAGTAGGAGTAGTAACCTCTCCTCCATCCTCTCATGCCACGCTTATGTGGGCTAGGTAGTAGACTATCCTAGCTCCCTCAACTCCGCCAAGAGGGTAGGTAAGCTTCATGGGTGACTGAGACGATAGCTCTATTGACGCTTCTTCGGCTATTTTAGCTGGTTTAACCATCTTCTCCAGGTAAGCAAGGCTATAGTAACTGCTAGAGGGCTCATCAGCCCATATGTCAATTACCATGATGTCCTCTTTGCTCAGCTCTACAGTGCTCTCTCCCTTGTCGCTTTCTGCCATGAACTCAACCTTGTCAGGGTCTATAGAGACCTTAACCTCGTTGCTGATTAGTTTGAGGTCCTTAACTACATCTGGGAGGACCTTACTGTCTAACCTGGCACCAGCCTTGAACTGAACCTTTAGCTCCCTCAGCTCAAAGCTTTCTCCAGCTAAGAGAGGCATTGAGAACGTCCTCTTGTAGTCCCCTATCGCCTTCAAGACTAACCTGGACTCCTCGAATGCCAGCTCCACCCTATCCTTAGCCTTGACTCTCTTCAATATTCTGGCTAGTTCTGTAAAGTTAACCCCGTAGAATCCCTCATTATCCACTTCAAAGTCGACAAAGTACGATTTGGGCAAGATAAGTTGTATCATTGCAGTTTTTGAGGTGTCTAGTGCTGAGAGGCTCATTCCCTCTTCAGGGCTTATTTTCACAGAGGCCTCCCCTATTAAGGCCTCAACGGCATCTACTATCGCCTTTAAAACCTTACCTTCCTCAAAAACCAGCCTGTTAACCAATCACATCACCCTTTTCCAACACGAGTCTTGTGGACATTTCCCTTATCATCTCAACCCTCTTTAGTAACTTTATATCTATGCCCGAGACGTCGGCTAAGGCATCTGCCTTCATCTCCTTAAAGGACTGGTCCACCGATATTATTATACCGGCCGCCATCACTATGGATTTCAGGTGTACCCTCCAAGGCTCATCGTAGTACACCCTAAGCTTGCCCGTCCCGTCATCTAAGATTATCTGATTCTCCATGACGTTTATCACCACGCCAATGACTAAGGCTCTTTCCCCCTCGTTCTCTAGTTCGGCTATTCTCTTCCATAGCATAGTATCATCCTACAGAAATTCTAGAAGATCCCCTCCCTTCCCCTTACTCCCTTCACGGTATTCCCTCTCCTCCACCTCTGACTCATTTGGGCCCATTAGCAGTACGTGTTCTAACCCGTGATCCTGAACCATGGATGTGTCCTTAACCCCCTTGAACAAGGACTCGGCCTCCTCAAATAAAAGCTCTATCCTTTGTGAGAGATAGCCCCTTATCCCGTACTTTCTCAAGGCCTTCATCGTAGGCTCCAAGTACTTTAAGGCGGTTCCCTTGTGTATCGTTAAAGTCAGATCACCACCACACTTCTCACACTTGCCCGTAAGAGGGGGCCTCCTATACTTGGCGTTACAGGACAAGCACCTGAACTCCTGTTGTCCGAACTTCCTCAGGTTTCCCATTATATCCCTGAGGAAGTGGGATGAGATCGCCCTTGCCAGCGCATCCTCCACGTCTACTGCCCTTATCTTTTCCTCTAGGCTGAAATGAGCGGCTTTCTTTTCTTCCATCGTCTTGAGCTTCCTGTAAGTCGTCTCCAGAGGGCCTTTATCTATTCTAGATGTTGGGACCAAAAAGCCTATCCTAGGTAACGAGTTCCCCTCGGCAATGCCGTCGCCTACAGTTAAAACCAACGAAGTTAGCTCCTTAGGATCAGGGTACTGGTAAGTAAGCTCATAGAACTCTGGGGGGAAGCTGAACGGGACCTCCATGTTGTAGACTTCGTCGTCTATGTATTCCGTGTTTATCTTAGTGACCATTATGAGGGGGGCGTCCTCCCTGCCTCCTGGGGTGGAAGGTAGAAACTCCCTAGAGAAGTTAATTAACGCATCTAAAGCCAGCATTATCGAGTCTTCGTCCCCATCAACGTTTCTCCTCTTAGCTGCGTGGAGATATGGGTGGGCGAAAAGCACGTCAGCATCTGTAAACCCTATTATCCTAGCCACGTTAGCCACGAACGTGTGCGGGGAGATGGTCAGGACTATTTGGCCCACCAGATCCTCTTCACTTCTCACGTTGTAGAAGGGATCCAAGCCGTACACCTTTACTAGGAGGTCGTCGATGAACTTGGCCACTTTTATCAGGTAATCTGCTGCCTTTCTGGGAATTATTATGTCCTGAGGCATCAGATCCACGAGCTGGTCTTCATTGACCAGGTCGTTTCCTTCTACAT
The DNA here is from genome assembly GCA_027491435.1 of Thermoproteota archaeon. Taxonomy (GTDB): domain Archaea; phylum Korarchaeota; class Korarchaeia; order Korarchaeales; family Korarchaeaceae; genus Korarchaeum. Next base: position 6,697 of record JAOZFG010000017.1, read on the forward strand.
CCTTAGTGTAACCCAGCTTCCTCAATTTTTCCACGGATACCCCAACTTCAGAGGGTTTGAACTGTGTTAGAGCGGCGTTTACGGCGTCAAACCTTATAGTGCCATCTTTAAAGACATATAACCCATACTTAGCCCTTAGAATTCCTTTCTCCAGCAGTTCCGCTGACTTCGACTTGCTAGTTAATCCTTTCACCCCTTTGAGCTTGCTTAAAACGTCAACAGGTTCTCTGAGCTTTGATAAGGTGTTATCCAGTTCCTTCCTTATGTTGAGCTTAACCCTCTTGTAGGGAACAGGCTCCACCTTGGGGTGCTTCGGACACCTGCCGTTAACCTGCCTCCCGCATACCGGACAATAGTTAACCGGCTCCGTTCTGACTCCGCAGGTGGGACAGAGGTACCTAAAAGTATATTGACCGCACCTAGGGCACTTTCTGTAAGCCACTTCGACCTCTACGACTGATTGCTCGTAGGCGTTGGCCATAGACCTGCTCATCCCCTTTAGATTGCCCACTGGAAAGAGAGAGTTTACTGGAGGTTTCATTTTTCTAGGTTTAGCTTTTTCAGGTCTCCCAATCCTCATCCCTATTCTAAAGGGGCCTTTAGGCATTATTTTAACGGGAGATAAGGATTTAAGAAGGGAAAAGACGTCGTACTTCGACAGGCTCTCCGGGTTGACAGACGTTCCGGCGGACAAGACCGTCCTCAAAACCTCTAGATGCTCACCTTGGAGTAAAACCTGACCGTTTACCACCTTATGAGGGACGCCAAGCTTTTCTAACACTTGTTTAACTTCTCTGGTAAGTAAGAGCCCTCCAGAACTTTTAGCCCCCTTTTCAATGGACTCTTTGAGTTTGAGCACCTCGTCTACGGTGAGATCCTCCCAAAAGTAAGTCCACCTGGGATGAAGGGGTATACCATATCTTTTGCTCAACTCGAGGGCCTGCTTGAACGATACCTTATCGTAGGGGCCAACTCTAACCTGGTCTCCCGCTTCTCTCGCCCTCTTCACGAGCAGGGAGTGCCACCATTCCTCAACCCAGGAGGAGGGAAGGATCCTGTGATTATTCTCAAGGAACTCGCCGAAGCCAACTAGCACATCCCCTAAGTGGAGTATCTTCTCAACTTCCTTAGCCACCTTCAGGGCCTCTTCAAAGCTGTCTATCCTCACGACGCTTCCGTCCTTTAGCCTAACTACAGGCCCCTCTATGTAATCTACGGGCATGACCACGGCGCTCTTTCCAGGCCTTTCAGTCCTGACCTGAGTTCCCACTGCTATGAATCCATCCAATATTACCATTGTAGCCGGGTGTACTCCTATAGATGCTAACCCCGTATGCCTTGATCTGCCATACCTCAGCCTGAATCCACCGGGTCTGAGTGGATAAGCCAAAACAGGCCTGCCTATCACGGAGTCCTTCAAGAACTTGTAAGAAGGTTGTATTACAGGACACCCGAGGCTTTCACCTTCCTCCTCAGACCCATCGTCACTCGATTTTCCTCCCTCTAACCATTCCCAACTTGAGTCGTCGAATTTTACTATATTTTTTATCTCACTTATAACTTTTTTAAGTTTTTTAGCCTTTTGTATGAGGCAATCATTTATGACTAGGATGGCCCCTCCCCTAAGCCTATTAGTCTCAACGCTCTCGATGTTCCTGAACGAAGATACCTCCACCTTCTCCGTTGGAGGCCCGGTCACCTCTACCGGCAGGTTTTTGACCACTGTCCTGACCTCCTCTGGGTCCGAGTTGTATTGGAGGTGGGCTACCCTCTTGTAGAGGTTTACCTCCTCCACGTACCTCTCCACCTCCATTTCAGTGGCCTGATACTTAGACAGGCCCAACCTCTGCCTAATGAAGTCGGCTAGGAGGACGCTTATCGCTCCCTCAGTACCTCCCGCCGTCCTTATAGGACCATTATAGTAGACCGAAAGGAACCTACTGCCCTTTCTCTGCTTTATCACTACTTTGCTTATGCCCTCTATGGGAGCTGACACCGTAGCGTCCGTAATTATGGCTAGGCCCACCCTCAAAGCCACCTCAGCTAAGTATTCCTCATCCCCCTCAACTTCTATGATGGGTTTTCCTTCATCCGGGATCATGTCAGAGATTACACGAAAGGCCAGCTCGACTTTGCTACCCACTTTGTCCAACCAGAAGTTCACTCTTTCACCTATCTTCTCAATTCCGAAGAGGGCCACTAGCCTTTCAGATAGGGTGTTGGCCTTCTTTATCTCAACCTCGGTGGAGGGATCCATTCCCCTGGACCTAACTTTCTCTGCGATTGAGTAAAGCTCCCTTATCCTCTCCTCCAGCATCTCGTAGTATTCCTCTATCCTATCCCACATCCCCTATTCATGGTGAGGGTGATGTATAAAGGTGGTCACCTCCATACAACTCCCGGCGACGGGGGTAATACTTATCTTTTCAAGTGGACGGCATGATAGGTGATTCTGTTGGGAAGAAGGAAAAAGAGGACCACCATGAGGGTTACCAGAAGGAGGAGAAAGAGTGCCTTCTTTAGGTGTCCGAGATGTCAGCACAATTCGATTACCGTAGAAATCAAGGAGAAGGAAGGGGTAGCTGTCATTAGGTGTTTCAACTGTGGCCTGGTTGAGGAGGTGAAAGTTTATAGTGGAGATACTAAAGTCGACGTTTACACGAGGTTTTTTGACTCTTACATAGAAAGGATGGAGAGTGAGTGATCACTCTCCTAGAATCTCGGGCCTGTACTTCGGACTGTCCACGACCACGGCCCTTTCATAGGCCCTCTTAAGGGCCTCTAGGTTCTTTTCCCTTAGCCTCTTTAGCAGGGACTCTGTAGCTTCTATCGAGCTCTTCAAGCTTATTATTCCAGTCCCCTTGACGAAGGCTCCTACCATGGCCGTATTTGGGACGGGTAGACCCGCTACCTCTAATCCCAAGTCCAAGGTAATGCCCGTAGCGTCAACCACGGCCAGTTTTCTCACTCTTTTTGGTAGGAACAAGTTATCGGGATCGAGGTCTGAGTTGAGAATAACTATGGTTTTCTCGGATACGCCCCTCCAGGCCGCCTCCAAAGTTAAGAACATGGGATCCAGTAGAACGAGGACGTCCGGTTCGTATATCTGACTCCTTAATCTGACCGGCCTCTTAGCTATCCTAGTGAAGGCCATTACAGGAGCTCCTCTCCTCTCAGCTCCGAAGAAGGGAAACGCCTGTGACCACATGCCGTCTAAGAAGGCGGCCTTAGCTACTATCCTAGAGGCCATAACTGCCCCCTGACCACCCCTGCCGTGCCACCTTACTTCAATAAGCTCCTCGTCCACTTCAATCCCCTCTCATATTCCACACTAAAACTTTTAAAGCCACTTGCCCTAGGTCGAATTGAATGAGCTTTCCTCACTTGGGGGTGCACGGTTGGTAGCGGAGGATATTCCTATTAAAGATGGTGTTCATACTGATGACGAACCTAAGAAGAAGGTTAAGAAAAAGAGTCGGAAATCCAAGAGTTCGACTGATAAAAAGAAGAGGGGTAAGAAGGCCGCGAGTAAGTCCAAGAAGAAGGCAGTTAGGTACGACCCCCTGGAGCACGTTCTGGTTCCTAAGCACGAAATAGTTAGTGAGGAAGAAAGAAAAAGGCTTATAGAGACTTATGGTGATCTGGAGCTGTTTCCTAAGATATTCGCTAATGATCCTGTGGTCCTTAGGCTAGGGGCTAAGCCCGGAGATGTTATCAAGATTACTAGGCCCGGGGACACGCACCCTTATTATAGGCTAGTTATAGTTAGGGAGGTATGATTAAATGTCTAAAGTTGAACAAACTTCTGTAGATTTTTATCCAATAGTTAAAGCTTACTTCAGAGAGAGGAAATTATCTGATGTTCAAATAAAATCTTTTAATAGATTTTTAGAACATGGTATTCAAGAGGTCGTTGACGCGTTCAAGGAGATAGAGCTCGTTGAGAACTACAAGATAGTCTTAGGTAGGGTCTACGTGGGCAGGCCTGAGATAGATGAGTACGACGGCGCCGTATTGCCTGCAATGCCGATGGAGGTCAGGCTTAGAAACGCCCATTACATGGCGCCAGTAGATCTGGAGGTCAAGGTATACTCCGGCGGGATGGAGATAAAGAGTGAGAGAATAAGGATAGGGCATATACCCATAATGGTCAGGTCAAAGAACTGCTACCTCTATGGGGCTAGCGAGGAGGAGCTCATAGAGAAGGGGGAGGATCCCCTAGACCCGGGCGGTTACTTCATAATAAACGGTTCTGAGAGGGTTCTCGTGATAAGGGATGACATAGCTCCAAACAGGGTAATAGTGGAGCAAACCACCGCTGAGAACAAGCCATACTCACATGTGGCCCAGGTCATATCCGCCAAGGCAGGCCTTAGGACTAGGCTTTACTTGGAGTACTACATGAGGGACGGTACCATAAAGGCCTCTGCCGGGGCCTTCAGAGGGGTGCCGGTAGCTATCCTGATGAAGGCCTTAGGTCTCGTCAGGGATGAGGACATAGTAGATGCTGTCTCATCAGATCCGGAGATAAGGAGCGAATTTTTATACAGCCTAGATGACGTACAGAGGAGGGTTGAGGAGGAAGGCGGGTCTGGCTTTATCACACAGGAGGAGGCCCTAGACTTCTTGGGCAGAAGGCTCGTTCAAGCGGTTCCTAAGAAGGAGAGGGTCAAGTACGCTAAGGAGTACCTCAAGAACAACTTCTTACCTCACATAGGGACCAGTGAGGAGGACAACATCATAAAGGCCTACTACCTGGCAAAAGTTGTGGAAAAGTTGTTGAAGGTGGTCAGGGGCAAGTTGGAGCCTGATGACAAAGATCACTTCTCGAATAAAAGGCTGAGGCTCTCCGGAACGCTGATGCAGGAGGTGTTCAGGGATGCCTTCTATCAATTGATAAGGAGGCTGAAAGAGAAGGCTGACGAACAACTCAGCAGCGGGGTTTACGACGTAGAGCTGAAGAGGCTCATAACTAGTCAGAGAATGATAACCCAGAGGATTCTAAGGGCCTTAGCCACAGGCGCTTGGCCTAGTGGTGACCTAGGAGTCAGTCAGAACCTAGAGAGGACCAATTACGTCGCCACAATACACCACTTGAGGAGGGTGAACTCCCCTCTACCTGCAGGACTTCCATTACATGAAGCTAGACAGATTCACGGTACCTCCATAGGAAGGCTTTGTCCCATGGAGACTCCAGAGGGCACTAACGTAGGCCTCGTAAGGAGCTTGGCCATGTTCGCTGACGTTACCTTTGGCACGGATCCAGAGCCCGTGATAGACCTAATACTGTCTTGGGGAGCTAAACCGGCTAAAGAGGCTACCCCCAAAGAGGTAGGTAGCTTAACTCCGATATACGTGGATGGGAGGTTAATAGCTTTCACCGACTCACCGAGGGAACTAATAAAGTTCCTGAATGAGAGGAGAGGGGAGCTCGATCCGGAGATAAACTTCACCTATAACGAGGAGGAGAACGCCGTTTACGTGAACGCTGATGCTGGTAGAATCAGGAGGCCTGTGATACCAGTTGAGAAACTCAAGGAGGCAATAGAAATTCTGCCTAAGGTTGAGAGCGGTGAAGTGAGCTTCTCAGACTTGGTTAAGAGGGGTATAGTCGTGCTCTTAGACGTTGATGAGGAAGAGTCCGCCCTAATCGCTTACAGCCTAGACCAGCTAACCGACAAACATACTCACTTGGACTTCGCCCCTTACATGATGTTCGGAGTTGCAGCCGGTCAGATACCTTACGCTGAACACAACAACATACCCAGGGACATAATAGGAGCCAACATGGTCAGACAGGGCCTGGGAGAATACGCCGCTAACTGGAGGCTGAGGTTTGACAGCAGGACCTACATGATGTTCTACCCCCAGAGGCCCATAGTCAGAACTAGAGGTGCTGATATCCTGGGGTATGATTACAGACCCTCCGGGCAGAACCTGGTCGTAGCCTTAATACCTATGGACGGCTACAACATGGACGACGCTCTGGTCATGTCCAAGGGGGCCATTGACAGGGGAGCCGCCAGGGCCGTGTTCTTCAGGACTTATGAGGTAGAGGCTAGGAGGCAGGCAGTGGTGGAAGGAGATAAGTTCGAGAACCCATTGCCTCTCAAGAAGGTGTCCAACAAGAAGAATGAGATCTACTACAGAAAGCTCGGGGAGGACGGGATAGTAGATCCGGAGACCTATGTGGAGGGGGGAGACGTACTGGTAGGAAAGACCAGCCCCCCGAGGTTCTCACAAGACCTGTCCATGGTGGGCTTTCAGTACGCCTTCGAGAGGAGAGATACCTCAGTGACCATGAGGGCATGGGAGAGGGGGCTTGTCACTGACGTGTTGTTGGCCACTAAGCCTGGTGGTGAAAAGCTAGTTAAGGTCAAGGTGAGGGACACGAGGCCCCCGGAGATAGGCGACAAGTTCGCCACCAGACATGGTCAGAAGGGAGTTATAGGGATGATATACAGGCATGAGGACATGCCGTTCACGTCCCAGGGAATAGTCCCTGACATAGTGCTTGACCCCCACGCAATACCTTCTAGGATGACCATAGGGCAACTCTACGAGATACTGGCCGGTAAAGTTGGGGCCCTGGAGGGCAGATTCGTGGACGGCACTCCTTTCTTCTCAGAACCCGTAGAGGACTTGATGGAAGCTCTAGAGAAGCTCGGATTCGAGTACAGCGGAGAAGAGATCATGTACGATGGAAGGACCGGGAAGATGATAAAGGCTCCCATATTCGTAGGTGTTGGCTATTATCAGAGGTTAAAGCACATGGTCAGGGACAAAATACACGCCAGGGCCAAGGGACAGAGGCAACTGCTTACGAGGCAACCGGTCGAAGGCAGGGCCAGAGGAGGGGGGCTTAGGCTCGGTGAGATGGAGGGAGAAGTCCTCATGTCCCATGGAGCTGCCTCAGTCATAAGGGACAGGTATGTGGAACAGTCAGATAAGGAGATAGTGTATGTCTGCAAGAGGTGTGGCACCCTAGCGTTTTACAACCAGAAGACCAGCGAGTTCTTCTGTCCTAGATGTCAGAGCAGCGTAGAAGTGACGCCACTGATCACAAGTCATGCCTCAAAGCTATTCGTAGACGAGCTAATGTCAGGGCTGATAGATGTGAGGTTTGATGTGAAGGAAGACCTGTAGGGTGATCCCATGCAGATATGGGGACCTGTAGCAGATGAGGAGGCCATTCCCTACTCACTCAATAAACTCATGTTCGGCCTCCTCTCTCCTGAAGACATTAGGAAGATAGGTTTCATAGAGATAACGGAACCCACAGCCTACGATGAGGCTGGACAGCCTGTTCAGGGGGGCGTGCTAGACCCCCGGTTGGGGACCATAAACCCGAAGAGGTTGTGCCCCATATGCGGAAACAAGCCAGCTTTTTGTCCGGGACACTTCGGCAGGATAGAGCTGGCCATGCCCGTAGTTCATATAGGATACGTCAAGAGGATTAAGGACATCCTGAACACTACTTGTCCTAAGTGCGGCAAGGTCCTGTTGCCTGAAGATCAGAGGAGAGAGTTCATAGAGGAGGCTAAGGAGTTCATGAGAAAGAACCCCAACGTGAAGATAAACGATAACTTGGCCAAGAGGGTCAGGGACGAGGTTAAGAAGTACCTAAAGAAGAACAAGACGTGCCCCCATTGCGGAGCTCGGGTTGAAAGGATAGAACTTGAGGAGGCTTACAAGTTCATAGTCAAGGAGCCCGAACCTAGGAGGCTCAGGCCCACGGAAATAAGGGCTAGATTGGAGAAGATAAGCGACGAGGATGCTATGATCCTTGGCTTTAACCCAGAGAGGGCGAGGCCCGAGTGGACCGTCCTCACCGTGATGCTAGTTCCTCCCCTCCCGGACAGGCCTTCTATTTACTTGGAGACTGGGGAGAGGTCTGAGGACGACCTGACTCACATCTTAGTGGAAATTTTGAAGGCCAACAGGAAGTTAATGAATTCCAAGAAGCTGGGGGCCCCTAACAGCGTAATTGAGAGCGAATGGGATCTCCTTCAGTACTATGTGAGCGTGTTCTTCCACAACGCCGTTGCAAACATGCCAGTGGCCACACAGAAGGGGACAAAGAGGCCGCTCAAATCCCTGTTCCAGAGGTTGGAGGGTAAGGAGGGCAGGCTCAGGAAGAACCTGATAGGAAAGAGGGTAGACTTCTCGAGCAGGACTGTGATCTCCCCTGATCCCATGCTGGACATAGACGAGGTTGGGGTCCCAGAGGAAATCGCTAAGGTGCTTACAGTGCCAGAATACGTCAACGAGAGTAACATAGAGAGGCTAAAGGAGATGGTGATGAGAGGGCCCGATGAACACCCAGGGGCTAACATAGTAAGAAAGGGAGGGAGGACCCCGATAAGCTTGGGAGTCCTGAAGAGGAAGGGCAAAGAGTACCTGAAGGAGATAGCTGATCAGCTAGAGCCCGGAGACGTGGTTGAGAGGCACCTCATCGATGGAGACTATGTGATCTTCAACAGACAACCCTCGCTGCACAAGCTATCCATGCTAGGACACAGGGTTAGGGTGTTGCCCGGGGCCACTTTCAGGCTACACCCCGCCGTTTGCGTTCCTTACAACGCTGACTTCGATGGAGATGAGATGAACCTGCACGTGCCTCAGATAATGGAGGGAGCAATAGAGGCCAAGGAGCTCATGGGCGTCATCAAGAACATGCTCTCTCCCAGGACTGGAGGATCTATAATAGGGGCTAGACAGGACTTTATAACGGCCCTCTACTTGATAACCAGGAAAGACGCTTTGTTCGATAAGTCCGAGGCCTCTAGGATTATGGCTAGAGCTGGAATAACAGAGCTACCCGAGCCAGCTATAAAGAAGCCCAAGCAACTTTGGACCGGCAAGCAACTAATATCTATGCTTTTCCCTGAGGACTTCGACTTCACCTCCGTAGCCAAGTCCGCCAAGGGAACCGAGTGCAACGATCCAAGCTGCCCTTCCGACGGTTACGTGTTGATAAGGAATGGGAAGCTTCTCTCAGGGGTGTTGGATGACGACATAGTGGGGACCCTGGTTAAGGGTAAGCTAACAATAATAGACGTCTTGATCAGAGACTATGGGGAGGAGGTAGCTGCCGAGTTCTTGAACAAGCTGCTTAAGATAGCGGCCAAGGAGATACTGCTTCTGGGAGTGACGACATCGCCGAGAGAGTTAATAATGCCTAAGGAAGCCTACGAAGAGATTAGATCTCTCTACGAGGAGCTAACAAAGAAAGTAGAGGAGAAGATAAAGGAGAGACCGATAACCAAGAAGATACCTATATTCAGGACGAAAGAAGAGCTTCTGAGGGCAATGAGGGAAGAGCAGATGCTTGAGTTCGAGATAGTGCAGGTGATAGATGAATCGTGGAGCAAGGTCAGCGATATAGTCTCCAAGTACCTAGATCCAAAGTCTAACGTTGCCATAATGGCTAAGACAGGAGCTAGAGGGTCTATAGCCAATTTATCCCAGGTTATGGGTCAGGTGGGCCAGCAGAAGGTCAAATCCAGGATAGGCTTCGTCTTGACTAGCGGGAGGCCCAGAAAGGGGTTCAGGAACAGGGTGTTGTCCTATTTCGAGAGAGGGGATCTGAGCCTGGAGGCCAAGGGATTTGTTAAGAGCAGCTACGTTACCGGACTGAACCCCGCTGAGTTCATATTCCACGCCATGTCCAGCAGAGAGTCGCTCATAGACAAGGGAAGGAGGACAGAGGACAGCGGGTACTTTTACAGGAGGGTCGCCAATAGCTTGAAGGATATATACGTGTATTACGACGAGACTGTCAGAGATTCACAGAACAGGATCATACAGTTTAGGTTTGGGGGAGATGGGTTCGATCCCACTAAGCTGTTCAGGGGAGAGCCAGTGAACGTAGATAAGGTGATAAGGAAGGTAGTCAAGCAAGCCAGGAAGAGGGGCGTGTCTAAGGCAAAGATAACCGATGCCCTTAAGAAGGCGGGCCTTCCCGAGGCTTTAGTCGATAAGATATACGAGTACAAGCCTAGGGAGCAAGAGCTACAGGAGATTATAAAGGAGCTTAAGGCTGGTTATGAGAACGCTAAAATAGAGGTCTTGACCCCAATAGGGATAATTAGTGCCCAGAGCATAGCTGAGCCCACCACTCAAATGGTTCTTAGGACGTTCCACGCCCCTGGACTCTTGGCTGTAGACGTCACTCACGGGGTTGAGAGGTTTAAGGAGCTGGTGTTTTACGCTTCCACTAGCACACCCACCATGAAGATATACGTGCAGCCCGAGTGCGTTCAGGATGAGAGCAAGCTGAGGAAGCTCGTTAGAAGCTTAAGGGAGTTGAGGGTAAGGGACCTAATCGAAGAATACGCCATAGACAACTACCAGTACTTGTTGATAATAAAGCCAGATTACCAGGCCCTAGAGGTAAATCAGATATCCCTGGATAAGCTGGTTAACACGATAAAGTCATCTGTCAAGGGGATAAAGGGTGACGTCCAGGTAAAGGACGGAGTAATCTACGTCAGCCTGTTAGAGGCCTCTAAGAGGGACAAGCCGCTACAAACCCTAAGGTCCTGGTCTTACAGAGTAATAGACAAGATGATATCAGGGATTAAGGGAATAAAGAGGGCTTGGGTTGAGATAGAGGATGGGGAATACGTGATTAAGACCTCAGGCTCTAACCTGAAGGAGGTCTTGAACATGCCTTGCGTCGATTACACTAGAACTATCACCAACGACTGTAAGGAGATAGAGAGCGTGCTCGGCATAGAAGCGGCTAGGAATTGCGTTTTAAACGAGTTGGCTAGGATCCTTGAGGAACAGGGCCTAGAGGTGGACAGGAGGTACATAACTCTAGTGGCAGATGCCATGGCCTACTGGGGCAGGCTCGAGGCCGTTAGGTTGCAGGCTGCAGGCGTGTCCTCAGGGCTGTTTAGTGTGATGAAGACCCCGTTAAGCAAGATGGCATTTGAGTGGACCTATCACGTGATCTTAAATACCGGGAGGAGAGGAGAGGATAACCCAATTGAGGGTCCACTAGATGCTTTAATAATGGGACAGACCCCACCAATTGGTACGGGTAAGGTCTCGATAAGGTGGGACCTCAGATCCCTACTGGAGAAGGGAGAGGGTGAGTGATAATGAGCTTGAACCTAGATTCGGAGCTCTATTTAGCTTTCAAGTCAGGTAAGGTGGTACTAGGGGCCAAGAAAGTTATTAAGCTCCTGAAGACGGGAGGAGAGTCCCCCAAAGCCATCGTATTGGCATCTAACGCTCCAAGCCCCATGAAGGAGGAGATAGAATACTTAGCTAAGCTGGCCAACGTTCCCTTGATAAAGTATCAAGGCAAGTCCATAGACCTGGGCAGGGCCTTTAAGCGGCCATTTTTTGTTTCAGCTGCCGCAATACTTGACCCGGGAGAATCGAAGATTATGGAAATGCTGTAATGGGGGGACGCTAGAATACCCAAGAGGAAAATTGTGATAACTAGTGAGCAGCTCAGGTACATGAAGATATTTGCTGACATGTTAGGTGTACAGCCTAAAGACGTGGTCGAGGATAAGGAGGAGAGCAGACTTATTTTCGTTGTTGAAAAGGGGGATCTGGGCAGGGCCGTGGGTAGGGGAGGGAGGAAGCTCAAAACCATGAAAAGGCTATTGAAAGATGACATCAACATGGACATAGAGGTTGTCGAGTATGACGACACGCCTGAGGGCTTCATTAAGAATCTATTAAGCCCAGCGAGGGTCCCTAAGGTAGAGGTTGTCAGGGACAGGGACGGCCAGTTGGTTGCCACAGCGTATGTGGCCGAACAGGACAGAAGCATAGCCATAGGTAAAAATGGGAGGAGGATTAAGAGGGCCAGATTGCTGGCCAGAAGGTGGTTCGACATAGACAACATTAAAATAGCTAATTGGAGAGGTCATAGGTGAGGTGATGATATGGGAAAGAAATCCCCTTTAGGGCTGTACGCCGCTAGGATACTGAAGAGAAAGTACAAGGAGAAGAGGCTCCACAGCTGGAAGTATAGAAGGAGGATATACAGACTTAAGGAGAGGTTCGACCCCTTAGAGGGCGCGCCTATGGCTAGGGGGATAGTCTTAGAGAAAGTAGGCCTGGAGGCAAGGCAACCCCACTCGGGTCTCAGAAAGGCGGTGAAGGTGCAGCTTGCGAAGAACGGGGTCATCGTAACGGCCTTCGCTCCGGGAGATGGAGCTCTTAACGTGATAAACGAACACGATGAGGTCATAATAGAGGGTATTGGAGGTTCGAGGGGCAGATCGCTAGGGGATATACCAGGTGTTAGGTATAAGGTGATTAAGGTAAACGGGGTGTCCCTGCAGGCGATACTTACTGGAAAGAAGGAGAAGCCCCAGAGGTGATCTGATGTCCGAGGCTGAAGAGGTTAAACTCCCTGAGATTAAATTGTTTGGCAAGTGGAGTTACGAAGGAGTTGAAGTAAAAAACATAGCGCTTAAAGGGGTAATATCGCTGAAGCCCGTTTACCTCCCACACACAGGGGGGAGGCATGAGCACAAGAGGTTTGGTAAGCTAAAGATACCGATAGTCGAGAGGTTGGTCAACAGGCTAATGGGGCAGGCTATAAACGCAGGAGTCAAAAAAGATCATGTCAATAGCAAGAATTGTGGTAAGAAATTGAAGGCAATGAGGACGGTAAAGTACGCCTTCGAGATAATAGAGTTGAGAACTGGAAGGAACCCTATACAGGTGTTCATAGACGCCATTGAAAACGCTATAATAAGGGAGGAGGTTACCAGGATAATGTACGGTGGGGTCAGCTACTTCCATGCTGTAGACACATCCCCGAGCAGGATGGTGGATCTGGCTATAAGGCACATCGCTCAGGGAGCCGCTCAAAAGGCGTTCAGGAGTCCTAGGAGTTTGGCCGAGGCTCTAGCGGATGAGATAATAGCCGCTGCTGAATACGACAGAAACAGGAGTCACGCTATAAGGAGGAAAGAGGAGATAGAGAGGATAGCCCTAAGCAGCAGGTGAGGTGCAAGTTCATGACCAAGGAGCCTCCAATATCCTTTCTGAAGAGGGCCCACGGCGCGGAGATAAGGGTTAGGCTGAAGAACGGCAATGAGATTGAGGGTAAGCTGCTTGTCTACGATGAGATGATGAACTTGGTGTTACAATCGGCTAAAGAAATAAACCCTGAGACCAAAGAGGTCCTCAGGAACATGGGAACTTTGTTCATTAGGGGAAATAACGTCCTTTTCATCACGCTGGAGCCCTAACCCTTATTCTACCGTCACACTTTTTGCCAGATTTCTGGGCTTATCCGGATCCCTTCCAAGCTTCACAGCCGTTCTGTAGGCTAACAACTGGAGGGGCACGATGTAGACTAGAGGTGAGAGCTCCTCCGTGGGTCGGTCCCACCTGACCTTTATGACCGTCACGTCCTCCAGTTCCAGCTCCTCTGGTGTCACTGCTATTGTCATAGCGCCCCTAGACTTAACCTCCATGAGGTTGTAGATGATCTTGCTCTGCAGATCAGGGTTCACTGGCATTAAAACGATAGCGGGGACCCCTTCCTCTATCAGGGCTAGAGGCCCGTGTTTGTACTCGCCAGCCGGATAGCCTTCAGCGTGTATGTAACTTATCTCCTTAAGCTTAAGGGCCCCTTCCAGAGAGGTCGGGTAGTTTATGCCCCTTCCTAAGTAGTACACGTCACGTTTCTTGCTTATGCTCTCGGACAGTTTAACGGACACCTCGTCCATGAACGGCAGGTTACTCTCCACTACCCTGGACACCTCCATTATCGTTTTCCTCACCTCCTCTGGGTTGGGGCTTCTCCCCTCTATGTAGCTCTCGGCTAGCTTTACCACTGAGTATATTACCGCTAGCTCAGCCAAATACGTCTTAGTGGCAGCCACTCCTATTTCAGGGCCAGCCATCATGTACACAGTCTCGTCAGATAGCCTGGTTAATGTGCTCCCGGGGACGTTCACTATGGAGATCACCTTAGCGCCCAGATCTTTGGCCCTTCTTACAGCCTCCAGCACATCTGCCGTTTCCCCTGACTGGCTTATTGGGATTACCAGATCGTCTACTCCTATGAAGTCTCCCCACTCTAAGAACTCAGAGGCCACGATCGAGTCCGATTGGGCTTTCAACCTCTTAGAGAAGAGGTATTTACCCACCAAGCTGGCGTGGTAAGAAGTGCCAGCCGCTACAAACGATATTCTTCTCCCGGTTTCTATGGACTCCGCTAAAATCTGAGAGAACTTCAAGTAATATTCCACGTTGTCGGCAATTTGTCTTAAAACGTGGGGTTGCTCGTATATTTCCTTCAACATGAAGTGCGGGTAACTCCCCTTATCTATTAGGGAGGGTGACCAGGAAACTTCCTTAACCTCCTTTTCCACGGGGATCACTTCTTGTCCCACTAACCTCCATACCCTGACCTCATCTGGGGAGATGACCGCTACTTCACCATCGTCTAGGAAAATGAATCGGTTAGTCAGGTGAAGTAGGGCTGTTATATCTGAGGCACAATAATTTTCGCCCTCCCCCAGTCCTATCACCAACGGGCTCTTGTTTCTGGCCAAGAAGATCTCGTTGCTCCCCGCAAACACAGCGGCAATTGCATAGCTCCCAGAAAGGGGGGCTATGGACTCGTAGAAAGCCCTTAGCCTGTCCATTCCAGACCTCACCTTATCCTCTATTAGATGAGCCACGACCTCTGTGTCTGTCTCTGACCTGAAGACGTGACCCCTCTCCCTCAGCTTGTTCCTTAGATAATGGAAATCGTCCAGCGTACCGTTGTGTACTAGAGCCACCTTGTTGTCGCAGGACGTGTGAGGGTGGGCGTTATCATCGGTTACCCCGCCGTGTGTGGCCCACCTGGTGTGTCCTATTCCTGTAGTCCCATCCTCCAACTTAACGTCTGAGAGAACCTCGTCTATGGTACCTACTCCCTTAATCACGAATATTGAATTACCATTAACTATAGCTATTCCTGAAGAGTCGTAACCTCTATACTCTAGCTTCTTGAGGGCCTTCTTGATTTCAGAGATTACTCCTCCCCTTTTTCTGGTGATCCCCACTATACCGCACAAGAGCGTTCACCCTTCCTCTCTTTCGATTCCCAGTCTCCCCCTCCACAATCTAATGATAATCGTTGTCGTTGAAACAATTATAATCAGTAGTAACGGTATCATGGCTATGGTAATTGATTGAGCTTCCCTTCTAGCCTCCTCAACCTTAGAAGAGATTTCCTTATACAAGGAATCTAGCTCAGATCTGGCCCTCCTGTAGGCTTTGGAGGGATCCCCCCTCTTGAGGGAAGTTCTGTAGTCATACCATATGGAATTAAGCTTCGAGATGTATGAATTAACGGTAGAGTTGCCTAGCAGGTTAGAGCTCTTATTCAACAAATCCTTTATGTCTTTCACGTATTCCCTTATGGCCCTAGCATATCCCTCGACTATTAACCTTACAGCTGTAATGGATAAGTTTTCAGCGTATTCTGCCTTGCTTCTCGCCTTCATCACGTCAGCTAGGGTGATCGGGTCCTTTGAAATCAACTTCTCCGCCTCCTTTATGTTGGAATCCGCTAAGGCCAGCAGGGAAGTTATGTTCTCTACGTTTAGAGGAATTGTGTCATTAGACGCTGCTTTATAAAGGTTGTAGGCTCTCTCAAAGGCCTGTTTAGCTCTATCTATGGACTCCAGTGTCAATCCCTTATCTACTAAGGTCAGGGACTTCCTAACTACCTTAACCTCAACGCCTTTGCTGAAACACCCTATCAAGTAACAAAGCTTCAACGTCACGTTATGATCCCCAATCCCGGGGGAGGGTAAGCTGAAGGTGAGATTCCCACTGGATCTAGATAGGAGGAATTCCTCTATCGGCTCACCGTCCAAGGAAATTAGTAAGCTTAGAGGGGTTCCCTCTGGAACTCCCCTCACGACATAGCTGGCGATCATCTTTATAGGCTCGCCTTCCTCAAATTTTTCTTTTATAGGAGATAGGTATATACTAACATTTATTTCTGGTTTCTTGACGAGTATTAGGGTTGTATTTCCCTGGTAGTACTTAAACCCTATCTCGCCCTCTTTGAGGTAAGCCAACACAGGGGTGATCATGCTGTGGCCTGACAGCGCCCCCCTTCCTACCTTTATCTCTAGGGGTATTTCCACCATTTCTCCTCTCCTCAGCTGTATCCAGTTGAGTTTCTTTGGGAACACCCCCCATGGAGTTATAAGCCTGGCATATGCTAGCTTTAGGTTGCCGTCCAAGTTCGTGACTTCGAGAAACAGCGTACAGTTAAACCCGGAGAGACAAACCTCTTTTTGAACTAGCTTGACCTTTACGTCATTTCCCTGGCCAGCCGTTTGGATTAACGGGGTTAATAGCAACATCAGGAGTATCAGAGGCTTTGTTTTCATGTCAACAAAAACTCCCCGTCAAGTTTTATTAATCTGTCTAGGAGGTAGTGCCGGAGCATGGACGAGGTAGTCCTGGGAGTTGACATAAGGGCCGGATCCCCTAGGTCTAGACAGCCCCCTGTTTACTCAGTCGTGATAATGAGCAGAGATGGGGTCTTATTAGAGAGGGAAGAAGCTGGCCTACAGGAGTTGATTTCCTTAGCTAGGAAGTATAAGGCCAGCGTAATTGCTGTGGATAACATCTACGAGCTGGCGAGGGACTACGACGACTTGGAGAGAATAGTATCTCAGTTTCCCCCAAAAGTTAGGATAGTTCAGGTAACCGGCAGCCCGGGGTCCATGAGGTCCCTAAAATCGTTGGCCAAAGAGGCGGGCATACAGGTCAGGAAGTGGAACTCATTGAGCTCTGCCAGAGTCGCTGCTGAACTGGCCCTCAGGGGATATGGGTCTGAGATCGTTGCAATGTTCCCGGAAACTAGGGTTCTGATAACGAAAAATAGGAGCATCAAGCAGGGAGGATCCGGCAGCGATAGGTGGAGGAGGTCCATTGAAGCCAGTATTTTGAGTGAGACCAACAGAATAGCCACGGCGCTGGACAGGGCTAACATGGACTATGACCTCTACATAGAGAGGGCCTCAGGCGGGCTCAGGAGAGCCGAATTCATAGTTTACTCAGATGAGAGTGAAATCAAGAAAATTATAAAAGAGACAACCGAGTGGAGCCCTATAAGAATAATTATAAAGGGATCTTGGAGAAAGAAAGTTAAGTTCGTATCCAGCGAATCTGTTCCGGTCCCAAAAGCGAGGCCTCTGATAGTTGGGATAGACCCGGGCATGTCCGTTGGGTTGGCTGTATTAGACTTGAAGGGTAAGCTCCTCACCCTAAAGACCCTGAGGAAAGCCTCAAGATCTCAAATCGTTGAGGAGATCCTCGAATATGGTTATCCTATCATAGTGGCCACGGACGTAAACCCACCCCCTAAGAGCGTGATTAAAATAGCCAGCCTCTTTGACGCCAGAGTTTACGTAGCTAAGTACTCCATGAAGGCCGAAGAGAAGAAGAAGATCGTTGACAAATTTGAGGAAGAGACGGGCATAAGGGTCAAGAGCGCCCACGAAAGGGACTCGCTGGCAGCTGCCCTCAAAGTTTATTACAGCAGGGTGAAGAACCTGATATCTAAGGCCGATTCCAAGTTGAACGAGTTGAAGGTTCAAGTCGACAATTACGAGCTCTACGAGAGGATATTGAAGGGGGTCTCCATATCCCAGGCCATCGAGGAACTCTTATCCCAGAAATCGCAGGAGGAGAGACAGGAAGGTGTTGACAGGATCAGATCGTCTGGTGAGGGCTTCAAACCGCTTTTACTCAAGATATCCAAGCTCAAGATGGAGATTGCCAGGTTGAAAGCTCAATTAAAGGACAAAGAGTATGAGATAAGGAGGTTAAAGGAGAGAATTGATCTTCTAGAGGATAAGAGGCTTAGGGAGATAGAGAAGGACAGGAGGATCTCGCAGAAAAGCGAGAGGATAAAAGAGCTGGAAGAGGAGCTTATGAGGGTCAGGTGGAACCTCGAACTCGTTAAGAGTCAACTCGCTCAACTTTCTAAGCCTAGAGAGGAGGAGGTAGAGGGCATTGAAGTTGAACTCGTCCCCTCTTTGACTAAAGAAAATCTGGAGAAATTAGGCAACCTTGGCAGTCCCATACTGGTGTTGGATGCCTCTGGGACTAGCCCTAACCTAGTGAGGAGGCTTAAGGAGTTAGGAATACCCGCCGTGTTTTACAGGGGAAACCCGCCCCCTTCCGAGGTAATCAGGGCCTCTTTCGAGCTAGGCATACCCGTAATTTCTGCGAACGATTTGAGGATACGCTGGAGGGGGATAAGGCCAGTTATACCCACTGAAGATGCTTTGAAGGCGATAGCTGAAGCGAAGGTTAAGGAAGTTAGGGTGGAGCTCAACTTAGCCGACCTCATAATGGATTACAGGAGGAGGTTGGCGAAGCACTTGATAGAGGGATAAGAATAAAAAGGCGCCTCACCCCACTAACGGGGGAGGTGGCATAAAATGCCGAGGGGTACTCACGGTGCGTTAAATAAGGCCGGCAAGGTCAGGAGCCTCACCCCAAAGGTAGAGGCCAGGCCCAGGAGGAGTGACGTGCCTAGGGTCAGAATAAAGAAGCTCTACAGGAAGAGGTACATACTGGGTAGGAAGCCGGGACAGCACCCGATATAAGAGAGGGATTTTTTTGACGAAGTACCTGGCCCTTCACCCAGCTGGGTTATTTTTATTCGACGAGAGCGGCAAGCTAGTTAAGGCTGAAGCCTTTCCTGAGGATCCGGAGATAGTCGTTAAAGTGGTGGAGGAAGGCTTGGAAGAGCTGGCTACAAAGCTGATGAAAGGCCTTGACGGGGAAGAGGTGGTAGTAAATTCCCAACCTCTTAAGGAAGCCCTGGATGGCAGGGGCTTCAGGCCTCTATTAGATCCATCGCACCCGATCTTCGTTAACCTCAGGAGATCCCCTCACAAAGCTTACGAGCTTGTAGGGAAGAGCAAGTCCCTCAAAGAGTACAGGGAGTTCGTTAGGAACGTGGGAACTGAGCTTACAAGGGTGAGGATAAAGGAGGCTCTATCATCGCCGGACCAGCAGGTGATAAAGATAGTTGACTACATAGACCACGTAAATAAGTCCTTGAACATACTGGCGCCAGCGATAAGGGAGTGGTACTCAGTTTACTTTCCTGAGTTAAACGACCTGGTTGAGGATCACCTGCTCTTCATGAAGATTGTGGCCTCAGAGCCCAACAAGGAGAACTTGAATGAGGAGCTGCTTGAGGAGCTAGGGGTTCCTGAAGGTTTGAGGGAGAAGATACTCCAGTTCTCCAGAGACTCAGTGGGATACGATGCCTCTGAGCAGGAGTACAGCGCTGTGAGGAAAGTCGCTCAGGAATGGCTTGACCTCTATGAAACTAGGGTTGAGGCGGAGAAGTTCTTGGAGAAGTTAATGAGATCTTTTGCACCCAATCTCAGCGCCGTCGTGCATCCTATCGTGGCAGCTAGGCTCATAGCCATCGCAGGTGGTCTGTATAGGCTTGCTAGCCTTCCAGCAAGCTCTATCCAGATATTAGGGGCTCACAAAGCCATATTCATGCATCTAACTAAGGGGACGAAGCCCCCCAAGCATGGAATACTGTTTCAAGCTAAGGAGGTTAGGACAGCCCCAAAGAAGCTTAGGGGTAAAATAGCCAGGCTACTCGCCACTAAAATAGCTATAGCTGCCAGAGTAGACGTGTTCGGTGGAGGCAAGTATATAGGAGACGAGCTTAGGAAGGAGATAGAGGAGAGGATTAAGGAGATATATAAGGGGAAGAAGGATGAGAGTAAAGCCCCATGAAAGGATACCCGGAGTGTTCTGGATCCTAGACGGTAAGAAATTGCTGGCAACTAAGAACCTAGTTCCAGGGCATAGGAGCTACGATGAGGTGGTCAAAAAGTATAAAGGAGAGGAGTACAGAGTCTGGAGCCCCAAAAGGTCCAAGCTTGCCGCTGCGATAATGAATGGAGTGAGGACCTTTCCATTCAAGAGGGGTAAGAAGGTCCTTTACCTTGGAATAGCCTCGGGAACCACCGCCTCCCATATCAGCGACATATTGGGAAGGGATGGGATCATATACGGGGTGGAGGTGGCCCACAGGGTAATCAGGGAGCTGTTACCCGTGGCTGAGGCTAGGAAGAACATAATCCCCGTAATGGAAAGCGCTAGGAGGCCAGAGAACTACTCATGGCTTGTGGAGGAGGTGGACGTAGTTTATGAAGATGTAGCACAACCGGATCAAGCTAGGATACTGATTAATAACATGGATCTGTTCCTCAGGAAGGGAGGACATGGGGTGATAGCTGTTAAGGCCAGCAGCATAGACGTAACGTTGCCGCCTAAGAAGGTCTACGCTATGGTTGAGAGGGAGGTCGTGTCCACGGGTAGGTACAGGCTAGTTGAGAGGGTCAATTTAGCCCCCTACGATCCCAAGCACGCAATGATCGTGTTTAAGAAAGTCTCTTGATCAACGTGAGCAGCTCCTCCGTTGGAGCATCTGTTTTAATGGCCACGGGATCTCCATGGAACCTAGAAGCTTTATAACCCAGATCTTTAAGCCGTTCAATCACCTCCTTAACGCTGGGCATTTTAACTTTGTACTTGGAGGCGATCTCATCCAGGGGGTAATAGTAGGGGGGCATCCCTACCTCATCCCTTAACTTTGAAATCAGCTCCTTTACCTCTCCTGAAGAATAGGTCAGCAGCTTATCTAAGACCTCCGGGTTCGAGAGGTCCCCTAACCATATTGGACCTAAACACTTTTCACAGGGGTTGTCGAGGACTTCCACCCTGAATCCGTCTGCCCTGATCCAGCCTAGCTCATTTATCATCTTAGATGCCGTGCTAGGACCTCTGTTGACTAGGAATAACACCCTGATGTAGTGGGCTGTTGTGTAGGACAGTAGGGGCTCCACGTAGAGGTCTAGCCTACCCGCCTGCCTTAACACGAAGGATATCAGGGCCCTTATACCGAACTCACGGAAGAATGGTACCTTAAACCCCCTTATCCCATAGTACCTGAGTAGCTTATCTGGGTACTTGCCGAACAGCGGTGGCGTGTCCGTGGCTGTAACCGCCAGCACGCCCCTCCTCCTAACGGCCCTCAGAAAAGGGTCCACGTAAGGGGCAGGTGACCCGAAGGGATCTAAATCTAAGTAATCCACCCTTCCCTCCAGAGAGAGCTCCTCCGCCCGGAGCCTGGCGTCCTTACAGGTTACGGAGATCCTGTCTTGAAGGCCGTTCAGCCTGACGTTCATCCTGATCACGTGACAGGACAGGTAATTCCTGTCGTTTGCAACAACCTCCCCTCCCCCCTCTACAGCCAATCTTAGGGCCCTGACTCCCGAGGCAGCCATTAAATCCGCTCCAGTCCTCAGGGAAAGGGCCTTGAAGGTCAGCACCGCCGTGTCCCTGTTAAGCTTCATTCTAGGGTTGTAGAAGACTGGTGCCTTCGTGTAAGCTATTCCCCTGGAGGTTAACTCCTCCAAGTCTGAGGCGTAGAACTTCACCTCCCCCTCTGTGTAAAGTTTAAGAGAGATGTTGATCCTCCGTCCCTGCATGACCCGCACCTCCAAGTTCCTGATCAGGGGGAGACCTGGTTCTGGTAAGTCAACAGCTCTTAACCTTATAGAGGAGAGGTTAAGAGATCTCGGAGTCAGGGTCGCCGGCATAAAGACGCCAGAAGTCAGGCTAGAGGGTAGGAGAATAGGCTTTAAGGTGGTTGACATAAGTACGGGCGATAGCGCCATGTTTGCCTCCATATCTTTGAGATCTCAACACAGAGTTGGGAGGTATGGGGTAGATCTGAGTCTCTTCGAATCCGTTGCCATCCCGGCGCTCACCACTGGATTGAAGGAGGCTGATGTTATCCTCATAGACGAGATAGGTAAGATGGAGCTACTTTCCAAAGACTTCACTGAGATAGTGGGGAAAATCTGGGAATCCAGTAAAGCGGCTGTTGGAACAGTACCAGTAAGTAGATTACCTTTAGTAGAAAGGCTCGTAAAGTCATCCAAGGTGTTCTGGGTAGAAAGGGGTAAAGCTGAAAGGATTGCTGATGCTATAGTTAATATGATAGTTAGTCATCTTGGTATTTAATTAGTTTAAGTTCCTCCTTTCTGTCTATTAAATAGACTTTCCTCCCTATCAAGTCGGAGGCCTTGTCTAGGGGAATCGCCACCTTTACCAGGGCGTAAGGCTCCCTGACGGGTCCTATTATATCAGACACCACCCCTATAAAAGTAAGGTCATCCAGAACTACCTTCATGTCTTTGAGGTCTTTGTCGACTCTAACGTCTAGTTTAACCAAGAAGTTCCTAGATTTGGTGACCTTCGTTATGACCCCTAGGTGCCTCATTTACTGGCCCTCAACCTCCTGAGGTTTTGCCCGACCTTCTTCAACAGGTCCTCCTTGCTCCCCTCATATCTGATTAGTATTCTACCTTCTCTCCTGTACCACCTTGAAGGCCTGGCTTTCTCCCTCTCAACTACGACCTCTCCTAAGGGGGAGGCGGCCTTAATTAGCTCATCTAAGTTTGGGTTTTTCACAGCCAACTCCTTAGGAACTCTTCTACCTTCGCCTCTGGTCAATCTACTGTCAAAATATGAGGGGTATAATACCTTTATCCTCCTATCTCGCAACCTCTTCCCTCATCAACACGCCGTTTAACAGGCCGTGCTGTCCTGGCCTTGAAGTTATCCTGACTAGACCCAACTCAGTCCTAACTATGGCTCCTCTAGTGATTATGCCCCTTCTAGTGAGAACTACGCTGGCTGGATTCTCAACTACCTCCAGTATCCTGACCTTCTTGGTCTTACCGTCGCCCAAGGCTACGTTGACCTCTTGATCCGCCAATAACCTTGACTTGTAATTGCCTCCCATCACTCTAACTTTCTTTAGCTTCCTCTGACCTAATACGGTGAACGCCGGAAACCTACCGGCCTCTCTCTTCCTCTTACCCCTGCTCTTCCTTATCTTACCTCCGGTGGGCTTTCTACCACCTGGCATCACTGGACCATGGTAGTAGTAGGGCATTTCATCACCGCGAGATCATCCCTTCACCCATTTAAAAAGTGTACTACGGGTGCCGGGATTAATCCTCCCAAGTCCCAGCGAGTTAAAGGATGCAGCGGCAGCTATTAGGACTAAGTCCAGCTGGTTCATCCCTATCTCAGCTCTAGTTACCAAGAGAGGCCATATCAGGCTGTAGGGTAGTGGGTTCTCTCCACTCACAAACTTGCTGTAAGAGTTATATGAGAAGATCCCTACCAGAATCGAGAGCGTAACTAGGGAGGGAATGCCATTTACCACGAAGAAGCCACAGAATAGCGATGTTGTGATCCCATAATCCTTGAGGAAAAGTGCCCTCCCGATCACCTGGGTTGGGTGCATCGGTACCGAGTATATCCACAAGGGGATCTTAGGAGCTGCCCCCCAGAAGGCGTCCACTACCTCGCTGGAGTACTCGTAGGTTGTAGCTAGCCTGAAGGGTATCCTTTCCACCACGGAGAGCTTCACTCCCCCCCTAATTACGTCAATTAACACGAATATAGCTAAAGCGACCAGAGTTAGTGTTAAAGCGTATTTTCGTTTGTTCTGGGCGATTAAGAGGATGACTGATGAGAGCATTATTAGGAGCGCGTCTGACCTGAATCCATGAAGGAGCATCAGGAGCGACGTCGCTACGAAGAACGAGGTGAATAAGATAACAGGTTTTCCGCTAATCTCCCCCCTATACTTTAGCAAATTCCACGCCAAGGAGGGATATGTTATAAATATTAGGAACATCCCGAAGGCCCCTTCTTCTGGCACGTTGGGCAGGGATCTTATCCTCTCCCACCCTCCGTTCATCAGAAAGGAGTGCAGAGTTAAGGTGGCTCCTAAAACGTATAAAGACGCGACGGCTAGCGCGTATCCTTTACTGCCAGATAATTGCTTGTGAAGGGCAGACGCCTGCAGGAACGTCATCAGCCATAGAAAAGAGGTCAGCGATGCCACTAGATCGCCAAGCACCCACCTGAAGGAGGCCCAAATTATAAGGAATATCGTGGCTATCGCCAAGTAGCTAACCTGCCTATCCCCCATTAACTTACCAAGGTAGAGACCTAGCGAGAGAGACGCCCCTCCTGTCAGGTTCACAATAACCCAGTTAACGTGAAAGCCGAACTTGGAATAACCTGCTAGGAATATTAGGGAGATAATGAATAAGGGGACGGCGGGATGAGTTACCTTCTGGATAAGCCCTATTAGTTGTGCTACCCTCCCTACTGGGTTGATCATCCTCTCGGCCTCAGCGATAGGATAACCACTATGGCCGCAGTTAGCAGGTACAGGTAGACGTTCAGGTCCAGTATGCCCGTCTCAACTCCAACTACAGTGTAGGAGAGCAACGTAGCGTATGGGCCAACCAACGAATCTGACTTCTCAGAGGCCCTGTAAGATAGGGAAATCAGGTAGGATAGTGTGGAAACTGTGAAGAGAGCCCCTAGAAGGCCGGCGTCTAAAACTGGTCCTCCTAGAATTGTGGCTGTAGTAGAGATGTCCCTCCTGCCTAATGTATATATGCTGATCAGGGTCCTGGGCCCGTACCTGCTCCCCCTAACTAAGCCTAGGGAAGAGAGGGCCGCTAAGTGGAGCAACCCGTGGGTGACGGGGTACAGGCTATACCTCCTAACTATGGTATCTAGGGCAGCTACCGTTATGGTGGGCCTGTAAAGAACCGACAAGACCGGCTGAGCCGCCACCCCAGTAGTTACCGACCTTATCGCGCCGACCCCCACGAAGAGCGCTAGGGATATGAGAAAGCCCAGTAACAGGTGAACCCCCTTTATGACCCCCCTCCTGTACAGGACCAGGGACACCGCTAACACGTAAGCGATCATCTCTGTTCTAAACGCCAGAAACAAGGATGGAATGAAGCCTATAAGGGCCAGGGCCAGGGCTAAGCACCTCCTTTTCCTGATATCTCTTATCGCTGACAGTGTGAAGGCGACCCCGGGTACAGATGTCCAAGCCATATAGTTGAGTATTGGGGAGAGGCCCCTCCTTAGCCCCTCGTTAAGAAGGGGGAACCCCTTCACTCGGGAGACCTGTAGAACAAAGCCTACAACCCCTATCCCGAGCATTGATAGTCCCAGAAATAGGATAACCCTCCATGGGTTGCTGACCCTCAGGTTTCTCAGATCCCACTTGCTGATCAGTATGAAAATCGCTGAAAAGATCACTGAGGTGTAAAGTAGGAGCAGAGTTAGAGGTGATGGCCTTACTTGGGCCGCCCAGAAAAAGGCTAGCAAAGCTATGGGAAACAGCCAGGGTGAGGTTAGCAGGTCCATGATCCTGTCGGGTTGATCCCTCTGACTAACTGGCCTAAGCGGACATAGCTTATTGCCGGCCCTCACTAGCGCAGATCTCTCATAGGAGGTGGAGACAGTCTCCTCTAACGTCTTTATAGTTTTGAGAAAGTTACTCTTACGATAGGATGCTAAGAGGAAGCTGTAAACTGGAAGTCCTTTGACCTTTCGGTACGCCTTGCCCAAGAGAGAGCTCGGGATTGCGTTCACCAATAGGGCTATTAACATGCCTCTCCCTCATGGCCTAGCTATGTAAGTCACCCTAGTGACGTCTACCTGCTCCTGAACCTTTCTGGCGTTCTCCAATATATTGGGGTAGACGTTAACCCCTGTGAGTGGTCTCTCAGTTCCTATAAACAGGTAAGCGGCCTCCAACGTGACGTTACTGTATTCTATTCCTAAGCCCTCTATGGCTTTACCTATCACCCTTATGTCATCCACGGTTAAGCCTGCTCTTTGAGTGTAATCGAACTTTATAGTGATGTAAGAGTCGCCGAAGTAGAGGTAAGGATAGCCCCAGGGGATTTCTTTGTATAACCTCCACTTCAGCTTGCTGTAAAGGTAGGCGTTCGGTTTAAGACCTGGAGCATCCACTATGATGGACGATCTGACCTTTATGCTTCTCACACCGAATTCGCCAGCTAACACTTTGGATAACTCTTCCAACCTATCTGCCAGTTCATCTAAGCTCCTAGCGCTTATTGGATAAATATAGGCCCTTATTAAAGACGGAGCGGTTGTCTTGAAGGTTATCTTGGAGGCCGCAACGTCTTCTATATACGCGTTAGGCCCTCCTATGGTTATCCTCTTCCCTTTATACCAGCCGAACAGCCTGGTTTCGTAAGCCCAGGTAATCAGTACGTCGTCGTCGAATTTAGACTTGTTCCCAGTCCAGATACCCTCAACCCTAGCCTCCACCACGTAACCCAGAGAGGATAGCCTAGAGTACTCCAGAACCGCGTTCTGTATGTTGAGACCTGAGTAGGAGCTCACCTGAGAGGGCGGGGGTGCTAAGGTTGTGTATAAATAGTAACCAGAGACGGCCAGTATTAATAAAAGAATGAGGAGGTCAAAGGCATTTACACCTAGCACTTTGCCTTCCTTAGGGTCTATTAGTCTCATCCAGTGTTCTAGTCGAAGTCAGATTTAAACTCTCCGGGACCCCCTCCTTCCTCCTCTTCACCTTCCTTCTTTCCGCCCTTCTCCTCGTAGGGCTTAGCAGCTATTATGTCGTCGGTCTTTATTATCAATATTGCAGTCTCAGTGGCAGCCGTTATGGCGTTCTTGACCCCTCTGTAGGTGTCAACCACGTCTAGCTTGCTCATGTCAGCCACCTTACCGTTTATAGCGTCGACGCCTACGTACGTCTGGCCGTTGGCGTGGGCGTTCCTTATCTCAACTAGGGCGTCCACTGGATCCATGCCCGAGTTTTCAGCCAGTATCCTAGGTATGCTCTCTAGAGCCTCGGCGTAAGCCTCCATAGCCAACTGCTCCTTACCCTTGACGGTGTTGGCGTAGTTCTTTAGCCTGAGGGCCAACTCGGCCTGTATGGAGCCACCTCCGTAGAAGACCTTACCGTCCTCCACCACGTTCCTGGCCACGTAGAGGGCGTCCTTCAACCCCCTCTCGGCCTCGTCCAAGATAGTGTCAGCTCCAGCCCTGAGCAAGATCGTAACAGCCTTCGGGTTCTTGCAGTCCTCCACGAAGATCATCCTGTCATCTCCTATCTTCCTCTCCTCAACTAGACCAGCGAAGCCCAGCTCCTCCTCAGTCAAGTCATCGAGGTTGTTGACTATCTTGGCACCAGTGGCCTTCTCAAGCCTCTGCATATCCTTCTCACTTACCCTCCTCACGGCCATTATACCGTGTTTAGCTAGGAAGTGCTGGGCTACCTCGTCTATGCCCTTCTGGCAGAACACCACGTTGGCCCCAGTTGCAGCTATCTTCTCAACCTTCTCCTTCAGTATCCGGGTCTCCTGCTCTATGAACTCCCTTAGCTCCTGGGGAGTTGATATCTGTATCTCAAGGTCTATCTCAGGCTTCTTTATCTCTAGAGACAAGTTGAGCAGCGCTATCTTGGCGTTCTTCACGGATTTAGGCATGTCCCTGTGAACCACCTCTTTGTCTAACACGACCCCCCTTATGAACTGAGTCTCGGAGAGGCTCCCTCCCTTCTTCTTGACTATCTTTATGTTGTCTATGTCCACAACCCTCTTACCGTCCTTCTCCTCTTGAACCGCCTTAACGGCCTTGACAGCGATTTCAGCCAGCTTTTCCTTTTCAGCGCTAACAAGCTTGCTGCTCATAGCTGTAGCCGCTACCTTCTTTATCCACTCCTCATCCTCAGGGTCTACGGTGATAGCCAGTTTATCAAGCTCCCCCTGTATGAACTTAAGGGCCTTCTCAAACCCCTCAATTATTATGGTTGGGTGTATGTCCTTTTTGAGCAGGTTCTCAGCCTCGGCCAGGATTTCTCCAGCAAGGACTACGCTTGTGGTGGTTCCATCACCTACCTCCTTATCCTGAGCTTTGGCCAGGTTGACCATCAGCTTCGCAGCAGGGTGAGCGACCTCCATCTCTTGAAGTATGGTGGCTCCGTCGTTGCTCACGGTGATATCGCCTAGAGAATCAACTATCATCTTGTCCATTCCCTTAGGCCCTAGAGTCGTCTTAACAGCATCAGCTATGGCTCTAGCGGCCATTATGTTTATTCTCCTAGCCTCCTCACCCCTAGTCCTAGTGGTTCCCTCCTTAAGAATTAATACGGGCCTTCCACCTATCGTCGCTAAGGCCATTTTCTTCACCTCCTTAGTTAGCGGTACCCATCGTCGGGCAGCATGAGTTATACCACCATCGAGTTATAAAAATTAGCGGTTACATACGGCATCTGGGAGGTGGTGTCTTGCCGAGAATAGCAATAATTGGGGGCAGTGGGGTCTACAGGGTTATGGATGAGAGGAAATCCACCTTAGTGGACACTCCTTTCGGGACTGTAGAGGTCTTCCTAGGGAACCTGTCAGGCGAAGAGGTGGCTTTTATACCAAGACACGGAGAAAATCATGAAATTCCTCCATTTAAGGTGAATTATAGGGGAAATCTTTATGCTTTAATGGAGCTTGGAGTTGAGAGAGTGATAGCCACCAACGCCGTAGGGTCTCTGAGGGAAGACTACCCGCCAGGAACCATACTAATACCTGACGACTTCATGGACTTCACTAAGAGGAGGGATTACACGTACTACGATGGTGGGGAGATTAAAGTCAGGGGGAGGGTAATTAGAGGAGTTGTTCACGTCTCAATGACTCCCCATCCCTACTGTCCGGAGATAAGGGCTGCCATTAAGAGTGCTTCTGAGAAGCTGGGCATAGAGCTAGTTGACAAGGGAGTTTACTGTTGTATGGAAGGGAATCGCTTTGAGACGCCTGCAGAAATAAGGGCCTTGAGAATTTTAGGTGGAGATGTAGTAGGAATGACCGGTTGTCCGGAGGCCACGTTAGCGAGGGAACTGGAGATGTGTTATGCTTCAATAAACGTGGTCACTAATTACGCCGCGGGGGTTGGGGGAAATGTCAAGTTAACCCAAGACGAAGTGGCCGAGATATTTTCAAAGAGAATAGAAGACGTCATCGCCTTGATAGAGGAGACCATCCCTCTGATACCGAAGGAGAGGGCCTGCCCTTGCTCTAGAGCTTTAGAGGGGGCCGTCATAACCAAGAAGTGAAAATTATTAACCGATAGCCCTAGCTGCATCCTCTATGCATGAAATCTTTTTTACTTTTAGGCGCCAGCTGACCTGAGGTAGGCAAGGTGGAACTATGAGGGTTAGGAAGGTCCTCACGCTGGATGACGTGGCCGTTGAAGGAAAGAAGGTCTTCCTTAGGGCTGATATGAACGTCCCCGTCGGAGAGGACGGGCAAATTATGAACAGTGAGAAGATTAAGCAGGCAGCAAAAACGTTAAAAGAGTTAATAGAGAGAGGGTCTGCCGTTATCGTGGGTACCCATCAAGGCAGGCCAGGTAGCAACGATTTCATCAGCACAGAAGCACATAGCGCCATACTATCAGAAATATTGGGAACTGAGGTCAATTACGTAGATGGCGTTATATCTAGAGAGGTCAGGGAGGAGATAAGTAACTTACAGGCTGGAGAGGTACTAATGTTAGAGAACCTGAGGTTTATGGCCGAGGAGAACATCGAGGGTGACCCTAAGGATTTGGTGAACACGCACTTCGTCAGGAGGCTAGCCCCTCTCTTTGACATTTACGTGAATGATGCCTTCCAGGCGGCCCATAGGAGTCAACCCTCTCTTGTGGCCTTTCCTTACATAAAACCATCGGCTGCTGGCAGGATAATGCAGAAGATGATCGCTGAAATGGCTGAGATAGACGCTATAAAGGGCAAGAGAGTCTTCATCTTGGGAGGGGCCAAGGTATCCGACAAGCTCAAGGTAATAGTCCACGCCATCAAGAACAACAAAGCTGCTGAAATACTGACGGGCGGACTTGTAGGCTCTCTAATGGCGTTAGCGGCTGGTCACAAGATAAATGGGGCCTTAAAGAGGTTGAGAGATTTGGATTTGCTCCTCCCAGCTGCTAGGGACATACTAGAGAGGGCTTCAGGCAGGGTTTTATATCCAGTGGACTTCGTGGTCAAGGATGAAGAAGGTGAACTAAGAACCTACCCTGTGTACGCGATCCCTGAAGGCGGACAGATAGTGGATATAGGTCCGGGAACCATAGAAATATACAAGGAGAGACTTAAGGAGGCCGATTTAGCCGTGGCCAACGGTCCAATGGGCATATTTGAGAGGCCAGAGTCAAGGAGGGGAACTCTGGAGATTGTCAAGGCCATGGAAATGTACGCTAAGGAATCGGTTCTCTGTGGGGGTCACATGAGCACCGCTGCCAAGCTGGCAAACACAAAGGGGAGCAGGATATACACGGCCGGAGGAGCAGTTCTTTATGGGCTAGCCGGCTTGCCCCTCCCGGCTATCGATGCTTTGAGGGAAGGGGTCAGATGATAGACGTCATGGTGATCTTCTCCCCGAGAAATCTTCCACTACTGGAAATTATCAAAGAAGATCCTTCGATCCGACCTTCTATTTTTCTAAGAGAAAAGGATAGTTTGATAAAGTTGTTTGATGAAGTTTACGATGTATACGTCGACGAGGGGGTCGTAGAATTCGTGAAGAGGAAGGGAGTTAAGGTATCTGGGCTAGCCCCCCGAGGCGCTTACTCTCTCGATCTTCATGAGGATCACCTCAGGATAAGGGGGAAATGCGTTAGAGACGTCGATCCCCTCACGGTTCTCAGGTATAGGATAGGGGATCTGGTGGACGTTAGTGACATTAATCCCTACTTTGACGGGATAATCTGGGGAAAGCTTCCCAGTCTAAGCGTAGGCGTCATTCACTTGCTGGCTTCCAGAGACAGGGTCAAGTTCTTGCCCAAGGTTGGCTTAAGTGCCATGAAGGCCCTTCTTAAGGAAGCCTGCAGCCCGAGCTTAGTTAAGCCAATTTACCTGTTGAAGGGGCATTATTTCGTTATGAGCCCCCTGTCCCTAGGACTTGAGGCGTTAGACTTAATTAAGGAATGTGAAGGTATCCCAATTAAGGCCTCTAGAAGAATTAAGTTAGTGGAGGGTTGAACTTGAAAAGCAATTCTAAAGGCCCTTTCACGGTTAGGTCTGTTCTCCTATCTATCTTCTTCGGTTTATTCATGCTGTTCGCCCAAGGAATAATGGGGTCAGCCGCTGGCTACTTTTGGACGGGAGAAGCTGCCTTAGTCCTTATGATTGTGGGCTACTCCCTATCAACCCTAACTAGAGACCCCATGACGCCTTCGGAGCTGGGCGTCATATTCGGAGCTGTGGAAGTTATAACTGTACTCTTCATAGGATGGCAGTACTTCATCCCCTCTTGGGCTCTGGCCTTACTCTCCGATTCTATCCCTGCCGAGATCAAGCAGTGGATTCCTGACTTCTTGATCCCTAAGGACAAGGAAGCCCTCAGAACCCTCATAGTGGGCGGCAGCCTTAACCTCTCCATCTGGATAGTTCCTCTAACTTTTCTGATAGTGTTTGCCGTAGTGATATCGCTATTCGCCTACTTTAACATGATACCCTTCCACAAGTTCTACTTAGAGAAGGAGAAGCTCATATTCCCCGTAGCTACTGTAGCGTCCAGCATAGCAAAGAGGCTCAAGGAGGGAAGGGACACCAAGTGGATATGGCTTGGGGTACTGGCTGGGTTCACAATGAGCTTAATTCAGAGAGGTCATTTGCTCAACGTGTTATGGCCTGACTTTCCGGTGGCTAACCTCAACATCGACTTAACTCCCGCTTTACAGAAGGTTTTGCCAGGAGGCGCCTTCGGAATGGACAAGGGAAGCCAAATCACGCCAGACCTAGTGGCTTGGGCTTACATAATTCCTTTGGAGGTACAGGCGTCCATGTGGATAACTGCCTTAATAGCTTACCTGGCAATTCCGCCAATTTTAGTGAAGATAGGGCTGCTCCCCTACGAGCCCGGCGGAGACTTCCAGACGTATAGTTCAGTCGCCTCTCTGCATGGTCCTCTTCCATGGCACCATATATCAACGGGGCTCCTCGCGGCCATTGGTGTAGTTCCCCTGCTACTAGGTTATAAGTACATAAAGAAGTCGCTGGACGATTGGCAGGGACCTTTCAACAAGAGAATACTGTTTGTGGGGTGGGCTCTCACGTTTGCGGGTAGTGTGGCGTTGATCTCAGCGTTAGGACTCAGCCCAGGGGTAGCTATAGCGATCCTTATGCTACAGGTAGTTTACTGGCACGGATACGTGTGGACCATAGGCATGGGCAACTGGCTGATACCCACAGAGCTTGGAATTAGAGGACTTGTGGACTCCCTCCTGTTTACTCCTGCGACTAGAATGTCTAGAGATGCCTTCTGGGCTGGAGCCTCAACGGCAATGGTATCCGACGTGGGATCGGCCCAGGCTACCTCCCTGATGGAGGGCTTCAGGTACTCCAGGAACATAGGGATGTCCCTCAAACACATGTTCAAGGCCCAGCTGATGGGGCTAATTATGGGATCGGTGATAGGCGGCGTGATGCTATTGGCAGCTTACCACATCTGGGGGGCGGCTAAAGAGCCACTTAGAGCTGATAACGTGAAGTACCCGGCTACTGGCTTGCTTCAGATAACTGGACAGTTTGGAGGGTGGGAGCTCAGTTACTTCATCTTGGGATTCGCCTTTGGGGCGCTGATTTTCCTGATAAGGGGGGTCGTCCCTTGGTTAACCGTTAGCGCTGTAGGAGTCCTGTTTGGGCTAATGATACCGCATTACGCTGTGCTATACATGATGAGCACTGCTCTTAGAATTGTGGTGGATAGGACCAAGGGCAGGGAGTTCAACAGGAGGGTTATGATCCCCCTAATGGCTGGCTTCGCCGCCGGAGGTATAATAAACGTGATGGCCGCTGGCCTGGTGAAGATATTGAAGGTAATGGGCGCCGATGCCGCGGCACTTCTCTTAGGAGGCTTAATAATACTGGCCGTCTACCTGCTGTCCCTGAGAGCTTATCTTAGAGGTGAATCCAGAACTCGTGGCATTAGGGCAGTAGTTATAGAACCCTTCGGGATACTGGTAGACAAGGAGGTTGAGATAACCCCCTATGAGCTTGGAGTTGAGGGACTTGGATCCATCAAGCTATCGCCTGACGATGGCTGGACGCTGACCCCGATAGGAACTAGTGCCACTGTTAATGGTGAGCATGTTCCCGATGGATCTAGCTACAGGATTGATGGTGAGGCTGAGGTGTTAATCTGGGGAGTTAAGCTTAGCTTAAGGGTGGTAGAATGAGCCTAATATTCACGCCCTTGGGAATTAGAGGGGTCTTCGGTGAAAGCCTAACCGTCGGTGACGTGTTGAAGCTATCTAACATATTCGGAGACCATTTAGGCGAGGGATCTACCGTAGTGGTGGGCAGGGATACCAGGGACAGCGGACCGGCTGTAGAGAAGGCCGTCGTATCGGGACTGCTATCCGCTGGAGTTCACGTGATAAACTTGGGAGTGGCTCCCACCCCCATGATAGAGTGGGCGGTGGACAGGTTAGAGGCTGATGGAGGTGTGATAATATCGGCAAGCCATAACCCGCCTGAGTGGAACGCTTTGAAACTGGTAGGGGAGAGAGGGGTCCTGCTCCACCCAGATGAGATGGAGGCCCTCAAGGAGAAGTTCTCTAAGGGGGAGCCCAAGACCGTACCTTGGAACAAGGTCGGATCGTACAGGGAAGTCAACCTAGTAGACGAGTACATAAGTGAGATAGAGTCTTTAGTAGACGGAGATCGGATAAGAGATGCTGGCTTTAAGGTAGTGTTGGACCTTAACGGAGGGGCTGGGGCTATAGTTACCCCCTACCTGCTTCATAGGCTAGGTGTGAAGGTGATATCTCTCAACTCCGCCCCGGGAATATTTGTGAGGGAGATGGAACCCAGGCCAGACACTCTGGGCGACTTGGCCTCCACTGTAAAGGCCGTTAGGGCGGATGTAGGCTTTGCCCACGATACTGACGCTGATAGGTTAACCCTAGTAACCGAGTGGGGGGAGATCCTGACTGAAGACATAACTCTGGCTTTGGTTGTGGACTACCTACTTCAGAAGGAGGGGGGTGGCTCCTTGGTAGTAAACGTGGCCTCATCTAAGATGTTTGACGACATCGCATCTAGCAGAGGCGCCACTGTTTACAGAACCCCCGTGGGAGAAGCCTACGTAGCTCATAAGATGTTAGAGGTGAATGCCACCGTAGGGGGGGAAGGAAGCTGTGGCGGCGTGATCTACCCCAAGTTCCATGTAGGGAGGGATGGGCCTTTAGCTGCAGCCATAATACTGGAAAGGATGTCCGTTGAGGGAAAAACGCTTTCACAGCTGGTGGATGAGCTCCCCAAATACTACATGAGAAGGGAGAGCATTCCAGCGAGGGTTAACTGGGACGAAGTTAGTGAGAGGCTCATCAAGTTCGCTGAGAGTAGAGGTATGAAGGTAAGCACGCTGGACGGGGTCAGAATGGATACAGATGACCTTTGGGCCTTGATAAGGCCATCTAAGACGGAATTTAAGGTAAGGTTCGTCGTGGAAGGCAGGGATAAGGGTGAAGTGGACGGCCTGTTAGATGAGCTGATGAAGCTCGTCATGTCCTAGCTTCTCCTTTCTCCCCAGAAAATTTCAGTCTACCCTCCACTTTATCTATAAACCTCTTCCAGGCTGACCCTAGACTACTTAAAGCTATGATCATGAAGGAGAAGGTGGTAAAGGGGCCGTCTGGGGGGCCTATCATCAGCCCGGCGATCAAACCTAGGATGGGGATCCCAACCCCCGATATGAGGGAAGCCTTCTTGTACAAGGCGGCCTCACTCCCTTGTGAGAAGAGGAGGTGTCTGACATATCTATCAGAGGCGAAGAATAAGATGAGGGCGGCTATCATCAGCATAATGCTTACCAGGGATCCGGTCACTCTGTCGGTCAGTCTAAACCTCTCTACGGCAAAAGAGACTATAACCAAAGTAAACGCACTGAAAGAAGCTATCCAAGCTGTAAACTCCCTTAGTTTAGTGATCTCTTCTCCTCTCACGGTCACTGAGTACCCTTCATGGGTCGACACGTTTAGTTTAAAAATACATTCAAGGTCTTGGAAGTAGGGAGTGTACCCCAGTGAGGTGATGCAAGTGGCCGAGAAGGAACACATCAACCTAGTATTCGTGGGCCATGTAGACCACGGTAAGTCCACCCTGATAGGGAGGATGTTCTACGACCTCAAGCTGGTAGAGGACCTTCCTCCCGAGGAACAGGCTGCTGACGCCCAGTTCGCTTGGCTGGTCGACAGGCTTAAGGAGGAGCGAGAGAGAGGTATGACCATAGACCTCTTCCACACCAAGATAGAGACCCCTCATAAGATGATCACCATAATCGACGCACCAGGTCACAGGGACTTCGTTAAGAACATGATCACCGGGGCCAGCCAGGCCGATGCCGCTGTCCTGGTGGTTTCAGCTAAGTCCGGAGAGGGAGTCCAAGCTCAGACAATAGAACACGTCTTCCTGATAAAGACTTTGGGAGTTAACCAGCTGGTCGTGGCTATATCCAAGATGGACGATCCAACCGTTAATTACAGCCAGGAGAGGTTTGAGGAGGTAAAGGCTCAAGTAGCAGAGTTGCTCAGAAAGGTAGGGTATAACCCGGACAAGATACCTTTCATACCCGTGAGCGGTCTCAAGGGAGACAACGTGGTTAACAAGAGTGAGAACATGCCTTGGTACAAGGGTCCAACTCTCTACGAGGTGCTTGACACGTTTAAGGCTCCGCCCAAGCCTATTGACAAGCCTTTCAGGCTTCCGATACAGGACGTGTTCTCAATAACCGGAGTCGGAACCGTAGTCGTCGGGAGGGTGGAGACTGGAGTTCTGAGGCCCGGAGACAAGGTTATAATAGAGCCTTTGGGCAAGACCGCCGAGGTTAAGAGCATAGAGATGCACCACGAGAGACTTGACAAGGCAGAGCCCGGCGACAACGTCGGAGTCAACATAAAGGGAATCGACAGGAAGGAGATAAAGAGAGGGGACGTCATGGGTCACGTGGATAACCCGCCCACTGTGGCTAAGGAGTTCACCGCCCAGATAGTGGTGCTTCAGCACCCGACCGCCATAGCTCCTGGTTATACCCCTGTTATACACGCCCATACCGGCCACATGGCTTGTAAGATGGTGTCAATAGAGAAGAAGCTAGATCCCAGGACTGGTCAGGTGATAGAGGAGAACCCGAGCTTCATTAGGAAGGGAGAAGCTGCTATCGTGAAATTCCAGCCACTCAAGCCCTTCGTCATAGAGAAGTATAGCGAGTTCCCGCCTCTAGGAAGGTTTGCCGTCAGGGACATGGGAATAACGGTCGCCGCAGGCATAGTGCTGGATGTCGTGCCGCTGGAGAGGAAGAAATAAAAACCCTCTCCCTTTATTTATGGAGTGATTGAAAATGGGGGAGACTCTAAGGATAGAGATGGTCAGCACCAACCCAAGGAGCCTGGACGAGGTATCTCGGAAGTTCAAGGAGATAGCTGTCCAGATGGGAATAAGGATAAAGGGGCCCATACCTCTACCCACCAAGAGACTCAGGGTTACAACTCTGAGGAACCCCTCTGGAGAGGGCACCAACAGATACGACAAGTTCGAGCTCAGAATCCATAAAAGGATAATAGATATACCTAATCCCGATGAAAGGTTCATAAGAAGTATAATGGGCCTCCCCATACCAGATGATGTTAAGATAAGCGTCGTTATGCTGTAATATGCGCAATACTTTTTCTAAACCTGTTTTTAAGGAGTAGCTATTCTTGTTAAGCGCCGGGGGAGGGATTCGAACCCTCGCGGCCCGGAGGGCCACCCGCTCTCAAGGCGGGCACCTTGGTCCTGGCTCGGCCACCCCGGCTACAAGTATGATAGAAGGAGAGGGGTATAAAAAACTCACTTGAGGGGGACGAACTTGCTCGACCTGGTGGCTCCCTTCCCTGGCTTTCCATGCCTCACTATCCTGTTGGTCATGGCGAACTCCCCAAGGTAATGGCCTATCATCTCTGGGACTATCTCCACTTCAACGAATTCCTTTCCGTTATGTACTGCTATCTTCATGCCCACCATCTCCGGCAGGACGGGCATGTCCCTCCTGTGTGTTCTTATCACTTTGTTTATCCCCTTCCTCTTGTATTTTCTTATTTTGTCCAATAACTTCTTGTTCTCGGGTGAAAGCCCCCTCTTTAACGTCCTCCTCATTCTAGCTGGCATTATCTCAGCTAGATCATCTAAGGACATCTCCATCAGCTGTTCAAGGGTATAACCCTTGTAAGTGAAGGCCTTGGACGACATGTTCCTCTCACCTCACATAGGGCGTGGGGGTTTATAAGCCTGCCCTTCTCTTGGCCCTGCCCGTCTTTCTGGCAGCAATGTGTCCCACCTTCTGTCCTGGAGGAGCTGTCCTAGCCACAGTTGTCGGTTTACCAGGCCTCTTGTGCGATCCCCCGCCATGCGGATGGC
The DNA here is from genome assembly GCA_027491435.1 of Thermoproteota archaeon. GTDB lineage: Archaea > Korarchaeota > Korarchaeia > Korarchaeales > Korarchaeaceae > Korarchaeum. The sequence continues at coordinate 44,090 of JAOZFG010000017.1, forward strand.
TCACTGGATTCATAGCAACGCCTCTGACCACCGGCCACCTCTTCGGGTGCGTTCTTTCGTGGTGATACTTGTTTCCTGCCTTTAAGAAAGGCTTCTCCGTCCTGCCTCCTCCGGCTACAACACCTATGGTGGCCCTGCAGTCGCCAGTCACCACCTTTTCCTTTCTAGAAGGTAACCTCAATATCACCTTATCTCCGTCGTGAGAGAACACCAGCACATAAGTCCCGCTCCTCCTCGCTATCTTGCCGCCGTCACCCTTCCTTATCTCGACGTTGCACACCAATGTTCCATCGGGTATTTTTGACAGGGGTAGTACATTTCCTGTCTTGAGCTCGGCGTCTGGCCCTATCTGAATCTCCTGACCTACATAGACACCCTCAGGGGGTATGTAGTACATGACCTCCCCATTCTCCAGGACTACTTTAGCTAGGGGGGTGTGCCTCCCCGGCTCATGTATGAACTCCTTGATGATTCCCTTGATCGTGGAATTTATCCCTAGTTCAGCAGGGTATTTGGCTGGAGCGACCTTAAGGTGGGCCCTTGACCTAAACTGTATGCCGCCCCTTCCCTTCCTCTGAACGAGGATCCGCTTCCCCATTCAATCACCCTACACGAGTATGCCCAGTTTAGGAGCCACGTCTGAGGCTTTATACTTTGGTTTGAGCTTAACGTAAGCCTTCTTCCTTCCATCGGGAGTTATTAGAGTCCAGACCTTATCTACCTTGACCTCCAGTATCTCCTCCACCGCCCTCTTTATTTCCTGCTTGTTAGCCCTTAGGTTAACGTAGAAGGTCAATTTATTCTCCTCATTTATCAATCTAACGGCCTTCTCGGTTGACACAGGACTTATTATAACATCATAAGGGTCAAACTTCTTATACAAGCTTAACCACCTCCATAAGCTTGGAAAGGGCCTCGTTAGACCAGACGGTAAGCCTGCCGGGTACTCCTCCGGGAGCCAAGTGCATTACGCTTAGGTTTCTTAGGCTTACTACGTCGACGCCCGGGATGTTCCTGGCCGCTCTAGCTATGGGGGCTCCCTCATTCATGTAGACTATCAGGGGGCCCTTGGCCCTCTGCCTTACTCTTCCCCTCATCTTGCCCCTACCAGCTCTTATCTTCCTGAACCTATACTTAGTTCTCTCCAGTTCATCCTGAAGGCCCAGCGAGATTAGTAGGGAGTAAACTTCCTTAGTCTTCCTCAAACTCTCTAAATCGTCAATTACAACCAGGGGGAATTGATCTATTCCATCGACCCTGTGCCTAGCCCTCACCAATTCAGGCACTGAGGTGGCGGCTATAGCTGAAAGGAGAGCCAACCTCCTCTCCTTCCTGTTTACCCTCTCCCATATTGATCTGGGAGACCTTGGGGCCATTACCCTAACTCCCCCAACGGCCATGGCTGCCCTGGCGGCATTCCCGGCCTTCGGATACCCCCTTCCCTTAACTCTAGGGACTCTTGCCACTCCATGGCCAGCCCCCCAGGATTCGGCCGAGGTCCTCAGGCCAGCTAGGGGATCCCTATACTTTTGCTGAATTCTAGCGGTCAACTGGGATAAGTATACCCTTCTGATCACGTCGGGCCGTACTACGTAATCGAACACCTCTGGCAGGGTAACCTTACCTACTTCGTTACCGCTGAGATCGTAAAGCGGCACCTCTCTCATTTTGATCAACCCCTTCACTTCTTCAGCCAGCCCACCGAGCTTATATAGGTTATCTCCGGAGCTGGCAGTTCATCGTAAGTGGGCCTTATCGGATCCCTCATCATGACGAACCTCTTGGCCGGCCCTGGAATTGAGCCGGAGAGCAACACGTAGTGCGTTCTAAGCACGCCGTAGTTCTTGAAACCTCCCTTGGGAGTTACGTCAATCGAGTCCTCCTTTGTGGGGTCTGCTATAAGCAATATCCTCTTGTTATACTCCGTCCTCTTGTGGTATCCAGTCTGCCCGGCCCTAGGAACCCTCCAAGTAACGTAGGGCGGATGCCTGGAGCCTAAGCTGCCGACCCTCCACCTGCCCTTCCCGGCTTTGTGTCTCAGCAGTTCCACGCCAAACCTCCTGACAACTCCCTGCCATCCGTGTCCCTTGGTAACCGCTGTCACGTCAACTAACTGACCTGTCTTAAACACGTCGAAGATGCTGACCTGTTTTCCTACGAGGGACTTGACATATGCAAACCTCTCGGCCATATCAGCTCCTTTTACAGGTATTTCAAGGAATTCGGGCTTTTTCTTATGGATTCCTGCCAGATCTGGCCGTGTATAGGCTAAAATTCTAATCTCCTCCACTTCAGACAAGTTGTCCTCTATCTTGGGAAGGGCCTTATCTAAGTTGTCTATGCTGTTCTTTTTACCCATGGTCAGCCTTATCCTAGGAATTACTTTATTTTTCTCTTCTTTAACTATTCTGAGGGCGGTGGTTATAGGTTTAAGTCCATAAGGCGTCCCTCTATAAGCCCTAACGCCCACTACATTTATTGGAGGTGATTCAACCACCGTCGAAGCTAGAGTTATGTACTGCCCCTGAAGCAGCTTGCCCGGCCTGTCCTCCTTCATGTAAACGTGAACCATACCTACCTTGTAACCTGGGAAGGCCACTAGCTTGGGATTTTCTATCTCCAGTTCAGGGTAGGACCTGAAGGTTGCCTTCTGGGTCCTAGCTCTTTTCCTAGGCCTGAACTGAAGAGAACCGTGTCTCCTAGGCATTTCACTTACACCCTGTCAATCCATACCAAGGTTTGATTTAGGTATATTAAATTTGACGGTCCTCGGGCCGGGCTTGAAATCACTCACTTAAGCACCTTGCCCGTCTCCATGTACCAGAGGTAGAGATCTAGCTCCCCTAAGGGGACGCCTACCTCCTCAGCCACCTTCTTTAGGATGCCCTCTAACTCTAGGTACCTTCGTTTGGTTAGGGTCTTTGGCTTCTTTATTATCCCATACCTTTCGAGTAAGTCAAGTATGTGGTAATCGATTATGGCCACGTTCTCAAACCCCACGTTTCTAAGAAAGTGGCTCGCCTCTTTGTAGCCTAGGCCCTTAACGTTCTTAGCCAACCAATCCCTCAGGTTATTCACGTCTTTATAGGAGCTCAGTATTCTCTTAAGGTTGCCGAGCAATCTCCTAGCTTCGACTATATACTGAGCTCTAGCCTTAGGGTACCTGTGACCCATCTCCCTGAGCTTCTCCTCCAATTCCTCTTGGTTTAAGTATATAAATCCATTTCCCAATTTCTCTTGAATTCTTATTCCTCCCATGGCACTATAGTTAGCGGTTAATAGACAGAAGCAGAGTTCTTGAAATATTCTCTCCTCAGTACTCTGGCCGATCCTCTTGAACTCCCTCATCCTCTCCTTAACGGCCCTCTTTACCTTCTCATCGTTCATTACCCTCCTAAGGTCCTCTATTAACTTACTCAGGTTGTTTAGGTTGACCTCCATGGGCATCACTTAAAGATCCACTATAACTGTTGCCCTCCAGAGGCCATCCTCTTTCTTAACTGAGAACCTGTGATAGGTTATCGCCTTGATCTCGGTCTTGGGATCGTGTTTCTCCGGATTTATTTCCTCACCCTTGCACACGGCTTCGAGCCTGTTATCCTCTATCTTAACGTCAAACTGAGAGAATACTAGGCCCTCAACGTCTGTTATAAACAGGAGTTCTGAAAGCCATGAGTGCAATAACATGCTCAGGTCAGGGGCCTCTAGCCTTATCTCCCTGGAAACGATCGGCTCTACCTTACTCACGTCCACCATTATGTGGTAAAGGGCTAGCGCAGCTTCTTTGAACAACCCTTCGAGCGTCTCAGACCAGACCTCGAAGCCTATGTCTGCCTCAACTTCGATGAGCCTCCTGCCCATTCAGCCACCCTTAACAATAACGTACGCGCGATCATTAATCCTTATAGTCTTCTCCTTGAACTTAGCAGGCCTTTTATCGAATATGTCGTATCCTCTCTTTGCCCTAACCACGTTAAGGAGGTTTCCTACTGGGGATGAATCAACCTCGTCCAGGTTTATCTCCTGAGACAGTAAGATTACCCTGTAATTCTTGAAGTACACGCTGAATTTAGTGCCGTTGATGGCTACCTTAGAGGAGCTTCCATCTTCTACCTTGACACCGTTTATGACTAAGGAGCCTTCCTTAACGGACATGTTAACTCCCTTCAGCAGAACGGCTATCGCGTTATCATCTTTAACGTCGTATACGCTGGAATTCGCTTGTATGGATAGAGAGCCCCCTTTAATCAACAAAAATACGTCCCTCATTAGGTATTTCCCTTCATCAACTCCACATAACCCTAAATAGGCCGCCTCTACCTTGGAGTTAGAGAGGGTCAGGTTAACGCAGTTGTACCCGCTAAGCCCGGTTAGATTGGGAGGGGCTAACGTCCCGTTCCTGAACTCTAGATTATAGATTCCTGAGTTATTATGGGCCTTGACAAAAAGGATTGTAGGTCCTCCCCCCAACAGATTCAGTGAAATTATCCAGAACATTAACAGGGCTAAGAAAGATGAGCCGGCTCCCTCCCTGTAGATCTTCGTCAGCCCCATGTCCCCTAGCTTCGATCCCCAAGCCTTCAAACTCATTGGAACGGACAAAAAGAACGCTAACACGTAAAGGCTGAGTCCCTCAGCTGGACTTAGATTAAGAATTCCGCTTACCATGCCCACAATAATCGCTAAGGCTATTTTTAGTGAGAACACCTTATTCTTCGGGTCCATCGGGTTGAATGATAGCTTCTATTTAAAAAGGGGACCCTCTTTTACCGGGACCATGAGGCGGCTGACTGGCTTGGACTTACGTCACCTCGTCAGGGAACTGGTCGGTCTCCAGGGTAATATTGTTAAGAAGATTTACTCTAGTGGCGATAAGTTATTAGGTATTTCAATCTATCCAGGAGTTACAGGGAAGAGAGACCTCATAATAGACCTCAGGGGGTACTCCTTCCTGAGCGATAGAAAGTGGAGCTGGCCGCAGGTCCCTCCTGCCATAGCCATGGGGCTTAGGAAGCACTTAGTTGGTAGGAGGATAGCGTCAATAAGGCAACCCAGGATGGAGAGAATACTTGAATTTGAATTCGGATCCAATATTAAGTTAATAGTTGAGTTGTTTGGCGGGGGAAATATCATACTTGTAAAGGATGGAAGCATAAAGTTGATAAAGGAGAGGGCCTCTTTCTCCGAAAGGGTTCTTAGGGAGGGCGTCGAGTACACCTATCCACCGTCACGATCGATTGATATTAGAGGCCCGGACGATGTGTTAGACGCTTTGAAGGAGTTTCGGGGAGAGGTGTGGAGGGCTTTAACTAACTTGTTCGGCATAGGTCCCCCTTACATAGACGAGGTATGCTCATACCTGAGAGTAGACCCCAGGAGTCCTCTAAGCGAAGTTAACTTGGAGGAGTTGGCCCATCAGGTTTACTCTTTAATTTCAGCTGAGTCCAGGCCCACAATTTACCTGAAAGGCGGTAAAGTCGTCAACTTCTCAGTAGTTCCCTTAAGCACGCTAGAAGGGTTTGAAGTTAAGGCCGTCCCTACACTTTCAGAGGCCGTAGAGATGTACTACCTAGATAACGCTATTACCCAGATTGAAGATAGGCGTGTGGAATCTTTAAGACACGAGATAGAGAGACAGAGATCGCTGAAGGAGGGCTACTTGAGGAAAGCTGAGGAGCTTAGGAGAAAAGGGGATCTAATCTATCAGAACATCTATTACCTAAAAGGGGTTCTAGAGGATGTGAGGAAGGGGTTAGCCCCTAAGGGAGTCGTCTCCCTGAATAAAAAGGAGCACAGAGTGGTAGTCAGCGTGAATGGTGTGAACGTTGAGATGGACTTCCTGAAGAGCCCGCAGGAAAACGCCGCTGATTACTACAACAAAGCCAAAAAGCTAGAGGAGAAAGCCTCCAAGATAGATGGAGTGGTTGAGTCCTTAAGTAAGAGAATGGAAGAGCTTGCCAGGGAAGTTGAGGAGAGAGCTGAGGCTTATAGACCTAAGAAGAGGAGGAAGAAGAGGTGGTTTGAGAGGTTCAGATGGTTCTACACAAGCTCGGGAAAGCTGGTTCTCATAGGCAGGGATCAACAGACTAACAGTGAGCTAGTATCCAGATACTTAGAGGATGAAGATCTTTTCTTTCACGTTGACATGCCTGGCGGGGCTGTGGTCATACTAAAGTCCTCGGGCGAACCTGATGAAGACTCCATAGAGCAAGCAGCCGCTGCTGCAGGAGTTTACTCAAGGGCTTGGCGAGAGGGCCTCTCCGTCGCCGACGTTTACTATGTTACAGGTAAGCAGGTCTCCAGACACGCTCCTTCCGGCCTTTACGTGCCCAAAGGAAGCTTCTACATATCAGGAAGGAGGAATTACGTTAGAGTAAAGTTAGTCATATGCGTCGGCTTTCAAGAGGTTGAAGGGGAACTTAGGGTGACAGCCGCCCCGCCAGGAGTTCCTCTGGTAGGCAAAATATGTCTAGCACCGGGCTTTATCAGTAAGGAGGAGATCTCAAAATTTTTAGTAAAACTCCTTAATGAAAAACTCGGACGTGTGATGCATGGGTCAGCCACTGATAAGTCTAAAAGGGAGACCCAACAGATTAATGATGGGATCATAGTAACAGTAGATGATGTGATGAGGATCCTTCCATCAGGTAGATTCAAGGTCTTGGAGTGATAAAATATGTGGGCCCTGATACCCCCTGATGAGGATGAGGAGGCGAGGGTTAGGCTTACAGTATCAGATATAATGAACAGGAACATAGTTTACGTGGAGCCAGAGGACAGCGTGTACAAAGCTGCAAAGCTAATGAAGGAGCATGGCATCGGTTCCGTTGTGGTCCTCAAGAGCGGAGAGTTAAAGGGATTAGTCACTGAGAGGGACCTCATAACAAGGTACATAGCTAAGGGCGATGGGAGGAGGCCTGAAGACGTTAAGGTAAGTGAGGTCATGACGTCTAACCCGGTAGTAGTTAAGGAAAACACGGAGGTGGACGAAGCCGCCAGGCTTATGGTGGAGAAGAATATAAGGCGTCTCCTCGTGGTTAACTCATCTGGAAAGCTTGTAGGAATAGTATCAAGTCGGGACATAATCAGAATAGCTCCTCACATATGGTTTATCCTATCGGAGAAGCTTAGGATGGCCAGGTCCAAGAGGGGGTGGAGCCTTATCTAACCCCCACGATCCCCCTGTGGAGGGTGGTGTCTTGAGGAAGGTTAGGGATTACATGAGTAGGAATGTCGTTTTTGTCAGGCCTACAGACACCTTGGGAAAGGCCAGGAATTTAATGTTAGAAAACAGGATAAGGCGTCTCGTGGTGGTCGATAACGGGAAGGTTGTGGGGATAATCACTGCCTTTGACATAGCTAAAGCCCTCTCTAGGAGGGGAGCCCCCTGGAGGTGGAGGAACCCAGAGAGCTCCCTGGTGGAGAGGTTTATGGCCCCAAACCCCGTGACGATAGAGCCTGAGTCCAGCGTGTTCTCTGCTGCCGAGCTAATGCATGAACGCAGAGTAGGAGGACTACCTGTTGTGGATAACGGCACCCTGGAGGGCATTATAACTGAGACCGACGTGACTCGGTTCTACGCTGAAAACTTGCACGGCAGGTTTAGGGTTAGGGAGCTCATGGACGAGGACTACGTTACGGTCACGCCCAACGCTAACCTGAAAAGGGTAGCTAAGCTGATAACCAAGGACAGGAAAGGTCATGTCTTGGTGGTAGACAGCTCAGGAAGGCTTCTGGGAATAGTGACTGAGGGAGATCTAGCGTTGTGGGAACCTTCGCTAGCTAGGAAGTACGTGCTTATCCCCTCCAAGACTGGAAGGATGTCCAAGGACTTGAGGGCAAAGACGGTGGAGCAGATAATGAGAAGGGTTGACGTGACTCTATCCACGGAAGATGACGCCAGTAAGGCGGCTAGAATGCTCATAGAGTGGGGATTAAACGTCTTTCCAGTTGTAAACAGTTCTGGGAAGATAGTGGGCGTTATAGATAAGAAGACTATAGTGAGGGGTGTCGTGAATGCGTCTAACTGATCCCGTATCATCTGTGATGAGGAGCCCTGTTATAACCATTGATAAGGGATCTGAGGTGGGAGAGGCCCTAGAGCTCATGGAGAGAGAGGGGATAAATCACCTGGTGGTAACCTCAGGCGACAGGGTAGTGGGGGTCGTAAGCGTTAGGGATATAATGGAGGGCCTTGGATCTTCCAGATTTGGCAAGATACCGGCTAGAAGGATTTACGTGAGCTCCGTGATGACTGAACCGCCGATCACTATAGAGGTGAACAACAGCATAAGGGAGGCGATAGAGACCATGTTAAGCAAGGGTATTAGCTCCCTACCAGTGATAGATGACGGTCAGCTGGCAGGCATAGTCACCGAAACTGACCTGATAAGGTACATGGACAGGGATGATGATATATCAGGCCTTGTAAAGGCAGACCATCCTAAGGTGATGCCCACTGACAGGATAGTGCATGCCAGAAACATAATGTTGGAGAGGGGTGCTAGAATCCTGCCAGTGGTTGATCAGGGTAAACTGGTGGGGCTTGTGACTGAAATTTCATTAGCCAAGGCGTTTTATGATATAAGAGAGGAGATAGACCCAACTTATATGGATAACGTGGCCAGAAGGGTTCTTGTCGAGGACATAATGGTTGAGGCTCCTAAGAAGGCTGTAAAGGGACAAAGGCTTAAGGCTGTGAGGGACCTGTTCGTGAAAACGGGACTTCCAGCTATACCAGTGGTCGGCGAAGACAACTCGGTGGTTGGGGTGATAAGCAGGAAGAGCCTCCTCAGGCTCCTGTTATAGGGTCCAGCAGCATGCCCAGAAGGCCTAAGAACATCGCCAATTTCAGCATAGAGCTCACATTCCTCGCATTTTCTACCCTCAGCTCCGCCCCCTTAATTGCGACTTTTATCAGAATAAGTGAGGAGAGTACCACAGAGAGTATTGCGTAAGTCATGCCGACCATGCCCATTGCCAGGGGGATTGCTGATAGAAATGCTGAAGCTACCGCCAGCAGGGCCACAACCCGCCCTGACCTCTTAAAGCCGTACCTTACTGCGAAGGTCTTAAGGCCATAGGCCTTATCTCCCTCTATATCTTCTACAGTTTTCACTATCTCTCTGGCCAAGTTTGAAGTGAAGGCCACCGAGGAGAAGAGGACTACCTTGAGGTTTAACTCTCCAGCGGCCAAGGAGCCGAATATTAAGGTGAAGGCTACTCCCAAGCTCACCAGCACGTTACCAGGCAATCCGGTTCCCTTCAGCTTCCAGGCGTAAATGTACCAGGCTATTGAGAAGAGCGCCGCTATGACCACCTCCTCCAGGCCAAGAGTAACAGAGGTTAATACTCCTGCGATAGAGAATATCACGTATACTAGCTTAGCTTCCTCTAAGGACATTTGCCCTGAGGGTATTGGCCTGTCCGGTTTGTTAATTTTATCTATGGGAGCGTCGAAGTAGTCGTTTATCGCGTTGCCTCCCATCAGCACAAGGGGAGGAACCGCTGCAGCTAATAAGAGGCGCCAGTTTAATTCTGTAGTTACAGCAAGCCAACCAACAATTACGCCTATAGCAGACATTATAGCGTTCTTAGGCCTTAAGAGTCTCAGCAAACCCTTCAGAGTCATTTTCCAATAGAACGTTGAGAACTTATTTTTATAATAACCATTAGTTTCGAGGTGTCCTCAGTTGGTAGTCAGGGTAGGAGTTATAGGTTGTGGTTGGTTCGGGTCAGCGCACGCTAGGGTCTACAGGCAGATAGGCGAAGCTGAACTAGTAGCCGTAATGGATAAGGATCCTGTAGCCGCTAGGAGGTTGGGTGAGCTTTACCACATAAATTATTACACGTCCATAGAGGAGATGTTCCGTAAGGAGGAGCTAGACGCTGTTAGCGTGGTGGTTACTCCACAGAAACTGTTCGAAACTTCTATGAAGGTTATAGAGCATGGAGCCTCTCTGCTAGTTGAGAAGCCGGTAGTCGTCAGCAGGGATGAGCTATCTAAGTTCGTGAACGCTGTGAAGAGGAGTGACGTGATATTCATGCCGGGCTTTATTGAACTCTTTAACCTAGCGGTTGTTAAGGCTAAGGAGCTGATGGATAGGGGTGAGATTGGCGAGATACTGGCCTTGTGGTCCAGGAGGGTAGGGAGAACTCCTAAGAAAAAGCTAGGATGGAAGATAGGCGTCTCTCTTGACTTAGCGGTGCATGAAGTCTACGTTTACAACAGATTAATGGGGGGTAGGCCGAACCACATCGCCTCCTTCACCGCCAAGGTGTTAAACGAGGGAGGTGAGGGCGAAGACTTGGCCATCTTCATAATGGAATACGGAAGAGTTGTGGGCAGCATAGAGACCAACTGGTTAACCCCCGTGGGCATAAGAGAGCTCCTAATATCTGGAGAGACAGGTACCTTGATAGTTAACTACGTGAATCAGGCTGTTGAGGTGAACAAGGGTGACGTAAGCGTGATCCCTAAGTACAGGAAAAAGGAGACTCTCTTGAGCGAATTAGAGTATTTCGTGACTCACGTTAAGATGGGTGAGAGACCAGATATAGGCATAGAGATGACTAAGGAGGTTTTAGGAACGTTATTTGACGGATTGGAGAGCAGCATACCGCTGGGGAAATAACATGAGGGGGGTCTTAGTAGGTAAGTACGTGTACGTGGAGGAGAAGGTGGATAAGCTCTATAAGCAGGGGTTCGGAGAGCTATCTGGAGGTAAATTAGAGCTCCACGTAGCTGAAGCTACTTACTTAGCTCATACAGGCAGGTTGAAGGTGTATGAAGGCGACAGGGAGTTGGGTGTATCGGACCTCCTGTTGATGCTTGAGGGAGACCAGTTCGTCAAGTACGTGGCTTATTCAGATCTCCGTAGGAAGGGAAGGGTTGTCGTTTACGAGAGGGCCACTGAGTTCCTCAGGTTGTACCCAAAGGGGAGGAGGGTTGGAGATGCACCCGCCAAGGAGCTAGTCTTTCCTCTATCAGAGGACAGCCTAGTTAAGCATAAGCTCATACTTGACGTCGTGGAGAAGGTGGCTAGGTTGAGGAAGAGGCTTGTGCTGGCTGTGGTTGATGATGAGATGAACGTCACCTACTACACGGCTGAGAACTTCATGCCGGAGAAGAGGGAGCCTAGCTGGAGAGTCCCGGAAGGCGAGTTTCGAGGTTACCTTGTGGGAGATAGAGTCTTAGTGGTGGATGGCGGGTCTCTATACAAAGAGGGCTTCTGGGGCCATCCCCTGGGAGTTGAAAAGCCAAGGCCCGGGGAGTTGTATGATGCTCCTTTGCAGCTCACCCTGATAGAGGCTATTTACCTCATCAGGAAGGGGGCTTTGACTGTTTACTCCGGAAAAAAGGTTATGACCGCTGAGGAACTCGGTAAACTGCATGAGAAGATAAGGGAGAGGGGCAAGGTTAAGGAGAGGGTCTTCGCCTACTGGAGGGACTTGGGTTACGTACCAAAGGCAGGATCTAAGTTCGGGGCGGACTTCTTAGTTTACGAGAAGGGACCCGGGCTAGAACACGCCCCTTACCTGTGCATCTCTGGGGGTGTAGAAGAGGAAGTCAGGCCAGTGGACCTAATAAGGGCGGGAAGGCTAGCCACGTCCGTCAGGAAGGACTTGGTAGTGTCTTTGATTTCAGGTAACAGGGTCATCAGTTACAGGATTAAGTGGTTCAAACCCTGATAGCGTCTTCTGCTTCCCTATTGCTATGGAGGCGAAAGTCCTCGCATCTATCCCCTTACTTTTCGCCGTTTCGAGGTCGACTATAGCGCCAGCATTAGTTATTCTAGCATCTTCCAGTTTTACCATGAAGAACTTACCCCTCTCCTTAGAGAACTTGATAGCTATCCAGCTCTCAGCTCCCATCATGGCTGATAACTTCTGTAGGGAGTCAACCTCTTCCTTCCTTATGTAAACGTAATCCTTAGAGGTCGTCTTAACCTCTATCACGAATATCCTGCCGTCAACGGCTGCTATCAGGTCTGTTGATGGGTGGCTTGTGGAACCGCTTCCCGCCACCCTTAGGGTGGCCAGCCCGCCCCTCCAGAAGAGGTCCATTAGCTCCCTTTCGGCCCTTATGCCTTTGGCCTTCCTCCTCATTTCATTCGCCCGTCAAGCGAATGGCGCCTTCCGAGGTCACTAGTACAGTGTCCTCGTATTGAGCCACCACTTTACCGGAGTGTTCCACCAGGGGAGGGTAAGCTATAAGAGCCCCCCTCCTTACTAGCCTGAGCAGGGCGTAATTAACCCTGTGTCCTAGCTCACTCACCAGCCACCTTTCACAAAACGGAAGCTTTGAGAACTTGTTTATTGCTAGCTTTTGAATCTTCCTTTCAATCTCATCCCTAGTACCTACCTTCTTCCTGATGGAGAAGATGTACGGCTCCCCTTGCTGTACCACCTCACCCCTAGCATTTGGAAGCGTTGCGAACGGCTCTATAGCAAAAACATCCCCTTCTTTAAACTTGTAGACTCCTCTGACAGGGACGTTAGGTATATCTACACCTGCATGAAGCTTGAAAGGCTCTATCTTGTGCCCTGACAGGTTTCTTATCGGCTTGAAGCCCGCTGATACTATGGTATCGTAGATAACCTCGCTGACATCCCTCACCCTAACCCCAGGCTTAATAACGCTTATCGCCTTATCCAAGGCATCCCTAACGACCTCGGATAGCTCAACTAAGTTGTCATCCAGAACAGCCGGCCTCGCCATGTCCACGATTAACCCTCCTGAGTGGGCCCCAGCGTCCAGCTTAATTATCCCGGGTATTATTCTGAGGTCGTCTTCTGGAGGAGAGGTGTAGTGGGCGGCCGTCTCGTTAATTGACAGGTTCGTTGGAAAGGCTGGTTTGAATCCAGCCTCAACTATCCTCCGTTCCACCTCTTCAACTATGGAGATTACTAGATCGCCCTCTTGTATTCTGGAGGCCACGTCTTTAACGATGTAACTTACCACTTCCCCCAGCTTAAGGTAATTATTCAGGGCGTCTTCATCTAACATACGGTGTGTGAATCCTGGTGGAATTTAAAGAGGTTGTGGGGAGCGAAATGCTGTGGGTAAAGGTACATGAACGCTGTGAAAGATGTTACGAATTGGCTATCAACGTTTTAGAGAAAGGAGGTCTCATAATATATCCCACTGACACGGCTTACGGTTTAGGAGCCGATATAAGACAGGAGGACGCCGTGCTTAAGGTTTATAGGGTGAAGAGGCGCCCTTTAAGTAAACCCCTGACCATAGCTTTGGCCAGCGTTGAAATGATACCTGAGTACGCGGAGGTGGATGAGAGGCTCCTCAAGTTCATTTCCAGATTTCTCCCTGGCAGGGTCACTTTCATATTGAGGAAGAAGGGCTCTGTTCCTGACCTAGTTAACCCCAAGGCAATAGGGATCAGGGTTCCAGACAATGAAGTGGCGCTAGAGCTTATAAGGAGGTTTGGAAGAGCCATCACAGCTACTAGCGCTAACTTGAGTGGAAGGCCCCCTAAGTATAGGGTCAGCGACGTGGTGAAGGAGATAAGGGTAGATCTAGCCCTAGATATTGGTGATCTAGGGAGGACGGAGCCCTCCACCATAGTCGAGCTTATTACTGGGAAGCCCAAGTTAATCAGAGAGGGGCCTGTGCCCTTTCAGGAGATAGTGAGGGCCTACAGGGAGGAGTTCTCTTGATAGCCCTGGGCATTGAGTCTACCGCTCACACTTTCGGGGTTGGAATAGTGGATGAGGAGGGTAACATCCTAGCCAACGTTTACGACACTTACAGATCTGAGACTGGGGGGATGAGGCCCTTCGACGTAGCTGAACACCACTCCAAAGTCGCCGTTGAGGTGATAAGAGAAGCCTTGAGAGAGGCTGGAGTTACTTTGGACGAAATAAGCGTTATAGGGTTCTCTAGAGGCCCGGGAATAGGACAACCACTTCAAATAGGGGCTGTAGTAGCTAGATCTCTTGCTATAACAGCTAAAAAGCCGTTAGTAGGCGTTAATCATCCCCTCGCCCACGTTGAGATAGGAAGGAAGGTAGCCAAGAGCTACGATCCAGTTGCTCTGTACGTTTCAGGAGGAAATACACAGGTTATAACCCACTCCGGAGATAGGTACGTAGTTTTAGGGGAGACTCTGGATATAGGGATAGGTAACGCTCAAGAGAAGCTCGGGAGGGAAGTAGGACTCCCCTTTCCAGCGGGCCCTCACTTAGATAGGATAAGGGGGAGCTGGGTTCCCTTGCCTTATGTAGTCAAGGGTATGGACCTCTCTTTTAGCGGGCTGGTCACCGAGGCGGTGAGGAGGATAAAGAAAGGGGAAGGAGTAGAAGACGTGCTTTGGAGCTTTATGGAGGTGGCCTTCTCCATGTTAATAGAGGTAGCTGAGAGGGCCTTGGCCATGACTGATAAGAAGGAACTTTTGCTGGTAGGAGGAGTAGCGGCCTCTCCTAGACTTAAGGAGAAGGCAGAGATCATGTGCAGGGAGAGGGGAGCTACTCTGAAGACTGTACCTCCTAAACTAGCCAGGGACAACGGAGCTATGATAGCGTGGACCTCGATACTAGCTTATAAGGTATTCGGGGCTGATAGGCCGGAGCGCACCCACGTGCTCCCGGACTGGAGGATAGACGACATAAGGTGGCCTCTATTGGAGGTGTAGAGATGAGAAAGTTCAACATATGTCTATCTGGACTTACTGGAAGCGGTAAGAGCACTTTAGCCAAGAGGTTGGCCCAGAAGTATAACCTAAGGAGGGTCTCCGGCGGGGACATATTGAAGCAATTGATAGGAGGGAAAGAGAGCTTAAGAGACCCGGGCTGGTGGGAGAGAGATACAGGAAAGGCGGCCATGGAAGTTAGAAAGAGGGATCACACGATAGACTTGGAGGTAGACAGGAGGCTCTCCATGCTAGCTGAAGAGGGGGGATATGTGCTCGACTCGTGGACCATGGCCTACTTGCTCAAAGGCGATAAGTGTGTCAAAATATTCTTGAAGGCTGACATTGAGGTCAGAGCTAGGAGAGTATCTAGGAGAGATGGAATATCTTTTGAGGAAGCTCTGGAAAAAATAAGACAGAAAGATGAGGAAACCTACATGATATACAGGGAAATATACGGGTTCAGGTTAGGGGAAGATTTGACACCATTTCACCTGGTATTAGACACCTCTAAGCTGGGACAGGACGATGTGTTTGAAATAGTTACTAAATTTGTGGACGCCTGGTTGAGGAGGGCGTAATTTATTACCGGGAAAATTTCGATTAATAGTGAAGGGATCATGACGTACCAAGACTTGCTAGATGAGGTAGAGACCCTCTGTTCAAAGGAGGGAATCGTAGGCAGAAGGGAGGAAATAGCTAAGATCCTGCTGGCAGCTAAGGCGGGGAAGCACGTGTTGCTTGAGGGACCAGTAGGGGTTGGAAAGACGTTCCTAGCCAGGGCCGTCGCCAACTACTTGTCAAGGGATTTCATAAGGGTTGAGGGAGACGAGAGAATAACCGAAAATAAGTTAATAGGTTACTGGGATCCGCCGATGGTCTTAAAAAAAGGATACGTTGAGGAGGCCTTCGTGCCCGGCCCCCTGACCAGGGCTGCGCTATCCGGAGGGGTACTATTTATAAATGAACTTAACAGATTGCCCGAATCCGCACAAAATGCCTTACTTCCTGTAATGGACGAGGGGATAATTTACGTGCCTCATCTAGGCTCCTTAAGGGCCAGAGATGGGTTCTTAATAATAGCGACTCAAAACCCTGAGGAGAGCGTTGGGGTTACCAGGCTCTCAGAGGCCTTGAGGGACAGGTTCATCTACATATCTCTAGGGTACCAACCAGCCGAGGAGGAGAAGGATATAGTCATGCAAAACGTGCCGATAAGCGAAGATGAGGCTTGGATAAGCGTTAAAATTGTGAGAAAAACTAGAGAGCACCCTAGGATAAAGAGAGGAGCTTCTGTGAGAGCTTCTATCGACATAGCTCATCTGGCCAGATCCCTCGAAGGGGACCCGGATAGATGGCTTAAGTCATCTCTGATGGTCCTTCCTCAGAGAATTGAGCTTAAGGAAGGGCAGAGGGTTAGGGTAGAGCAAGTTATAGAGGAGATAGTCAGGGAAGTCCTTGAGGGGGAAAGCAGGGAAGAATTTTTTCGATAAATGGGAAGATATCCAGGCGCCTGACTTAATCCCCGCACTTTTTTGGAAGGATCTTGAGAAAATGGATTACGAGAAGCTTAAAAAGGTGGTCATCAGGGCGCTAAGCCTCTCTAACACTAAGCTGTTGGTCAAGATAGCGGAGATAAATCATGTGGTGGTGGCTAGGGCCCTCTCAGAGAGCCTGCATGAGAACTTGCTTGACTCCATCGTAGAGAGGGATCCAGAGTCCTCAATCAGGCTGTATAGGTTAGTCAGGTGGAAGTTAAATGAGAGAGCCAGGGCATTGTTCAGGAGCTTGCTAAGTAAGGTCATATTAAGGCGCTCGAGGGTATCGATGAACCTCTTTGAGGGCAATGGGAGGGGCAGATACTACGGCAGGTATGAAGCAGGGGACGACTTCGAGGTCGAGCTCACCATAGAGAGGTTGATCTCCTCGGGAAAGCCGATAGATCACGTGAGCTACGATGACGTGGTGGCCATAAAAAGGGGGAAGAGGAGGGGCGGGCTAGTGATAATATTGGATGCCAGCGGCTCCATGTCAGGCAGCAAGATCCTTAGGGCTGCGACGACTGCCGCAATAGCCTCGCACTTTGTAGATAAGAGGGAGTTATCTGTGATAGGGTTCAACAATAAGGCATTTTTCATAAAGTCCATTAATGATAAGAAGAGCATCAAGAAGGTTGTGGAGGAGATACTGGATATAGTTCCCCTGGGCTATACCAACATGTACGACGCCCTCAGGCTGGCGTTAGAGGAGGGTAGGAGGATGAAAAACCCATCTTACATACTGTTAACTGATGGAGAGTACAACGTCGGCGGGGATCCCTATGCTCTGGCTGAGAAGATTAGGCTTAACGTCATCTATTTATCGGATAACAGGAAGAGGGGCAGCAAGACATGTAAAGAATTAGCTGAAGCCGGCGGCGGCAGGTATTACGAGGTGAGAGATGTGAGGAGGATTCCTCACATACTGACGGAACTTCTATCGTATGAATATTGAGGAAGGCGTCGACACGTGGCCTCTTATAAAAGTTTATATGGACGAAACCATCACAGACACAAGGGCGGGGGTGGCCGAGATAGGCCTAAGGCGCCAGCCTTAGGAGCTGGTGGGCGTAAGGCCCGCGAGGGTTCAAATCCCTCCCCCCGCACCAAAAACTGGTTGTCTAATTTTCTCTGGATGTTTTAAGAAAATCTGGATGGTGCGGCCGCCGGGATTTGAACCCGGGTCGCCGGCTTGGGGGGCCGGCATCCTGTCCAGGCTAGACCACGGCCGCTAAGGTGGCGGGCCCGGGGGGACTCGAACCCCCGACCTGCGGCTTAGGAGGCCGCCGCTCTATCCTTGCTGAGCTACGGGCCCAGTAAGATAGGTAGACCAGGGATTTTAAAAGTTTAGGGTCTGCATATCAGTAACACATATAAAGTAAATAGGAGTTATACGGGTAAATTATTCACTTGACATTTCTATAGTTCTAATTAACACGAGTTAAGGCTTTATTTGGTTTTATTCCTTTGGTCAGAATGTAAGAAGGGGTCCAGAACGCTTATATCCTTCGTTGGGGTAATATACATGCGGCCGGGTTGGCCGAGTGGTTTAGGCAGCGGGCTGCAGACCCGTGGACGGGGGTTCGAATCCCCCACCCGGCTCTACTTTAGCCTAAACCTCCCCTTTATAACCCCTGCCCTTCTTCTCTCATCTTCTGTGGCGTAAAAAGCCCTCTCTAACAGGAGCTCTTCGATGGGATCGGGTTCGACGCCCCTTCTAGGGCACATCCTCCTATAAGTCCTTATGACTGAGTCTATCTCCAGCTCGTACATGCCGACCCCTAGGGTCTTAGCGTATATGGTAAAGGGAGGTACGTCCTCAAAGGCAGTTCCGTGTAGGTGGGCTGCGATCCCCAAGGATACTCCGGCATAAGTCTTGGAGCCTATCGATAGCTTAGAGTGATCGCCTATGAAGGCCCCTACTTTGTTAAGGCCTGTGTCCGTCCCTCTGACCTTTACGTTGCCGTACGTGTTTTTCAAGTTGGAGGTTATCATGCCGGCCCCTATGTTGACCCACCTCCCAACGTAGCTGTGACCTAAGAAGCCGAAGTGATACTTGTTTGAGTACTCCATTATTATGGACGTGGATATCTCGCCGCCCGCTCTAACAGCCCTTCCTATATATGATCCTCCTATCCTAGCTCCAGACACTATTAAAGCTCCTTCCTCTATGTAAAGAGGACCTTTCAGGTAAGAGAAGGGCTCTATGGTTACCTTAGGACCGATGTAGACAGGACCTTCCCTAGCATCCACTACGGAAGGCCCGATCACCTGAATGTCCTCTGATATACAAGCGTTGCCCCTGTCCCCAACTATTTGGAGGCCAACGTCCTTCCAATCGCACTTAGGTATGTCCCGCCTAAGCTCCTTTATTAGGGATAGGGGGGAGAGATCCCACAAGTTTTCCACTAAGGGCAATCCCTCTACCCTCTCGACCTGTAACTTAGAAGCCCATTGCCCGCTCATCACAGCTTCAAGCTCTTTAGGTGAGACTAAAGCGGCGATAAGGGTTTTTCCCTGGACCAGGGCCTTGCCTAAGGGGAGGCTTTTTATACGCTTGTACAAGTTGGGTTCGGGTATCACCCTGGCGTTTATTAGCAGCAGGGGTTCATCATCTGTGGGGCGTCTGTCCTCGCTCACCCTCTCCTTGACCTCCTCTCTAACCAACCAGAAAGTCTTTTCGCCCAGTGCCTCCTCATGTTTCGAGAAAATCCTCTTGGAGCCGTAAACGAGTAATTGAACTGGCAATAACGTTGTTAGAGGTCTCAACCTCAGGGAAGCTTCGTCCTCGAAGAGAGTAGGTTGGACCATCTCTCCTCCTTGACCCATAACGTCGACACTTTATAAGCCGGCCTAGCCCACTATTTCGAAAGGGGTGAAAAATTGTCAACTACGTACGAGCTCTATGAGTTCAGGAAGTTAATTAAGGAGCTTAAAAATAAGAGGGGTAGGGGTACTGAATTAATATCGTTGTACATACCACCCGGAAGAAATGTTTATGATGTTATCAAGTACCTGAGGAACGAGTACGACCAAGCGAGCAACATAAAAGATAAGCTCACCAGGAAGAATGTACAGAGCGCCATAGAAAGCATAATACAAAGGTTGAAACTCTACAAGAAGATCCCAGAGAATGGACTAGTGATATTCTGTGGTGCCATACCTAGGGGAAAGGATAGGGGGACTGAGAAGCTGGAGATATACGTAATAGAACCCCCTGAGCCGGTAAGGTCCTTCACTTACCTGTGCAGTCATGAGTTTCACTTGGAGCCCCTAGAGGAGATGGCTAAGGAAAAGAAAGCTTATGGGCTGATAGTCATGGACAGAGGAGGGGCTGTGCTAGCCATACTCAGAGGAGCTAACTACAGGATTGTGGACGAGGTAACTTCTGACATCCCACCAAAGCACAGCGCTGGAGGGCAATCTCAGAGGAGGTTCGAGAGGATAAGGGAGGAGAGGGTTCATGACTTCTTTAAGAGAGTTGGCATGAGGGCCAATCAAGCCTTCCTACCCTTGGGAGATGACTTAGAAGGCATCATAATAGGCGGGCCAGGGGACGCCAGGGAAAAGTTCGAGGAGGGTAACTTCTTGGATTACAGGCTTCAAAAGAAGATAATAGCCAACTTACCGCTATCATACACTGAGGAGCAAGGGGTTAGAGAGCTCATCATGAAAGCTGAGGACGTTCTCTCAGAGTCAGCCCTTTATAAGGAGAAGAGGGCTGTCGACGAGATATTCACTTTAATAGCTAAAGGGTCTAACAGAGTCGTGTATGGGCTTAGAGAGGTGGAAGAGGCACTTCTAGCTGGGGCTGTCGAGAAATTACTCTTATTGGAGGATTTACAGGTAAAGAGAGTCACTATAAGGTGTACTCAGTGCAAGTACGAGGAGAGCAAGTTCGTGAGGCCAGAGAAGGGGCTGAAGTTGGAGTCCTGGGAGTGTCCTAGGTGTGGTTCAACTACTGCCGAGGTGGAGGAGCAGGATATAATAGAATATTTTGGCGAGTTAGGGAAGCAGACAGGCGCTGAGGTCATTATAATATCTGCGAATACCGAGTGGGGCAATCAGCTGAAGGCCATAGGAGGTATAGCCGCCGTGCTGAGGTACGAACTGCACGGCTACTGAGAGGAAACTTTTATTATGGCATGGCCCAACTATAAACTAGGCCGGTGGCGCAGGCTGGTAGCGCGCCGCCTTCGCAAGGCGGAGGTCGGGGGTTCAAGTCCCCCCCGGTCCACTTGGGCCCGTGGCTCAGACTGGTAAGAGCGCCCGGCTGATAACCGGGAGGTCGGGGGTTCAAGTCCCCCCGGGCCCATTAAGGTGATCAGGTTGAGGATTAAGCGGATTATACTGGACACCTCATTCCTCCTGGCATTAGCTCAGATGAAGGGCGTCAGCCTACATCAAATAAAGGAGAGATTTCCTAGAGCTGAAATTATAACGGTATCTCAGGTCTTAGAAGAATTAAGAAAGCTTGAGGGGAAGAGATTTGGAACCGGCGTCGCCAGGGAAGTGCTCAGGGGAGTAAAGGTTATCCACGTTGAAGGATATGACAGCGCGGACGACGCCGTCCTGAGCCTGTCTGAAGGTTTAAAGGAAGTGGCCGTCGTCACCTTTGACCTAGGCCTTAGGAAGAGGCTAGTTGAGCGAGGAATACCCGTAATCTACCTGAGGTCTAGGAAAAAGTTATTAATAGATCATCCAGCTGGTTCCTACGAGGAGCCCCTCTGAATCCGGAATCGGACTAGGTGATAGGTGAATGTTTTACATCGCAGAGATGAGCGATATAGGTTATATAAGGCCCCTTGACTTGAAGGGGGATGTGAAAGAGATACTCAGGCGGCAGTTTAGCGGCAAGTATGTTGGTAAATACATTGAAGACTTAGGCTTGGTACTCGATGTATTGGAAGTAACTAGTGTTGGATTGGGAAAATCTTTCATTGGAAGTCCCCATATATACCTAAAAGCTGGCTTCAAAGTATTAACGTATATGCCAATCAGAGACGAAATTATCGAAGGTGAAGTGGAAAATATAGTTGATTATGGAATGTTTGTATCGATCGGTCCGATAAACGGGTTCGTCCACATCTCCCAGTTAGGAAACGACGTGTTCATACATAGAGGGGGAATCCTTCAAGGTAAGAAGAAGAAAGTTAAGTTCTCAATAGGTGATGTGGTGAGAGCCAAGGTCACAGCTGTGAGTAAGCCCAACTTGGCAGCCGCCCTTAGGGGAGAGCCAATAGTTAGAGTTTCTTTAACCATGAGACAGCCCGGCCTAGGTAAGCTTGTAGAGGAAGGTGAAAAGGTTGCCAAAGTACAAAGCGTGTAGGATCTGTAAGGCCTTGACAACCGAGGACAGGTGTCCCATTTGTGGGTCTACCGATCTAACTTACAATTGGGAGGGAATAATAGCTGTAATTGACCCGCTAAGGTCCAAGCTAGCCCAGTCTTTGGGTTACAAGAAACAGGGGATATACGCCCTGAGGGTGAGATAGATCTTTAAATATGTTAGGGATCGCCTGATGTGTTGGGAGGAATGATGAAGGTGGAAATTATAGAGCGGAGGCCTAATGAGCTACTTCAGAGGGAGGAGGTGCTGGCCAGGATAGAGTTCGAGGGGGGAACGCCTTCAAGGAAGGAAGTCAGGGAGGAACTAGCCAAGGCTTTGGGCAAGTCACCTGATGCGCTATTCATAAGGAAGATAGAGACCGAATACGGTTTAACTGAGGCCAAAGTGTTCGCTATGGCCTACTATGACAGGAGGATCGCTCTGATGATAGAGCCCGAGCATATCATAAGGAGGAATGAGGGAGGAGGTGAGAAGGGTGAAGCATAAACCCGTTCAGGTTTGGAAGTATTATTCGATAGAGGGGGATAAGTTGGTCCTTAAGAAGAGGAAGTGTCCTAGGTGCGGCTCGTTCATGGCGGAGCATAAGGATAGGTGGACCTGCGGCAAGTGCGGCTACACCGATTTCAAGAAGTAACGTCCTCGACTACCGACGATTGATGTATTTCCTTTTAAATAGGTTGGGTACAGGATACCTGATGCTTTAGGCGAGGGGATGAGCTTGAAGTCTATAATCAAGTCTGCCTATAAGAGAGCTGAAGAAGAGCCTATTGAAACCCCAGATAAGGTGGCCCCTGAAGATTCCATGCTTAAGGAGTTCGTTGAGAAGGTAAAGGCTAGGATAGTTATCATGGGGATAGGAGGTGCCGGCAGCAATACGATCACTAGGCTGAACGCAATTGGTATAGATTCCGTAGAGACCATAGCTGTTAACACCGACGCCCAACACCTCCTCACCACCTCTGCTGACAGGAAGATCTTGATTGGAAAGGAAGTATGCGGGGGCAACGGCTCTGGAGGGGATCCTAGGATTGGTGAAGAGGCCGCTAGAGAGAGTTCTGAGGATATTAAAGAGATACTGGCTGGGACCGATATACTCTTCCTGATGGCTGGGCTGGGAGGGGGCACCGGGACGGGCGCCAGTCCTGTAATAGCGGATATAGCTAAGCAGCTAGGGGCTGTTGTAGTGTCAATAGTGACCCTTCCGTTCTCTGCCGAGGGGATGAAGAAAAAGGAGATAGCCATGGAAGGACTTGCTAGGCTAGCTAAGTCCTCAGATACTATAGTCGTGGTAAACAACGACAGGATCTTGGATATAGCCAAGGAGCTCCCCCTGTATCAGGCGTTCTTCATATCCGACGAGATAGTCGCCAGGGCCGTCAAGGGAATGGTGGAGATAGTCATGAAGCCCGGACTCATAAACGTGGATCTGGCTGACCTTAGAAACGTACTTGAGAAGGGAGGCCCAGCCGTACTCACCTTCGGCGAAAGCGATGGAGAGAACAGGGCTATAGAGGCAGTAGATGACGCGTTAGAAAACCCCTTGCTGGACGCTGATATATCTGGCGGGAAAGCGGCCATAATTAACATAACCTCTGGACCTGATTTCTCCCTGAACGAGATGGAGCAGATCGTCGAGACAATTGTCGGATCATTAGATCCCAACGCTAACGTTATATGGGGAGCTAGGATAGACGAGAGCTTGAAGGGATCGGTCCAGGTGTTGTTGGTGGTTACGGGGGTCGCTTCCCCATCAGTAGAGGCAGCACTTCAGGGCGAGTTTGAGGCCCCGGCTACCTTGGAGAGAACTACAGTTCCTAAGGTGGAGGTTAAGACTAAGTTGAAGGGTAAGAAGACCTTAGAGAGGAAAACCGTCCCTATAAGACAGGCAGGAAAGAAGAGGGAGAGTTACAGTGGAGACTTCGGCATAGACGAACTGTGAGGTGTCCGTGATGTCCCTGTTGGAGGACATAGTACAGGCTTTAAAGCTCGCCGAGAAGCCCAAGTTCGATCAGGTGATGACCACGTTCAAGGTCACAATGGCCGGCTTTCTCATAGTTGGTATAATAGGCTTCATCATACAGCTGACGGCAACTCTCCTGTCGACTGGGTAGGGTGTACCTTGGATGGAAGGGGCTGCTGAAAGAGAGGAAGTTAAGGCCAAGGCCATATTCTTCGTAGTAAGGACCAGCGCTGGTCAAGAATTGAACGCTGTGAGGCTTTTAGCGGCCAGAGCCAACACTATGGGAGCCAAAATTAGGTCTATCCTCTTTATTCCCAAGTTTAAGGGGTACTTGTTTGTGGAGGCTGACAGGGAGTATGAGGTGAGGAGGCTGGTTAGGGGATCCTCTAAGGTAAAGCTTATGACCACGAGTCCCGTGTCCATGAGTGAAATAGAGGATCTCCTGGCTTCAGAAGCTTCCACCATCGAGATAGAGAAGGGAGATATAGTCAAGATAGTCAAAGGAAACTTTAAGGGGTACAGGGCTAAGGTGCTCTCTGTATTGGAAGGAGGTAAGGGGATGATCTTGGCAAAGCTACTGGATATAGATAGGGATTGGGAGGTTAAGATCCCAATAGATCATGTGAAGCTTGAGAAGAAGGTTGAGAAGGAGGAAGAGGTGAGGTGAATTGGCTAAGAAGGTCGTTAGAGTGATGGTCGTTGGAGGAAAGGCCACACCTGGTCCGCCCATAGGGCCTGCCCTAGGAGGACTGGGCCTCAACATGGGGCAGGTTGTAAAGGAGATCAACGATAAGACTAAGGAGTACGCTGGCATGAAAGTGCCTGTCGAGATAGAGGTAGACCTGGAAACCAGGCAGTTTGAGGTGAGGGTTGGCACTCCGCCCACCTCTATGCTAATATTGAGGGAGCTAGGGCTTGAGAAAGGATCCTCTGACGCTGGAGGGAAGAAGGTAGGTGACCTAAGCATGGAACAGGTGGTCAAGATAGCTAAGATAAAGTTGAACGATGCCAACACCAAGGACCTGAAGAAGGTCGTCAAACAAGTCCTTGGGACAGCTTTATCTATGGGGGTCACAGTAGAGGGAAAGGACCCAAGGGAAGTTCAGAAGGAGATAGATCAGGGTCTCTGGGATCAGGTTATAGCAGGGTGATCTCATGTCTCACGTAATTGTTGAGGATAAGGCCCTAGAGATAATAAGGAAGGTTCTGGAGGAGAGCCCTAAGAGGAGGTTTAAGGAGGCGGTGGACCTCACAGTGGTGCTCAGGGGTATCGACTTAAAGAGGGACCCTAACGCCAAGATAAACGAAGTTGTAGAGCTTCCTCACATGCCCAAGAACAGACCCGTCAAGATAGCTGTCATTGGAAAGGGGGACTTCGCCCTCAAGGCTAAGGAAGCGGGAGCCGACGAAGTGTTGAGTTTGGAGGACATAGAAGCTATGGCCGGTAACAAGAAGGCTTTGAAGAAGTTAGCCAACAAGTACGACTTCTTCATAGCACAGGCGGATCTGGTACCGAAGATCGCTAGGATCATAGGTCCTGTCTTTGGCCCTAGGAACAAGATGCCGGTAACCCTGCCTGCCACAGCTGTGGACAAGTTGCCGGACATGATTAACAAGCTTAGGAAGTCCGTGAGGATAAGGATGAGGGATCAGCCCCTGTTCCACGTGAAGGTGGGGTCCCGAGATATGTCTCCTGAGGAGATACTGGAGAACGTAAAGACCGTCCTGTCCGTTGTTGAGAGGAAGTATGAGGATCCCAACAAGATAGCCAAAGTGTATATAAAGACGACAATGGGACCAGCATATGAGTTGCCCATAGTCTATCATAAGAGGAGGTAAGATCATGTCTTTGCTTATAGATCCTGGAAGGAGAAGCAAGCAGAGGATTAGAAAGGCCAAAGTGATGGAGAAGTTCATAAAGCTGGTTCAGGAGTATCCAGTGGTAATGTTGGCTGACTTCACCAGGGTACCGGCGGATCACTTTCAGAGGGCCAGGAAGGAGCTAGCTCCTAACATTAAGTTCTACGTGATAAAGAAGAGGTTAGCAAAGAAAGCGGCCGAGATGGTGGAGAGAAAGGGGTTAAAAGAGCTCCTGGAGAGGATGCCCCAGAACCTAGTAGTCATATTGAGCAAGGAGGATCCATTTGAAACCTACAGAAAGGTGACTGAGAGTAAGGCGGAGGTCTTTGTGAAGCCTGGAGAAGTCGCTGAGGACGATATAGTCATACAGAAGGGTCCAACTGACTTGGCCCCAGGGCCCATACTCACAGACCTTAGAGCCATGAACATCCCAACCAAGATCCAAGGAGGTAAGATAGCCATAGCCCAGGACGTCGTCATCGTCAAGAAGGGGGAGGTGGTCTCCAAGCAGGTGGCCGACGTGCTTAAGAACTTGGGAATAAAGCCAGTTAAGGTAGGTTTCAAGGTCACTGGAGCCATAGATGAGGAAGGCATACTCTACTTGCCTGAGGTGCTTGCCGTAACTAAGGAAGAGATATTGGAGAACCTAAGCGCTGCCATATCTAGGGCGTTGACCCTCGCCTTGGAGATTGAGGAGATAAACAAGTATACCGTGAGGCCTCTCACAACCAAGGCTGTGCTTCAGTCCATGGCCTTGGCCACTGAGATAGGGTGGATAACCGATAAGACGCTCAGGCCAATAATTGCTAAGGCAGTGGCCGCTGCTAGAGCCCTCAAGGAAAAGGTAAATTTTGAGTGAAATGAGAAGAAGCAGGGGGATGACCGGAGGCACCAGCCATGAGGGAGTGATTTAATGCGCGCATTAGGGACCCCCTCAGGAAACATCCCCCAGATATGGCTTATAGGACTCCAAGGCGTCCTTCCACTCTTTTTCTCCGAATAACCCCTTCTCCTTTTGCCACTTTTGTAATTCGTAAAGAGGCCTTAGCAGATCCGGATCACTCATGAACTTCTCTCTTAACCCCTTGAACTCGTTTATAAAGTGTTCAGCAACGAAGTGTTTCAGGTCCAGTGGATGTATCTCCCCCTCCCTGTATGCCCTTTCCAGCTCCTCATAACTGTTTATTTCTATCTCACCTCCTCCCCTTGACCTAGATCTAGGCAACTTAACCGGAGACTTCCATGGCAGGATTAAGTACTTCATGGCGGCCAGCATAGGGTTTATCAACCTCCCCTCCTCATCAAAGCTCTCATTCCATGGAGGGCAGAAGGCTGCCTTCACCTTGGAGGCTATTATCTCCGGAGGGTCGTGGACTGCTATGTGTGATTTAGGTACGCTGCTGCTCATCTTCCCACCTTTCTCCAGACCTGGTATTAAAGGCAGGTGGATAGCTGAGGGCACGTACTTCTCGACCCTTAACTGAACTGGCGATGAGAATACATCCCTAGCTAGAGCGTGTATCTTCCTCTGGTCCGTTCCACCTATGGCTACCTTAACCCCCAGGTAGAGTATGTCCAAGGCTTGCATCAACGGGTAGACTATATGTGACACCATTGGATCCTTGCCCCTGGCTATGATAGTCATGGCCCTCCAAGCCCTGTTCACCGTTACCTTCTGGGAAAGGGTGAGCAGGTCCATCACGTAGTCCTCAGAAAGTTCAAAGTCGCTACCCAACACGATCTCTATTTCAGGACTACCTAGCTCGTGAAAGACCGTCTTCCAGTAAGTCATCGATACCTCTTTTATCACATCTTGGGGTCCCTTGAGGTTTAGTATGGCGTGAATGTCTGCCATTAAGGCTATGGAGTGAAAGCCCGCTTCTATCATGTCCCTAAGCTTGTAGATTGTTATTAGGGTTCCCACGTGAATGGGACCTGATGGCTCGTACCCTACGTATGTGTTCGGCCTACCTCCTTCCTTTACTATTCCCTCAATCTCGTCGATCGTCATCACGAACTCTTCCTGAGGTTCAGCTACGTTTCTGAGAACTAACTCGATGGGGTCCAACGTCCCACCGGGAGTTGGGGCTAGGGGAATTAATGAACTTTAGGTGTGAGGGAGGTAGTAGGCCTCAGGGTAGGTCAGTCAACACATCCAGTTCGTAGTCGTCGCCAATCATCATTGGCCAACCTTATGGGCCAAGGGACATCTTAACCTTTATGGATCTGGCTTTTAGGAGCATTCGTAACATCTGCCAGTAATGAGTTGCAAACCAGTAAACATTACCACATTTATTGCATCTTAGAAATATATTATTACTCTTTATGACCTCTCTAGGTAGATTATTTAGGATAATTTTGCTAACTGGAGACATGGGAGAATTGCAGAAGGGACACCTTGTGGTCCTGGGATCTATTCTCAACCTAAGCCCAAGCTTAAGGGAGAGGAGGGCTAACGCCTCCTCCTGTCTCTCAGGAACTAGCAAATAGTTAATCCTTCTTTTAGAGACCCTCTTAGCCAATTCCTTATCTCTTGTGAGGAAAACCCTGCCGTTAAAGTCCATGCTCAGAATTTCCTCATCCATTAAGTCTGGGGAAATGAGCTCCGAGTCGTGGCCCAGTATCCTGAGCCACTTAGCCAGCTTGCCCAGCATTGCGTCAACTATAAACTTCATCGGCCGAAAGAGTAGGGAGGAAAAATATTATGGTAGCCCCGCCCGGATTCGAACCGGGGTCTCCGGGTCCAAAGCCCGGCGTGCTTGGCCGCTACACCACGGGGCTTCAAAAGTTGGTGCGGGGGGTGGGATTTGAACCCACGCGGGCCTGACGCCCACCGGACCCTGAATCCGGCGCCTTGGGCCTGGCTTGGCTACCCCCGCTTTGGTGCTCCGGCCGGGATTTGAACCCGGGTCTGGGGCTCGAAAGGCCCCTATGCTTGGCCGGGCTACACCACCGGAGCCCCCAATCCCATACTCTAATAAGAAGGATATAAAAACTTGACGAGTTCAAATTGAGATACCTAGGTGCTCATCTAGCTTCATTCTTAAGTACTCCACGAACAGATCCTTGAGTTTCCTGGCGGTAGGACTCATAGCCTTGAATATCTCCAACTCAGCTTTTTTCTTCTTTTCAAGGAACCACTGGTTCTCTCTTTGCCAGAATTCGTTCTGCAGGTTGGGCAGATACACGTTATCTTGGGCGGCTTTAAGGTCCGCCGGGGTCAGCGGTTCAAGCGCGAACTGGTAATCCTTGAAGAACCCCTCTTCCACGTCTCTGGTCAGTATACCTATGAACCTGGCCTCTGGAGAGGCCAGATGGGGTATGTGAGCCGAATTTATGCTGTTGTATATGACTGTAGCGGCGATCCTAAGGGACCATGGCGATAAGTCCGTCAGGATGGCTATGGGAACCCCTTCGTCGGATAACATTCTCAGAAACCTCCTCATGCTCCTGGAGGCCTGTCCTTGAAGTATTGCTATCCCTATCTTTTTCTCCTCTGGTATGCCGAGCTCTATCATGTTCTTAGCAGGGCCCACCTTCTCTATGGCGATGACCGCTTTGACCCCTATCCTCTTGAACTTTATGTTTTCAGGCCTTGGAGGAACTGAGTAACCCATCTCTCCCACTTGATCTGCCCTTATTAACCTTCCAGACTTGTCTATGAGCTCTATATCTCCATAAATCCACCCTCTAGGGTCGCTAGTTATGGAGAAAGCCTCCCTCGGGTAGCCCAAGACTAACTCCATCAATATTATTCTGGCGTCGGTCTCCCTCTGGTCCTCTGGGAATAGAGTTCCTTTGAGCTTCTCCACCTTGTGAACGTAGTAGAAGTCCCTTTTTGTCATAGTGAGCCCGTTTTCTAGGTGGTCTAGGGCCCTACTTATGCCGTAAAGCAAGCCAGCCAGCGTTTTGAGGCTCTTTATCCTGGATCCAGTTATCCTGCTGTAGGTCTTAGGCTTGAACACGTAGCCGACGTCTTCCAAGAACTCTATGTTAGACTGGCTGTTGGGCGGATACTCTATCTCAGGGAACTCACCCCTCTCTATCGCTTCAGCTATTCTCTTAGCCAGCTCCAGAGCTCTCCTCCTCACTTCCTCCTTCATCATTTATACCAGCCTCTCCGGCCACCTTGGTCAGGAGCTTCTCAATCGGGGGCCTTCTGCCGACCAGCTCCGTTAGGACCTCAGCTATTATCTGGTAGTACATCTTGAATATCTCATATCTCTTCCTCATCAGTTCCTTTCTCCTCTTTCTATTTAGGTATATCCTCAGCTCCCTAGCACATATCCTTAAGCCTAGCTCTATTTCCCTAGCTACTTCAGGCACGTTAGCTATGAACTCCTTGCCCACCGTCTTAAAGGGAACTTTAGTGGATACTATGTGGACGAAGAAGGCTACAGGCTCCTCCTCAGGGCTCTTTAAACCGTAATTGGTCCAATCAATTTTCTTTATCACGTGATAAGACACGTCACTGGACACGTCGTAGAGCAGGGGTATCTTGTTTGCGTACCTGTAAAGCTGGATTTCTCCGGTTGGCTTAAGGGCCCCTCCATACGCTATGGCAACCTCCACTATGAAGGGATTGGCTTCGTAGACCGATGGGGGCCTCTGAACCGCCTTAACGAACTCAGGCAGGAGCTCCTTCTTTATCCCCTCCTCGAACAGCTTTTCCCCTAAAGGGGCCAAGACTGATGGGTCCGGTGGCAAGAACTTCTTGTAACTTCTTAGAGCCCTAAACAAGGCTAATATCTCCTCTTTGGTTAGTTCTGATGGTTTCTTGTCCTCGGGTATTCCGGCGAGCTTGAGAACCTCTCTAGCGGTTTTCTCCCCTACTCTCTGAAAGTGTTTGGTCAAGAAGGACTTCATGTTCCTAGTATTGGTGATCTCTACCATCCTCTGCAATAACTCAAGGTCTACACCCTTAGGATGGAATAAAGACTCCTTTGGCCTCTTAGGCAGCTCTTCTGTGCTTTTAGGGAAGAAGTAAACGTTTCCATCTGGTTCTATGAACAGTATGTCCGCATAAGGGACTACTATAGCCGTCTGGTGTAGGTACTCCACGATCTTCCTCCTGGCCCTCCCGTAGTTCCCCTCAAAGTGGGACTCAACTATGGTAAAGGAATTCCTCGATATGCCTCTGAGGATTCTCTTCTGAAGGATTTTGGGTTCATTCCTCTTTATGTCAATCATCATGGTTATCTCATAGGCCGGCTCACCCTCCCTGGCTGAGGTTATCCTAAAAGGTTTGTTGGTAGTTATCTGTCCGTAAAGTAAAGCCATGGTACCTCCTAAACCGAAGGTCCCTCTGCTCTGCATGAGCCTGTACTTGGAGCTCACGAAGACCCTGCCGAAGGCCTTAGGTATGTCATCGGGCTTGAGCCCTATGCCATTGTCGGCGACCGTTATCTTGTACCAGGGAAGGCCCTCGGACAGCGGGCCCTCTCTAGACTCCTCCTCTACGGATATGAGTATCTTGGGAGGGACGCCCTTCATTTCAGCCGCGTCTAATGCGTTTTCCACTAGCTCTCTGACTATTGTGTAGGTGGCCCTTACTGGATTGTCGAAGCCTGCCAGCGACTTGTTCCTGTAGAAGAAATCGGACGCGCTAATTTCCTCCAGTTCAACTTTGTCCGCCATAAGATCACCTAGGACTCTTCAAGCTCTTTCTTCAGCTTTCTCCAATACATCTCCTCATAGCTCCTTCTACTCTCTATCTCGGAGATCTTCTTCTCCATCGCCCTGAAAGCGGTGGAATGCATTGATCCTTCTAACAGCGAGAATATGGCCTCCCTTGCCGGGAGGATGTCATATATCTTCCCTATTATGGACACCGTGTGTCCATAAACTGATATGTGAGTGCCGGTCTTCTTCTCTATAAAAGTCCTAGACTTACCCTTCTCTCCAATTATTCTACCCCTCATCCTCCTGAGGGCGTTCTTACTGCTGCCCACAAACCTCCTTATGTCGATGACCTCCAACACGTAGTCGTCCTCCAGTAACTTAATTGCTATCTCGGGGTTGAACCCCCTGCCTATAGCCCTCACCACAGACTCGAGCTTCTGGGGAAGCAGGGGGTCTTTGGGCATATCGTGGAACCTTATGGTGACCTCTCCCGTGCCACTATCAACTACTATCTCAGCTCCAGTGAGCTCCTCCAGCATGCGCTTTGTCGAGCCTCCTTTGCCTATTAGCACACCAATCCTCTCTCTTGGAATTCTAATTGATATTTCGTAAGGCACAGGGAATCCCCCTACCCGGATATCTCTTCTGCTAACTTGTAGGGATCAGGTACAGTTAACTTGAACCTTCTATAAAAGAATTGAGTCACTCGTTCAAGGTCCCTGAGCAGCAAGGAGAAGGCCAGAGGATGAGTTATCACAACCGCTTGAGATACGTCTATTATCCAGTGACTGTCCTCCCAATACATTATGTTGTATTCACTCAGATCCCCGTGTACCAACTCAGCTTCTCGATAGGCCTTCCTTATGTCTTCTATTATGGAGTTCATGATGCTCTCAGGATCGTCTAGGCTCTCTAAGTCTTTAAGCAGAGGGGCGGGGGTAGCGTCTTTGCCTATGAACTCCATAACCAGCACGTTTCCCGTAACATCTATGGGCTTGGGTACCTTTACCCCCGCCTCCCTAAGCCTCTTCAAGTTCCTAAACTCTTTTTTTGCCCACATTCTTATTATTTTATCTCTATCCTTTACAGGTATGAACCTATAGTCGCCAGCTAAGTAATCTACATATTTCTTGAAGTTAGCTGTGTAGACCCTGTAAACTTTGACCGCTACCTCCCCTTCAGGCCCCATCCCTGCCAGAACTAGCGCTTCTTTTCCCGCGCTTATGACCCAGGTTAGATCGTATAGGACGCCCTTATTGAAGAGTTTAAGTAGGGATCTCACGGTTCTCTGGTCAAAGGCTAGCTGCCTCACCTTGTAGTACTCCTCATCCTTTATCCGCTTGAACTTTTTCTCCTCCTTCCTGAATATCTCCTCGAGCTTGGCTTCTAGCTCCTCTACATCTTCCAACAAGAACACCCGTTAGAAGGCTTCCGTGTAAGTTCCCCACTCCTCGGGTATGTATCCCCTCTCCATTAACCAAGCGACCTGCTGCTGATTATACCTGACCACTATGTCCCCCTTACTCTTGTTAAACGGCCATATCGAAACTAGCACTATATCCCCCCTCTTTATCCAGGATCTCCTGCCCCTCAACTTGCCCCTAACCCTACATATCCTAACTACGCCGTCAGAACATTCTACTCTAAAGTGCCCTTTCCCGAGGGGCTCTAATACACGGCCAAAAACCTCGAGCTCCTCATCCGCTGGTAAAAGCTCCTCCATCTCAGCGTCAAGGGACCTCTCAACATCTCCTCTCTTCTTCTTTTTAGGCAGTTAATCACCCCCCTATATCTTGGGTATTGGCGTCTCAGCTCCACAGGCAGTACACCTGAGCACCCAAGTTCTCCTGACCTTCACTATTACTGTGTCGGGCCTGCCGCAGTGTGGGCAGATTACGTAGGTTCTTATGAACTTCTGTATCCTGGCATCTACCAGTTGAGGGTCCAGCTTTCTGGACAGTATTAACTTCCTTCCGTCCTCTGTGAGGAAGTAAGGCGAACCCAGTTCCTTAGAAAGGTACCTAGCCAAAAGTTTAGGATCCCTGTTGAGGGCTGTAACCAGCTCCTTAAAGTTTACTATGTGCGTCTGCTTGCCTTCCCACCTGACTATGGGCCTGGGAGGGGTAAACCTCTCACCGCTCTCAATTATATCAGGGAGAGCCTCTTTGGCAGCCCTTAGCATCTCCAAGTATTCCTCTCTTGTGGACAATCTTTTCACCTCCTAACCTATGTAATAGTATCTTCCGTCTTCCTCATATATTAACCCTAGTTCCCTCAGCCTAGATAGAGCGCCCGACACCTTTATCCGCTCCTCCCCCATTAGGTCCGCTATTTCATCCTGAGACAACCCGTCCACCTCTCTAAGTAGCTTGAGGAGTTCTTCTTCCAAATTTTTTTCACTTCTTACCGGGGTCAGACTGGAGAACCTCAAATCCCTCCTTATAACCTCCAGCTCTCTGAGGAGAACTAAGTTAGGATCCTTCACTTTAAGAACTATCAAAGGCGATAAGTAGGGCTTATCCTTCCAGCTTCGGATCTTTGCTATGACGTCTAGAATAGACCCCCTAGCGTAAAGCTCTCCGGTTTCCTCATCTACTAGCTTATCCACGCCGTCCTCCCAGGCCCTCAACTGGATGATCCCAGTGCCGTCGAACAGGTCCAGCTTGGCAAAAGATCTGTTTTCGTGAACCCAAGTTGAAATTACCATTCCCAGAACCCTAACCTTAACGGCGCTACCCCACTTGAACCTGAAGTATCTCACGTGATCAACTGAAATGCTCTCAAATTCTCCCTCCAGTATCTCAGATATCCTGACTTTGTAGGCTGGCTCTGTAAGGCTCGACCCCATGACCCTCCCATAATATGGGTAATCCTTAAATAAAGGGTGGGGGTCTGTAAGTCAGGCGGGCCCGTGGCTCAGACTGGATAGAGCGCCCGCCTTATATGGCGGCTCCCGCTACATAACCGCCAGAGGAGAAGCGGGAGGTCGGGGGTTCAAGTCCCCCCGGGCCCACCACCCCGTTTAAGCCTGGTAAACAATTCCCTGTTTATCAGGTACCAAACTAGAAGGGACATTGAAAGTATCAAGAAAGCTGAGATGACTTTAATAGCTGCTTCCAAGAACCCCTTCCCAATCGAGAGGACAGAGACCTTTATAACTAGCATAGCAGCTATGGTGAGCGCCCAACCAGACAAGATTATCCAAATGGCCAACAACAACCCTTTGTCCATTTAATCACCTCGGCGTCATCAGGTAATACGTAGTAAGCGAAAGTAGGCTAGACAGGGCCGTTAACGCTATTATTTCCTTGACCACCCTCCTTTCGTCCTTGCCCCTGTGCGAAACCAAGACGGCTATTAGGGTCATCGGGGCCTCGGGGTCTTCGTTAACGTAAAGCACCCCGTCCCTAACTACAACGGGCCTTTTCATCTCCCTCCTCTCCCTAAGCCCCTTTACACTGGCTATCACCACAAATCCGGAGACCATGAAGGGTATTAGGGCTATGAAGAAGAACATCTCCCTGTTGGACGTTGCCGCTATTGAGGCTATAGCTGAGCCTACAGAGAGCGAGAGCGTGTCCCCCCCAAAGGCATCAGCAGGGTATTTATTCTTCAGGAAGTAAGGGATAAGCGAAGATATTAGAAGCAAGGTCATCCACCTTGAGGAGGCGTCCATCACCGGGAGCAGCAGCATTAGGGAAGTTATCACAGAGCCTGGCATTAACCCGTTTAACGCGTCCATCATGTTTATGGCGTTGGCGAATACTGAGAACATAATTGGTAGGATTAACCAGTAGACGTAATACAGTCTGGCCCTTCCGACTACGGGCAGCAGGGGCCTGGGGGTCAACACCCCCAAGGCTATCAGGGGGAGGGGGGTCACTAGGAGTAAGGCGGGCTTTGTTAGGGCCGACAGGTTTATTAGGTCATCTATCATGCCTATAACCGCCCCTAAGGAGGTAGCAACGGCCACGGCTAAGAACTTAGGATTCCCTGTGATGCCGGATAGGACGATTAACGCTGACACGAAAGGTATTACCACGGCGGGCCCCACAGGCTCAGGAACCCACCTCTCCTCCCTCTTGTGATAGTCCCTAGACAATCTTCCAGCCTTCTTCAGTCTATAGATGTACGACCTGAGAGCCCACTCCGTAAAGGCGGCCGTAACTATCAGAGAGAGTGGCACCAGCAGATCCTCAGCTGACATCGCCTTAAACTGATCGCTTAAATTAAAAATCGTTAGATCATGATTGAGATGAGATGCCCTTGGAGAGCATTATCACGCTAATAGCTGTCGGTGTGGTTGCCTATTGGCTTCAGAAGCTGTGGATATCTTCCTCCTGGAGGGCTAATTTGGTATCAAAGGACCTTCATAAAGCGGGGGAAGTGAGAGCCGTTAGGATAGGGGCCTTACCTCACGCTATGGTTGCTGTAATCTCCCTGTGCTGGGCAGTCTGGGCGCTAGACGTCCCCTACGTCTTAATGGCTTCTTCATACTACGCGCTATTAGGACTGGCGGATGACGTGATAGGCCTGAGGAATTTGGAGAAGATCATATACTCATCTTTCCCGCTAATAGCCGCCTATCACGTCTATAAACCGTTCAAGCTTTGGTTCGCTCTCCCATATCCTTTGATGGCAATAATATCTGTGTTGTTCGTCGTGTACGTGGCCAACGCCGTCAACACGTTAGCCGGGTTTAACGGATTAGAGATGGGGAGTACCGCTATAATATCTGGCTTCTTAGCTTTAATCTCTTTAATAAAAAAGTACGAAAATGCTTTCTTTGTTTACTTAATACTGTTTATTCTATCACTTATATTCCTTAAAGATAACTGGTACCCGGCGAAGGCCTTTCCCGGCAACGTGGGCACGTTTTTCTTTGGAGGAATTTTAGCCCTAGCTTCTTCCATCTACGGGCTTTACTGGGAAATGATTATTTTGACGTTGCCTCATGGGGTAGATTTCTTCCTAAAATTGATTAGTTGGAGGAGAACTGCCAAAAAAGTGCCTGCTAAGGTGAGGTCGGATGGTACCTTAGAACCCCCAGGAAACCTCTCTCTAGCTGCTATACTGATTAGAAAGGGGATAAATAAGGAGAAAAAGATAGTAGTAACCATACTAGCCGTTGAAGCACTTCTGGGGGTCGTGGCGCTCACCTACTCGCTTTTAACTTTATGTACATTCTCCAGGTGAGTATGGGCTTCCTGTTGGCCAGAGTCTCATCCAACCTCCTCACGGAAGAGTTCTTTGGGGCCCTCTTAAGAGCTTCAGAATCCTCCATGGCCAGCTCCCTTATTTCTTTCATAGCCTTGACGTACTCATCTATTTCCTCCAAGCTATCCGACTCTGTGGGCTCCATCATAAACGCCTCCTTGACTATAAGCGGGAAGTATATGGTGGGCGGGTGCAGCCCCCTATCTATTAGGGCCTTGGCTACGTCGAGGGCCCTCACGCCATACTCCTTGAGGTCCTCCAGCGTTAATACGAACTCGTGCTTACAGGGCCTTTCCTTACCATAGGCCACCTTGTAACCGTAGTCTACTAGTTTTCTTCTAGCGTAGTTAGCGTTTAGCACCGCTATAGAGGACACCTTCCTGAGACCTTCGGTTCCAATCATCTTAAGATATGCCCAAGATTTTATTAGAACTTCGGAATTTCCATAGAATGTTCTTATCTTTCCAATGGTTTTAGGAACATTATAATCAAAATAGAACTTATTTCCAGACTTTTTAATCAGAGGAACTGGCAGGAAGTCTTTCAGGTCCTCTGTCACACCTACGGCTCCTGCGCCCGGGCCTCCCCCTCCGTGAGGGGCCGCAAACGTCTTGTGCATGTTAAGGTGGGCTACGTCCACTCCCATATCAGATAGCCTAACCCACCCCAGTATTGCGTTTAAGTTAGCGCCATCGT
This sequence comes from Thermoproteota archaeon, assembly GCA_027491435.1. Classification (GTDB taxonomy): domain Archaea; phylum Korarchaeota; class Korarchaeia; order Korarchaeales; family Korarchaeaceae; genus Korarchaeum. The sequence continues at coordinate 80,981 of JAOZFG010000017.1, forward strand.
AGTAGATTAGACCTCCTGCAGAATGAATCAAGTCGCTTATCTCTAGTATGTCCGATTCAAATATCCCCAGGGTATTCGGGTTAGTTATCATTATGCCGGCAGTCCTCTCCCCTACTACAGCCCTAAGGGCGTCTATGTCTATAGTACCCTCGCTAGACGTGGGCACCTTTATCACCCTAAAGCCCGCCATGGCTGCGGAGGCGAAGTTAGACCCGTGAGCTGAGACCGGTATTATCATCTCGTCTCTTTGCCTCTCTCCCTCGTCTAGGTGCTTGGCCCTTATGATAAGTGCGCCCACGAACTCCCCCTGAGCTCCAGCAGCTGGCTGCAGAGTGTAATGGGGAAGTCCAGTTATGGAGGATAGCATCTCCTGTAACTCGTACATAATCCTGAGGATATGTTGAGCTGCCTCAGTTGGGATGAACGGGTGTAGCCTCCTCACCCTGTCGCTGCTAGCTATCCTCATGGCGGCTTTGGGGTTGTATTTCATGGTGCAGGATCCTAGCCAGTAAGAGCCGCTATCCACCCCATAATTCATCTGAGCTAGTCTGCTGAAATGTCTGGCCACCTGGGGTTCGGCCATGCCGGGAAGGTTTATCTCCTTCCTTTTCATGTTCTCCGGTATCAGTTCGTCAGTTTCACCTACAATAGAGATTATGTCTGGGTCAGGCTCAGCGATTTTAGTCCCTCCTCTGCCCAAGACGCCTAGTTCGAATACCGTAGGCTCTAGGACTTCATTAGACTTCCTCCAGGTGGCCTGCCTGAATTTCATGAGCAGAACCCCCGCAGGTTATCTATTAGCTCATCAATGTCCCTCTTGCAGTGCCTCTCAGTTGTGGCTAGTATAGCTAGGCTCTCAGGGAACTCCTTGTAAATCGTTGAGGGAACGAAGCCTCCAGCTATCCCTTTGTACAAGAGGTGCAAGTTAACTTCCTTCCAGCTTGGGCCTTCAGAGACAACCGGCAGATCCCTAAAGAACTTGGATTTGAATGGAACCTTAAAACAGGGCAATTCTTCTATGGAACGTCTCAAATACTCGGTGTTTAGAAGTATCTTCCTTCCTAGATCCCTCAAGCCATCCGGGCCTAGAAGGGAGAGGTAGATCGCTGCCCTTAAGGCCATTAGCTGGGAGTTTGTGGTTATGTTAGAAGTGGCCTCCTCCTGCCTTATGTGTTGCTCTCTAGACTGCAACACCATCATGTAACTCCTAGTTCCCTCTAAGTCCTTAGTCATTCCGATAAGTCGGCCAGGAACTTGCCTTATCATCTTTCTGGTGGACTTAATAGCAAATATTCCTAGGGATGGCCCCCCGAAGTTCAGATAACCTCCTAAGGATTGTCCCTCGCCCACAACCACGTCGGCTCCGTAATCGCCGGGGGGCCGGATCACTCCCAGGGAAATGGGCTCGACGCCAACCACGAAGAGTCCGCCTTTCTCATGAACTAGATCTGCAACTTCCTCTGCCTCCTCCTCTATGATCCCGAAGAAGTTCGGGTTCTCCAGGTACACCATTGCAGTATCTTCATTTAATTGGGCCTCTAGGCTAGCTAGAGAGATCCTTCCCGTCTCCTCATCGTAGGGTACGCTCACCAGCTCGACGTCTAGAGGACTAACATAAGTGCTGAGGACCGATAACCTCTCAGGATTGGCGTTCTTCGCGTAGATTATTCTCTTTCTCTTGGTAACCCTCATTGAAAATCTGGCCGCCTCCCCTAGGGCAGATCCAGAGTCATAGAGCGAGGCGTTGACCACGTCCATGTCTAGCAACTCTGCCATGAGAGATTGGTACTCGAATATGGCTTGCAACAATCCCTGAGAAATCTCTGGCTGGTAAGGGGTGTAGGATGTGTAGAACTCCTGCTTAGAGACTATCTCATCGACTATGGCTGGAACGTAGTGATCTGCGATACCTCCTCCTGTGAAGGACAATCTGATCTCTGGAACCGAAGATGTAATCGACTCAAATAGTGAGCTCAAGTCCGCCTCCTTGAGAGGTGAACCTATCTCTGGGGGGTTACTCAACAATATCTCGTTGGGGACGTCGGAGTATAGCTCTTTTATGTCTTTTACGCCGATATAGCTCAACATAATCCTAATTGTTTCAGGATCATCATTCGGTATTAGGCCCATGTGCACCCAAACATTGACGGGGCGGGAAAGATAATACGTTGTCGAAAGCACTGACACCAACTTAAGTGTACTAGGTAAGCTTATTTAATCAAACACTATTTCCCATTTCCCTATAAAAATTTAAAGGTTATGCGGTTAAATTATAACAAAGTACTCATTTAAGTAAGGACAGCGAGTTAAGGGAAGGTATTTATTAGTAACAGGTAGAGGCTGAGAGGTCTTAAGACAATGCCCTCTTTTACAGCTCGGTATATATTCTCAATATCAACTCGAGCGTTACAAAACGCCGTTATAAGAGCGGAGTTGAAATGCATCCTCTAGTATATACCGAGCAGTTAAACGTAAATTAGCTGGCCAGCCTGGTGGGCTGTTAATTGGCTATCTTATATGGTAGAAAGGATTGTCATGAGAACTTCTACTATATACGCCCATTCATGACTTTATCATGTTATGTATCTCTTTAAGGATACAACAATCAAAGTGTTGTGAAAGTTAATTAAAAGTTATGCATCATAATCCGCAATTATTCCGATAATTATTTAATGATTTCCTCATATTTAGAATTTATTTTAAATTTTATTGTGATTGATATTAATATATTGCCTGTATTTCTTGATTAATACAAGTTGAATGAACCTTGACCTCAGGACGCCTTCTCATCCATTCATATACCCTCACTGGTGACCTTGGCGGTGATTTCGATGGTGGTGATCTCACTACACGTCCCCCCTCCTCTAGCTGAGGAGTTGGAGAGGTTGGTGAAGGAGGCCGGATATACCAGCAAGAGTGAGGCCATAAGAGAGGCGATAAGGCTCCTGATAAGGGAGCACAGGAAGAAGGTTAGAGGAGGTGTTGCCACTTGAGCCTTAACATGAAGTACTCGTCCCCAGCTAAGGAAATGGCTGAGATGTTCAGTAAAATACTCGACATACCAGTTCTTGGAAACAACAAGGTCAAAGGCTTCGTCCCAGAGGTTAGCGATGTGGGCAGCGATGTGAGTAGTGAAGGCTTAAGCGGGGAGTCCGAAGTAGGTCAGGGAAACATAGTCATCGTAGGGGTAGGAGGGTGCGGCTCCAACACCGTGGAAACCATAGCCAAGCTCAAGGTCAAGGGAATAAAGTTGGTGGCCATAAACACTGACAAGCATCACTTAGACGGGGTGGAGGTTCCTAACAAGATACTCATAGGAGAGAGCATAACCAACGGGCTTGGGGCCGGTGGCATACCAGAAGTCGCCAGGGCCTGCGCCGAACATGACGCACACAAGATATCAGAAGCCCTGGGCAGTAGACCTGACCTAGTGTTCATAGCCGCTGGCATGGGTGGAGGGACGGGAACTGGAGCCGCTCCCGTGGTCGCTAAGATAGCCAAGGATAAAGGTGCAAAGGTAGTTGGCTTCGTCACCATGCCTTTCAGGACCGAGGGCAGACACAAGATGAGGATCGCTCAAGAGGGCGTCAAACAGCTTAGGAAGTGGGCAGACACCGTTGTCCTGATATCTAACGATAAGCTGTTACAGCTTGCTGGCGACCTATCAGTTGACGAGGCTTTCAAGATGGCTGACCTCACCCTGGCCACCATGGTCAAGGGAATAGCTGAGATAATATGGAGGAGGACTATGATGAACATAGACTTAAATGACATAAAGCTGTTGATGAGCGCCGGTGGAGTTGCTGCAGTGGGAATTGGGCAATCAAGCGATCCCAAGAGAAGGGCCTCTGAGGCCGTTAAGATGGCCCTTAAAAATCAGTTGATAGACATATCGCCGGACGGCGCTAAGGGTGCCCTGATAGTCGTATACGGGGGTAACCTTAAGTTAAATGAGGTCTACGAGATAAGCGAGATAGTTACCTCCAGAATGTCTAGCGACGCGATAGTCAAGATAGGGGCTGACATAGACCCTAGCCTTGGGGATACCCTCAGGGTAATCCTCTTGTTGACCGGGGTTAAATCCCCTGATATACTGGGAGGGAATTTCATAGCCCCTAAGAAGTCCGTGCTCACGCCTGCCTCACTAAGTGGGGACGGCGGGTTCAGGTTCAATAAAGAGATAGACATAGATAGCATATCGGACATCCTAGGAGGGGAGCTGGGTTTCATATAACCTTTATAACCACCTCCTCCCTATATCCCGTTATAACCCTGGCGTAACCCCTAAACTTCTCGTTCACTTCCTCCTCGTCCAGGTCTACGATCAAGTGGTCAACCCCTTCCACCTTATCCGGGGTGGCTACGATTATAAGGTCGCTTTTATCGATCCTCCTCAGCGCCGGGGTCAATTGCACGTTTCCCCTACCTAGGAGTACCCCAGTGCCGCCTATTGGAGTCACTATGACCTTGATCTTGGAATGAGAGCTAACAATCTCCTCCATCTGCTTCACATCAACGTTAAGCCATTCAGTGCCCCTGGAGTAGGCATCTACTCCCGTAATTGATTTCTTAAGCCCCATCTTTTCCGCTACGAACTTGACCGTACTTCCGGGACCCAGGATTAGTAGGTCCCAATCTCCTAGAACTTCTAAGAGGTAGCGATATATCCCTTCCAGGGCCGCCTTAGGGTGCTGTTTAAAGTCCTTGCTTCTTTGGACTGAGGGAGCCAGGGGAACCTTCATGTAGCCATAAAGCCTGGGAGACACGATACCCCTCCTATAAGAGGACTCGTCCACGTCCACTACTTCCCTCTCATCCACATCGAGTAACCCCCTTACGTAGAGGGCAGCTATCTCCCCTGCTGCCTCTGGAGTCTCAGCGAACACCCCTGAGAACACCTTTACCCCCGAGGGGATTCCCAGTACCACAACACCCCCGTTAACCGCTGACAAGATGTCTCTGGCGGTGCCGTCCCCTCCGGAGAAAAGGAGGAGATCCACTCCTTTATCGGCCAGTTCCTCCGCTGACAGTAGGGTATCCTCCCCAGTGGTAACTTTCTTGGGTTTGTAGCTTATCTCCCTCCACATATTTTTAAGGCCCGCTATTTCCACTGATTTCTCCCCCATTAAACCTCTTGGCGATAGTATCATCACTTTCTCGTTAGATAAGCTATTCTTAAAGCTGATTAGCGCCTTGGAGGCTCTCTCAACCGATCTTAACGGAATTCCCATGTCAACAGCTTTAGATACGACCTCTGGCCTATCGCTTCCCCCTTCCGCCAGGTAACCTCCTAGGCCAGCTATTGGGTTCACGATCAGGCCCACTTTCTTCATTGTATCCCATGATATAGCTTAGCCCGCACCATTAAAGATGTGTGAGGGGGTGGCTGGACACTTTCCTTACCCGAAGTACAGGCCGGGGCAGCTTGACTTAGTGAAGACCATCTGTGAGTCTATCCAGAGTGGGGGAATTCATGCAATTGAGGCCCCTAACGGTATAGGGAAGACCTCCTCCATATTGACGAACGTAGCTTACTATGTTAAGGAGGGCTTGGTTGATGGTTTCATTTACCTGGTTAGAACTCACAGACAAATAGATAGGGTGCTTGATGAGCTCCCTCACTTCAATTTAAAGGTGGCACCTCTCAGAGGTAAGGGAGAACTTTGTTTAATGGGATTCGCTAAGGAGGAGGTCTATGAAGCTTGTAATGAAGTCAGGAGATCTGGGAGGTGTAAGTTCTCCAGATATGTAGATGATAAGGCTCCTTTGAGGGTGCAGGAGCTCATTGAAAGGTCTCTTCAACTTAAGACCTGTCCTTACTATTGGTCTTTAAGGCGGCTAGGGTACTCGGAGCTCGTTGTAGCTCCAATAAATTACTTGTTGGAGGAGGAGCCCTGGAGGATGCTGTCTGAGTGGTTAAAGGGTAGGGATATAGTCCTCGTGGTGGATGAGGCACACAACTTGAGCAGGCACCTGATAAGCTCCCAGGTTAGACGGATAGACCTCAATCTAACGATCTATGAGGAGATCAGGAAGGCCGGCGTTGATTTTATAGAGGTGCCTAAGGATTACGCCCAGAAGGCGTTAGGGTTAGAGGTGGAGGGCAGGCTTTTCGTGGACGGGGATGGAAACTCCCTGACCTTATTGGATTTGCCCGATAAGAGGGAGAGGCTCAGGTCTTTTTACGCTGCTATCTTGGTATCTGGCACCTGGGGACCAGACAGGCTAGTGAGCAGAGAAGTGGGCGTCAGGTTAAAGGTGAAGAGGATTTCCCCGGACTGGGGGTCTAATGCCATTGTTTTAGTGACTGAGGACCTGACCACCAGGTATTCGGAAAGGGAGCGTAGCCTGAAAATGATTTATGAGATGGTAGTGGGCGTCGTCAACTCGATAGAGGGCAATGTAGGGGTGTTCACCCCATCCTATGATATAATAAATTACTTCAGGGAGATGGGGTTGGAGGACCACGTGAATAAGCCTGTATACTATGAGAACGATTCCAACAACTCCGTGGAGGAGTTCAAGTCGATGGCCGACAAGGGAGGGGCCGTCCTATTAGGAGTTCAGAGCGGGAGGATAAGCGAGGGAGTTGATTTCCCTGGAAATGAGATGATCGCCTCGGTCGTCGTAGGGCTTCAGCTCCCTAGGCCTGGATTAGAACAAAGGCTTAGGAGGGTCGTCGAGCTCAACTTGTTCGGGGAGAGCGGAGAGATTGAGTTACTGCACGCTGTCAGGTCAGCGAGTCAGGCGGCTGGTAGGTGCGTTAGAGGACCTGAAGACGCTGGCTTTATAGTGTTGGCAGATTATAGGTTCTTGATGGACAATGTCAGGCCCATGCTCCCCTACTGGATGCTCAGGAAGATGACCCCTGTATCCTCTAAAGAGGTCCCTAAGTTGGCTAAGTCATTCAATAGGTTGATAGGGAATGTTCAAACCGGGCCTTAACCTAGTGATAGTCCCTAATGAGGAAGAGCTGTTCAGAATAATAAGCACAGTCGTCAAGCTCAGCGAGGGAAACGTCGTCTCCCTATTAGCCTCTCACTACCTCTCGTTAAAACTTTCCTACACTTTAGACAGCGAAGGCAGGAACTTCTACATGGTGAAGGTAGGAGGAGACACGTTGAGGGCCACAATCGTGTTCACAGGATATCTTTCAAGAGAGGATGTGGGAATGGGAGTCATCGACGATTTAGCGCTACGATTGACTGCATCACCGCCTGGGCTGGCTTTCAGGGGGTTAGCTTTTACAACAGCCCTCATCAGGTGGGCCTCGTTGGAGAGCGGGAAACCATGCGTTTGGGTGATAACCTCCGATCAGGGGGGTCTATTTTTAAAGATAATTGGACGGCTTTTAGACCGAGTGATTTACGCCCTGTGAGGTTAAGATTATGTGGAGCCCTCTAGACTACCTGCTGAGTGCCTTGTACTACATACTGCCAGCATACGTGGCCAATATGACTCCGGTAGTCTTTGGAGGGGGAAAGCCCATAGACCTGGGGAAGAACTTTGTCGATGGAAAGAGGATCCTGGGGGATCACAAGACGATTAGAGGGTTCTTATCAGGGGTGTTAGCTGGCACGTTAGTCGGAGTTTTTCAGGGGAGGCCCCTTTGCGGCCTTCTGTTATCACTGGGAGCCATGCTTGGTGACATGATGGGCTCTTTCTTCAAGAGGAGGGTTGACATTAAGCCGGGAGAATCGGCCCCCTTGTTGGATCAAGAGGGCTTCGTGATGGTAGCGCTGGCCTTATGCATGCCCTTTGAACCCTTAACCTTGATGGAGATACTGATCATAGTTCTAATAACTCCTCCGCTTCACTTACTAGCTAACATGCTGGCCTATTTACTGGGGTTCAAGGGTGTAAGGCACTGATGAACGTTGAAGAGCTCCTGAAGAAGTTGAAGGAGAGAGGGATTGATGTAAATGAGGCGCTAAGCTTAACCCCGAGAGAGCTGGCCGAAATGCTTAGAGTGGATAGGAAGGTAGCCAAGGTCCTACTTGAGGAGCTTTCTAGGAGAACCGTCGATCTGGTCAGCGCTGACAAGCTCCTGCCCGCCTCTCAGATAAAGCTCTCCACCGGTGTATCCGACTTGGACAGGGCCTTGAGGGGAGGGCTCCCCCTGGGATCCATAAACTTAATTTATGGACCCCCTGGATCTGGGAAGACGCAACTGGTCATGTTCTTAACTGTTAGATCCCTGCTTCCGCTTGAGGAGGGGGGAATAAACTCAGAGGTTAGCGTCTACATCGACACCGAAGGTTCTTTCTCGGCTGAAAGGTTGTCTAAAATTGCCGAGGCCATGTCTGTAAAGGAAGCGCTTGACAGGGTCTTAGTGATGAAGGTATCAGGCCCAGTTCAGCTGAAAGAGGCTATCAAGAAAGTCATTAGGATGGAAAAGATCAAGTTCATTTCAGTAGATTCCATATCAGCTCCCTTTAAGGGCTACACCGGCCTGAGTCAGTTGCCAGAGAGGCAAAGTGAGCTAGCTTCAATCCTGAGGTACTTCAGAAATTTCTCCGATAGAGGGGGGATAGTTACCTTAACTTCCCACGTCACTGGAGGAAAGGAGGATCTGAGGCCTCTGGGTGGGTACTTAATAGGCCACATGCCTCAGAACGTTTTCTACTTGAGGAGGGTCAGGAGGGACATAAGGCTCTTAAAGGTCGTCTCCTCCCCCTACCTCCCGCCTACCGAGGCAGTCTTTAGGATAACGGATAGGGGCATTGAGGACCTGCATAAAAGTTAAAGGGAAAGCCCTCTACATCTCCATGATCCGACATGAACCCTCGAGATAGATTTTACACTAAGACCCATGAGTGGGTTAAGATAGAGGGTGATATTGCGGTTGTTGGGATAACCTCACACGCAATAGAGCAGTTAGGTGATATAACGTACGTGGAAATTAAGCCCGTGGGAACGGAGGTAAAGCAAGGTGAGCCCCTAGGAGACATAGAGAGCAGTAAAACTGCCGATAAGATATACGCCCCCGTGTCGGGGGTGATATTGGAGGTGAACAAGGGAGCCGGTATTTCCACAGAGGAAGAGGAAGGCGACGAGGAGGGCCTTGAGAAGCTATCGGATGACCCTTACGGGGAGGGTTGGATCGTCAAAATCAAGGTGAAGGACCCTGAGGAAGTAGAGAACCTCATGAGGGCTGAGGAGTACGAGGAATTCCTGGAAAGGGAAGCCCATTGAGGTACGTGAAGACCATCAAGGACCCGATACACGGTTACATAAGCCTCACCGAGTTAGAGCTCAGAATAGTGGATTCCGGACCATTTCAGAGACTTAGGAGGATAAGGCAGCTGGCAGGAGCAGAGTACGTCTACCCTGGGGCCATACATACTAGGTTTGAGCACTCCTTGGGGGTTATGCACCTGGCTGGCATAGCTGAGGAGAGGGTAATGCAGTACGACCCAAACGTCGAGGGGCTTCTCAGGCTGAGCGGGTTGTTGCACGACATAGGGCATGGGCCTTTTAGCCACACGTTTGACGCTGTCGTTGAGAGGTTTGGGGGTAAGAGCCACGAGGAACGATCCGCCTGGGTTATTAAGGAAAGCGAGATTGGTGACATACTCTCGGCCAACTATGACCCATCTGAGATAAGCGACATCATAAGGGGAACTCACGTCAAGGCTTATTTATCCAAGGTGATAAACTCCTCAGCGGACGTTGACAAGATGGATTTCACGGTCAGGGACTCCTACCACACAGGAGCTGGTTACTCCGTTGACATAAGGAGGATAGCCCAGAACTACTCCGTTATAGGGGGGGACCTAGGGATACACAGGAGGGCCTTGGAGTCGGTTGAGGCCCTCTTAATGGCCAGGTTGTTATCTTTTAGGACGATATACTACCATAAGACCTCCAGGGCCGTCCAACTAATGTTGGAAAAGGGCATGGAGCTTCTAATAGAATCGGGTGAGTTGGACCTGGAGGCCATGCTAAACGACGTGAACTCTTTCCTAGACGTTGACGATTACACGATGTGGAGCTTTATGAAGATGCACGAAACTTCGGCAGAAATTCTGAAGGATATAGCCAACAGGAGGATATTCAAAGTGGCATACGGGGTTAATGGGGTATCCTTGAATGAGAAAGAGCTGAAAACTCTGAAGGAGGAGCTCCTAAACAAGACGGGGATTAAAGAAGAAGATCTGCTGATAGACAACCCTAGCATGGTGTTCATAAAGGATAAGGCCATACCCAGAATATTCGATGAGAGCGGCACCTTCTCCCCGTTCGAGGTGTCTCCAGTCCTGAACAGGTTAAGGGACATTAAGATGAGCGTCCTAAGGGTTTACGTTAGACCTGAAATCAGGTCGCACGTTAAGAATAGGGTAAAGGAGGTCGTGAATCGATTCCTCGGAGATTTGCCTAGTGACAGGAAATCTTATTAAGGGTTTTCAACTGAATGAGCACAGGCCCCCATTATAGGTGATGGACAATACCAGTTACAGAGAAGTTCTTGGTCTGTGGAGAAAGCTGTAGAAACGTCTTGGCCAGCCTAATGATCTCGATGACTAGGATGAACAACATGCACGAGAAGAGACTGCTTTCCCCGGGACACTTGCCTAGACAGGTAGAGGGGTTCGCCGTCTACGAGGTCGAGATGATAAGGAAGGATGAAGGTAAGAGGGTCAGCCAAGTTCCTTTCGATCAGTCCAGGGCCATGGCAGTGGTGCTCCCCATACTCCATGGTAAGGAGGATCCAATAGGCTATAAGTACCCCTTCTCCATCACCCTAAAGTATTACTACATGAAGGACGGACGGGCTGTCTACTTGAAGAGGGATGTCTACGAGCTCGTTTTGGTAGGCGTCGACAAGGGGGCTGAGGTAATCTTGTATCACAGGAGAGGCCTCCTCAGGGTGACCCCAGAGGAGCTTGTTGAAAAAATAGTGAATAGAGCTAGTCAAATATCCCAATCCCAACTCAAGTTTGACTACTTCGACTCCCTAATTCACTGTTGATTCTGACAAGCCTTTCGAGGGCTTCTAGGATCTTGTTTATCCTGTCCAGTGACTCAACTTCGCCCTCTCTTAAGTCCATAACCTCCCCCTCAAGCGCCCTCACTAGGTCCTCCATGACGCCTGCCAGCACGAGCTTTGTCCTCTCAATCCTGCCCTCCTCATCAGAGCTGACAAGTATTACCCTAGTGCCGCATACCGGACATATCACTTCCCCGCTCGGCTTCCTGAATAGGGGAGTTCCACATACAGGACACGTTTCCGATAGCATTTTCCATCCTTTAAGCAAAGCTTCGGCCAATTTCTTGCTCTTTTCATCCCCTCCGGTGTCAGACACCCTCATAGCCATTCTCTTAGAAATAGTGGGTAACAATTTTTAAGGGAGATGTGCCCGGTAAAACTGAACCTATTTGGGGGGTGTGAATACCATGTCCAAGAAGGCACAGAAGATTAAGGAGTATGAGAACTATATTTCTGAAGCAATAAAAAGATTGGATAGGATTTCCCAAGATAGGGGCGTTCCGAGAAATATTAGGAGGGCCACTACAGAGGCCATAGAGGCTTTGACCGACGAGAGCTTTTCCTACGGGGTTAGGGCTAACAAAGCCATTTCAATACTCAATGAAATAGTAAATGATATAAACATGCCTTTCCCAACGAGATCTGAGATACTACTCATAATAGGGATCCTAGAAAGGATAAAGGACTAGAGGGTGGGCCGGGTCACCCGGCCCCTTAACATACTAACTTTCTGCGAGAGAACCTCTGCCTTTAGAGAGACGTTCTCCATTAAAACCTGAAGACACTCGCCCTTGCTCCCCCTAGTTAGGGACAACATAATGTCAGATAAAGCGGAAGCCGCCATCATAACCGCGTACCTCACATCCCCTGACCTGGGCACCTCGTCTAACACCCTGACCAAACCAGAAAGCGCGTTGGCTATGCTCTTTAGATCCTCGGCCGTCTCTTGTATGGACGGATCTCTAGACGCCTTAAGCAAATCAGAGGATATTGCCAATAACTCCTCTTTTAGGGGTCCTGCTTCTAGTATTGGCTTATCTTCGTCATAGTTTAGCTCAATAACCTCCGTTAGCATATTCAGCTTAATTAAGCAGGACCTTATCGTTCCTATAGCCTTTCCCTTACCGTAGGTCATTGAATTTTCCTTCCTAGAAAGGAGCTGTTTTTTAGCCCATTCTACCTGTATCTCAAGTTCTTTTATCCTTTTTTCGGCTTTTATAATCATATTTTTTAATCTAGGTATGGCCTGAGGGCCATACTCTTCAAGGAATTTGTTGATCTGTTCTAGAGAGATGTCTGCCAAGTCCGCCAAGCCCTCTGGAACTCCTTTAGCTAGGTCATCGAAACATGTTATGCCGCTCCTCCTGAGCAGTTCTAGCAATTCTTTACCCTTAGACTCTCCAAAATATGATATCACAGATGACCTAAGGTACTCTGAGGGGGCGCCCTTCCTGCTCATCTTACCTCACAACCTAGAGTGCCGGGGGAGGGATTTGAACCCTCGACCTTCCGGTCTTCAGCCGGACGCTCTCCCACCTGAGCTACCCCGGCAACGTGGTGGACCGGGGGGGATTCGAACCCCCGACCTCCCGCATGCCAAGCGGGCGCGCTACCAACTGCGCCACCGGCCCAACTTTTCTGTGGTCTAACCAGTATATTAAGATAACTCAAGCTTACTAACAAGTCACCCTCTAGGTCCCCCCAGTATATTTTATTAATTTAACTATTTTGTATCTTAAATGTCAGTAATTAAATGATATATCAGATTATTAATAAATAATTTAATAGAAATTGGAATTTGGTTACTAGGGGCTGTTGGGTGGATAGTCCTGAATACCTTGATTAGAATAGCCGAAAGGCCCTCCTATAGAAGCCCCTGATGCTTGTAAAAATATCTTTGTAAACACAGTTGTTAGGCCAAGTCTAATTGGAAGATCCGCTTTAAGGATATAAAGCGCCGTGACCTGTCGGCTGACAGGTTTAGTGAAATAAAGGCAAGAGATACATGTATTCCAATAATGAGGAGGACGTGTATAGGTAAGGGTCTCTCAGTCAACCATGAACTACACCACTCTGAGGCCCTTCCACCTCACTTTGTTAGCCCAATTGTAACGTCTCATTCTCTTACTCCTTCCAAAGCCACAGGCGGCACAGTAACCCTTCCTAACGTTGTAAGAGTGTCTACCACATCTCCTACATCTTATGTGAGTCTTACCCCTGCTCCTCCGACCCATTGAAGGGGTTCCCTTCATACCTCATCCTCCTCCTCTATTTTAGAAGTTGATATGGCAATTACGTTGTCCCCCCTAATTAAAACCCTTTTCCCTATCTTAGAGGAAGTAGGGCCATCAGGGGTCGTCACTATCTCCTCGGCGTTATCCAGTATGAGGTTAAGGTGATTGTCATAGGACTTGAGGATTCCCCTGATCATAGAGCCGTTCTTAAGGGAGACCAATATGCTCGTGTTGATGCTCTTACTCAAGTACTTCATGGCGCTCGACATTGTTGACCCCTTACACCTACTCATTCTCCCTACCCTCCACCCTTTAAATATGTTTCTTCCTGGACTTGAGACCACCTGCACATGGCCCTTTAGGTTGGAGAACGACGTGGAACGTAGGACACTTAATACTAGGACGTTACGGGTCCAAAGAAGTCTTTAAATAGGAATTATGTGGAGTTAACCGGGATTAAAGAGGAGGGTCTGAATTGAGGTTCTTAAAGAAGATATTCGGTAGAGCTGAGGAAGATGAGTACGAGGAATACCCAGAGGATGAGTTCGTCGAAGAGAGTTTCGAGGAAGAGTACCCAGAGGAACCGGTGAGGATGAGGTTCCCTTCAGAGAAGGCCATAACCGTTAAGCCTATGAACCTCAGAACCGCTGAAGATGTGGAGCAGGTCCTAAACGAGATAAGTGAGGGAAACATAATACTGCTTAGGTACGACGACCTGATATCTGAAGGTGAGGAAAGGCTGAAGTACATACTTCAAAGGCTTAAAGAAAGGGTAGCTGAAATGGGCGGAGATCTGGTAATGATAAGGGAGCAGGGCGCTCCTCCCCTGCTCATAGTGCCTAGGTTTGTTGAGATATGGAGGAAGCCCAGGTAATCAGGCCAGCCTGAAGGTCTCGCCCACGTGGGGCGCCGATATTCTCATCCCGCTTGGAGTTGACTTGTGGGCTAGAGGTATAAAAGACCTTATTTTACTTTCTTCTCCGTGAATCAGGAAGACCCTGTGGGGCCTAGGTTCTATTGACCCTAGATAAGCCAGAAGCTGAACCTTATCCGCGTGAGCTGAGAAGCCCTCAACCTTGTACACCTTGGCGTTTATCTTCACCTTCACCGGCTCAATCTCCCCTGGAAGTATGACCTCCTTGGCGCCGTCCCTTACTTTCCTACCCAAGGTCCCCTCAGCCTGATAGCTAACCAGCACTATGGCGTTTTCCTCGTGAGGGGCTAGTAGCTTAAAGTATTCCACGCTAGGTCCGCCGGTGAGCATGCCTGATGGTGCTATTATGACTGCTGGCCCTCCCCTTGTGGCATCTGGCCTCTCCTCAGGGCTACTTATGAAGTTGAAGTGCGGGTCGGTGAACGGGTCCTTGTCTTCCTTGAACACCTTCTCACGTATATAGGGGGACAGGTAGTCTGGATACGCCGAGTGTATGGCTGTAGAGTCATAGACCATCCCGTCTAGGTAAACAGGTATATCTGGGAGTTTACCCCTTCTAAATCCGTCAACTAGGGACACCATTATCTCTTGAGCCCTTCCAACGGCTAAAGCTGGTATGAGGACCTTACCCCCCTTCTCAGCGGTCTCCCGGATTATCTGGAATAGCATCTCCTCAGCTTTATCGATGGGCGGGAGTATGTCCGTCTCCCCGCTATAGGTGCTCTCCATTATGAGGCTTTCCACCCGGGGGAACTTGTGGGAGGCCTTGTTAAGCAGTTTAGTGTCTCTAAATCTGAAGTCTCCTGTGTAGAGTATGTTGTATCTGGCGCTCTCCACGTTCAGGTGAACTAGGCTAGAGCCCAGGATGTGTCCGGCGTTGTAGAAGGTGAGCTTTATGTCAGGGGTTATGTCTACGGTCTCCCCGTAATCGAGGATAACGGTGTAGTTCAGCATCGTTATGACGTCGCTCCATGAGAAGAACGGAGTTATCCCCACCCTCTCTGAAAGCTGCAGGTAGTCGTAGAGGAGCAAGGCTACCAAGTCCCTGGTGGGTTTTGTCATGTACACTGGTCCCTTGTAACCGTACTTGTAGAGTAGAGGAAGCGCCCCAGAGTGGTCTAGGTGAGCGTGCGTCACTATGACGGCGTCTAGTTCGTCCAACCTGAATATAGGAAGGTCAAACCTGGGGAAGGGATTCCTACCACCGACGCTTATCCCAGCGTCTAACAGCACTGTGCTCTCGCTGGAGTTGACCAGAATGGCGCTCCTTCCCACCTCCCTAGCGGCCCCTAGGAAGGTTATGTAGAGGCCCCTATCCTCCCCTATTCTAGGCCTATAAATCCTCTGAGCCATTTTCTTCATGAGCCTCTTCCTAACAGGTGAGTTCTCTATTATGACATTGTAGAAAGTATCTAGAAATGAGGACTTTATTGTGGGGGCTCTTATCACCACCGGCCTCCAGCCGGTCTCCTTGAGTATCTCCATTATGTTGGAGCCGCCCTTACCTACAACGTAACCGGTCCTCTTAGCTATTATGTAGACCTCGTTGGTCTCCTTAACGAATTTTACGTCCACTATTTCCGCCTTAGGAGGTATCAGAGACTTTATGAACTCTCTCGTATCCTTCTCCTCCTTTAAGGGTTGAGTGGCCAACACCACTATCTTCTTCTTCAGGGTTTTAGCGGCCGTGGTTATTACGTCAGGCGAGTCCAGTATGTCCCTAGGTCTCTTTGTGTAAACCACTACGAAGGGCCCCTCCAGCTCTACCTTATCTATCTCAGCGTATTTTGAGAGTATACTTCTGACCTTCCTCTTCAGCTGATCTGGGGCGTACAAAAGCTCACCATCTCCTTCCTATCTTATCTATTAGAGCCTGCACTTCATCATTAGAGGAGAAGTGGACCCCCTCCTTGGAGACCACAGTTAAGTCTATGCCGTCTCCCGTAGCTGAGTCCCTAGATAAGGCCGCGACCATCCCAGAAATCACCAATAGTTTTCCCTCCTCAAGGGACAAGTCTTGCCTGTACCCCTCTTCTATAACAGAGATCGCTACCGGAGAGCCGGAACCTGTGGCTAGGTAATCCTCTTCGGTTATAGTCCCGTAGAAGTCGACGTTGAACAAGTGTGGCCCCTCTAAATCTATGCCTCCCACTATCATATGGGCTAGCAAGAAGTAGGGCCTATAGCTTCTGAGCAGGAGGGTCAGATACTTAGCTATTCCTCTAATGGGCATCTTCCTCTCGTTCTCCATACTGTAGAGCTCAGAAATAGCTCTAACATTTTGTACCAAAAACTGACCGTCTGCAACAAGTCCGGAGATCGTTGCCACGGCATAGTCCGTCACCTTAATCGTTTTAACAGCTCTTTTACTAGCCACGAACGTGTTAGCAGTAGCCCTCTTGTCTGAGGCTATTATCACTCCTTCTTTAACCTTAATACCCACTGTCGTCGTACCCTTGAGTACTTTGACCAAGTCCTCCTCAGAGGGGTTTACGCCCTTCCATTTGATTTGCATGATATCCCCCTAAACAGTACCAGGTTAAATGTGAGATAACGAAAATAAAAGAGTTCCCATAGGTAACCTAAGAGAGCGGGTGGGTGTTAGAAACGAGGAAGACGTTAGTTCCCACAGCAATAGCGATTAAGGGGGAGGCTTTCCTCTTCAGAGGTCCTGTGGATGCGTGTCATAGGTGTAATTGGCGTGCTGCGTGCGTTGAAGGGTTAGAGCCGGGTAGGGTTTATAGAGTGGTGGAAGTAGAGCCCAGGAAGAAGTTTAGCTGTAAGCTGGGCGTAGAGATGACCTTGGTAACCATAGAGAGGGCCCGCCTTGTGGTCGCTCTACCGTCTAAGAAGGCGATTATAGGGGCCACAGTGTATTATCAGAGGCCGAAGAAGTGCGACAGGGTTTTGTGTCCATATTACGATAAGTGTAACCCAGATGGCATATATGAGGGAGATAGGATAAGGATACTGAGGGAAGTTGGTAAAATTGAAGAAAGTGCTGAGGATTGTGATGTAAAGGATGTGAAGCTATACGAGGTTGAGGTTAAGTAGATTCTGTGACCTCGGGCTCTCCTTCCTGCTCCTTGTCCTCCGCCTGTTCCTCGCCCCTCTTAGGTATGTCGTATTCCTCTAAGAACACTACCTTATTTACAGAGGGAACGTGCCTCATTATAAGGGACAGGGACTTTATCTTCCTCGAGTAAGCGTCCCTCAAGACGTAGGCCTTTGGAGGGAGCCATACCTTTACGATGCCCTGGTCGTCTGGTCCCTCCACCCTGATGTCCTCCATTGGAACGTCGAAGGAGTCGGCGACTATTGCTCTGACCTTCTCAAGGTCCTCCTTTATCCTCTTAACTAGTCTGCCCTTCACGAGTATGGTCTTGCCAGCATAAGGGTGGTTGAAATCCACAGTAACTCTCCCAGAGGAGACGGACTCTATGACCCCAACTCTATCCCTTATAGTTATGTAGGCCCCCTTCCTAACGCTTGCCGGATCTACGTTCTCCTTCTCAAGCCTCTTTATTGAGTATACCTTAACCTTAGACGGATCCCTCTCTCCAAAGGCGTCCTTAGGCTCTAAAATTACCTCAAACTCTTCCCCCTCTTGTAACCCCTCAATCTTCTCCAAGACTTTAGGGAAAAGGTTCGACTCACCCGGTATCACCAGATAGGGTAGGTAAACTCTGTTCTTTTCGTGCACCCCTTTTTCTTTGGCGACTTCCTCGTCAGTAGTTTCCAAGACCTCCCCGGTTCCCTTGTCAAAGAGGGTTAGGTGAACTAACAGAAACTCCTTCATCAAAACACCTCCTCAACCCTTCACCACTCCGACTGGAACCAGTCTAGCGACCAATTTAGCTATTCCGGCCTTGTGAGTGGCCGTAACCACCTCATCAACGTCCTTATAGGCGCCAGGGGCCTCTTCAGCGGCTACAGCGTAAGAGGCCGGTTTCACTATTATCCCCCTTTGGGCCAGCATTTCAACTATCTGCCTGCCCCTATATATCCTCTTCGCACGGGCCCTGCTCATCACCCTCCCAGCCCCGTGGGCGGTGGTCCCGAAGGACTCCTCCATGGCCTTATGGGTGCCTACCATAATGTAGGAAGCAGTTCCTTGTGAGCCCGGTATCAGTACAGGCTGTCCTATGTCACGATAATCCTCAGGTATTGCCGGATGACCAGGCGGGAATGACCTCGTTGCCCCCTTCCTGTGCACGTACACCTTAACGGTCTTTCCGTCCACCACGTGTTCCTCCAACTTAGCTATGTTGTGGGCCACGTCATAAACAAGTTTCATTCCCATGTCCTCAGCGCTCCTGCCGAACACTTGTTCAAAAGACTCCCTTACCCAATGAGTTATAACCTGTCTGTTGGCCCAAGCGTAGTTGGCGGCCCCCTTCATAGCCTTGAAGTACCTTTGAGCCACTTCAGAATTCGTATAGGCGCATATAAGTTGCTTGTCAGGGAGTCTGAAGTCTAAGGAGCTTATCCTAGACATCATGTACCTCAAGTAATCGTCAGCCACCTGATGCCCAAACCCCCTGCTTCCTGTGTGAACCATTACCGTTATTTGCCCCTCTGAGAATATACCCATTTTTTTGGCAGCCTCTGGATCATATATTTTATCAACTTTCTGAACCTCTAAGAAGTGATTTCCGCTGCCCAGAGTGCCCAACTGAGGAGCCCCCCTCTGCTTGGCCCTCTGGCTTATAACGCTGGGATCTGCCCCTTCCATCATCCCTCCTTCCTCAGCGTGTCTCAGGTCCGACTCCCATCCATAACCCCTTTCAACGGCCCATCTAGCGCCTCCTACTATTACTTCGTCCATCTGAGCTGGAGTGAGCCTAAGCCTTCCCCTGCTACCCAAGCCAGACGGTACATTCCTGAACAGAGTGTCTACTAACTGTTTTATCTTAGGCCTGACGTCCTTCTCTGTAAGGTCGGTCCTTATCAGCCTGACCCCGCAGTTTATGTCGAAACCTACGCCTCCTGGGCTTATAACTCCGTTGTAAGCGTCGAAGGCAGCGACTCCCCCTATGGGAAAGCCGTATCCCTCGTGTATGTCGGGCATAGCTATGGAGTACTTGTAAATTCCGGGTAACATGGCCACGTTGGCCAGTTGTTCTATGGCTCCCCGCTCAATGTTCTTAACTAGCTTCTCCGTGGCGAAAACTAGGCCCGGCACCCTCATACCTGGCTTGTAGTTTTGTGGGAGCAGCCACCTGACATTGTCTATTTTTTTAAGTATGCCCTCGACTCCCATGAGAACACCCCTGTATAGGAAGGGGAATCGATATTTAAAAGGAAGATAAGGTGGTTTATCGAGAGCAGCTGTGAGGTTAAAGAGGAGGTTAAGCCAGCACATCATGATTTCCAAGAAGTGGATAAGGGTGATGGCTGATCTACTCGAGATAACTCCTGAAGAAGAGGTAGTTGAGATAGGAGCTGGTACCGGAAATCTAAGCTTGGAAATAGCTTCTAGAAGGCCTAAAAGGCTTGTGCTCATTGAAGTAGACCCTGAGGCTGTTGCAATCCTGAGGGAGAGATCCTTTCCTGACATCGAGGTTAGAATACTCAACGAAGACGTTAGAAGGCTTTTTCCCATCAAAACTGATAAAGTAGTCTCTAATACGCCATACGGGATTTCTTCGGAAATGTTCATTGGTTTGGTGAGCAGTGAGTTCAAGCGGTGCGTAATAACCTTTCAAAAGGAGTTCGCTGACAGGCTACTAGCCAAGCCAGGAACCCCCAGCTATGGGAGCCTCTCGGTAATAGCTCAGGTGAGGTTCTCCATCAGGAGGATAGCGATCATAGGCAAGACGAACTTCTTCCCCCCTCCCAGGGTGGACTCAACTCTGCTAATTTTAGAGCCCAAAAAAGTCGATTTTGAGGTGTTAGAATCTTTGTTAAGGTATGGGAAGGCTATATTCTTCAGAAGAAAAAAGAAGCTGAGGAATTCTCTTAGGGGCGTTCCAAAGGACCTGTTGAGCGAGGTCCCTCACGGCGATGAGAGACCATACAACCTAACCCCTGAAGAGGTAGTGGAGGTGGCCCTTTGGTTGAAAGAGAGGTTAGGGGCATCAGGCTGAAGGTACGAGATGACGTGTACGATCCGGCAGAAGATACTCTTCTCCTTCTGGACGCCCTGGAGGATCAGGAATTAAGGGGTAAGAGGTGCTTAGACGTCGGAACAGGTAGTGGGGTGATAGCTATACGCCTGGCCAAGGAGTGCGAGTTCACGGTGGCCGTGGACCTGTTAGAGGCCCCTGCCCTCCTGGCCAAGGAGAACTCTAAGATTAACGGAGTGTACCTAGAAGTAGTTCAGGGCGACGTTTTAACTGCTTTTAGAGAGGGTTCCTTCGACGTGGTGACGTTCAACCCCCCTTACCTTCCCGAGGACCCTGACCCCAGTTCGGGGATAACTTACTCGTGGGCAGGGGGGTTCATGGGTCGGGAACCTCTGGATAGGTTTTTAGCAGACCTTCCCAGGGTGCTCAAGGTGGGCGGATTAGGGCTCTTCTTGTTCTCCGATCTGAACGATTCAGAATGGGTTTTGAGGACTTGTAACAAGAAAATGGTGTGTGAGGTCGTTAGGAGGAGGAAGCTCTCATTCCATGAGATATACGTAGCTAGGGCTCAGAACCTACCTAGGTAAGCGTCTCTCGCCTCCTTAACCATCTTATAATGTTTTCTGCACAAGGGTATTTTGTCGCCCGGATCCTCTTTGAGCTTCAACTTTAGGGCTTGTATGTAAGGTAGGAAAGATCTATTAACCAGTTTAGAGGCAGGCTCCTCACACCCCTCTATAATGCACTTCTCCCCTTCCATAGTAACACCCCTCAACGGGCCCGGGGGGACTTGAACCCCCGACCTGCGGCTCCGGAGGCCGCCGCTCTGGCCTTGCTGAGCTACGGGCCCCATTATATTAGTAAAAACTCTAAATTAACCTTTCCGTCTCTGCGTTAAGTCTAGCCACAAGCTATGATAAACTAGGCCCCGGACCGACGCGTGAACTTTATAAATCCGCCTGCGGTTCTAAGGATGGGCCCGTAGCTCAGTCGGTAGAGCGCCGGCTTTGCAAGCCGGAGGTCCCGGGTTCGAATCCCGGCGGGTCCACCATTACTCCTTCTTAAATCGGTAGATGAAGGCCGGGGCCGGGATTTGAACCCGGGTTAAGGGCTCCACAGGCCCCCAGGTTGCCAGGCTACCTCACCCCGGCATAAGTAGGGTGGTGCGGCCGCCGGGATTTGAACCCGGGTCTGGGGCGTGGCAGGCCCCCATCCTATCCAGGCTAGACTACGGCCGCCGTCCTTTATTGAGGGGGTTGGCTTATTTAAGTTTTGATGGTGGGTCGTCGGATGATCACCGTGATCTTAGCTGAATCCTCCTTACACTTTATCCCTAAGAAGTATCATAAGGATAGGTCCGTTATCAAATTATCGAGAAAAAGGAAGAGAGATCCCTCACATATCCTTATGGATTTAAGCGAGCTGAGGTCGCTGGGATTTAAGTCCAAGGTAGGGGAGAAGGAGGGGAGGCCTGACGTAGTCCACAGGTCCCTGCTGTCCGTTACCGATAGCCCCTTATTTCTAATGGGAAGGATTAAGTTATACCTCCACACAGTTGAGGATAGGCTTTTTGAAGTTAAGGAGGGCGTCAGGCCTCCCAGGTCTTACAGGAGGTTCGTCGGCCTCATGGAGGAGTTACTGAGAAAGGGATCGGTGGGGCCTCCTGGGAAGCCTTTGATACGAGAGCTTAACTCTGACTTATCTGAAGTGATTTCGGGGAAGGTCTTTTTGCTTCGTGAAGGCGGAACCCTGCAGGACCCGATTAAGTTGCTCTCCTCAATCGATAGCTTCTCCATAATCGTAGGGGCCTTTCCCCACGGGGACTTTAGGGAGGAGGTCAGATCCCTGGCAGACGTGAACGTCACCCTATATAAGGGAACGCTCTCATCGTCTACCGCAATATCGATGATGCTCGCCTACGCCTACTACGTGGAGGTATGGTATGCCGAGGAGGAGAGTTAAGGAGAAGAGGATTGCCAGGGAAAGGATTGTCAGGTTGCTAAGGCTGGCCGACGAGATCTACAGGGAGGAACTGGACTTAGCCTTGAAGTACGGGGAGTTAGCCAGGAGAATCTCCTTGAGGACCAGGGTGAAGATACCTAGGGAGTGGAAGTGGAGGTTCTGCAAGAACTGCGGCTCCCTGCTATTTCCCGGAGTTAACGCCCAGGTCAGGTTGAGGGACAGGAGGATGCCTCACATCGTGATTCACTGTCTGAAGTGTGGATCCATCAGGAGAATACCATACCTCAGGGAGAAGAGGTTGCGTCGAAGCTTAGGTAACCAAACGTTTTAAAATCGATGACGTTAGGAGATAGAGAAAGGTTAGGTAGGGTGATAAGGTGCCTGTTGCCAGGGAGATCAGAGCAGACCTGCTGATAGAAAGGTTGAAGGAGGAGCTCAAGAAGATTGACGAGATAAGGCCACCGGAGTGGGCCTTCTATACCAAGACTGGAGCTCACAAGCAGAGGCCGCCCATACAGGATGACTGGTGGTACATAAGGGCTGCATCCATATTGAGAACCCTTTACATGAGGGGAGGCCGGCCAGTAGGAGTTGAGAGGTTGAGGACCAAGTATGGAGGGAGGAAGGACAGGGGAGTTAGGCCCGAGAGGTTCGTTAAGGGTAGCGGTCACGTCATTAGGCTCATCCTACAACAGCTGGAGAGAGCTGGCCTAGTTGAGAAGATTCCCAGAAGGGGAAGGAGAATCACTAGTAAGGGCGTCTCTCTCCTAGACAAGATAGCTGCCGAGATAATAAAGGAGACCGGGATAGTACCGGGTAAGGTGATACCTCCATGAGCTCTGAGGATGAAATAATTAAGCAGTTACAGGAGAAGATGATGGCTGAGTTGACCAGTAAGAAGAAGGAGGAAGAAGCCGCTGCTGCAGAGCAGGTTAAAATAGATGCTATAGTTAAGCAGATAGTAACTTTGGAGGCTTGGGAAAGGCTTAAGAGGGTAGAGTTAGTCAAGCCTGACCTGGCCAACGAGGTAAAGCTTTACCTTATACAGTTATATAGTTCAGGGAGGCTCACCAGAAAGGTAACCGATGAGGAGCTAAAGGCTCTCCTGGCCCAGCTGTCCGAGAGGAGAAGGAGGGACTTCAACATCAGGGTCGTCTGAGGTGATCTTATGGCCACTCATAGGAAGTTGGGTAGCAAGTTAAGGTATGCTAGGGCCCTCAAGGAGAACAGGAGGGTTCCTGCCTGGGTCTATGCTAAGACCAACAGGAAGGTCAGGTTCAGGTTCACTAGGAACTGGAGGAGAAGTAGGCTTCAACTTTAGGGGGTGGCTAGATGGCTGAGGACAAGAAGGTAGTTAAGACCTTCTCCATAAGGATGGGCATATTGATAAAGGCGAAGTACCCACCCAAGAAGAGGGCTGCCAGGGCCGTTAAGTACATAAAGGGCTACGTGAAAAAGCACGCCAAGTTAGATGGTTACGAGGTGAAAGTGAGGCCCGAGCTCAACGAGCTACTTTGGAGTAGAGGGGCGGGAAATCCCCCCGGTAAGGTAAACGTCAAGGTGGTCATAGACGAGGAAGAGAAGGTGGCCGTGATCTGGCCCCTTCAAAAGGAGGTAAGGAGCACAAAGTGACCATATCTAAGGTTAGGGTTCAAGGTAGTTCCAACCTAGGGGTTTTTATCAAGGCCGTTGCTGGGTACGTGTTCCTACCCCAGGGGACCAAGCCGAGCGTCGTTGAGGAGGCCGCACAAGTTTTAGGCCTCACCCCCCTAACCCTCAGCATATATGATAGTAAGTTGTTAGGTCTGTTTATAGCTGGCAACAGCAGGGCCCTGCTGCTCCCACCAATAGTGGGAAGAGCTGATTATGAAACCGTGAGGGACAGTGTAGACGTTGAGGTTCACGTTCTAGACACCAACTTCACCGCCCTAGGGAATGTGATACTAGCTAACGACTACGGAGCCTTGGTACACCCTAAGATGAGCGACTACGAGGTGGAACAGATTTCTAAGGCCTTAGGGGTCAAGGTGATGAGGGGGAAGATAGCTGATATTTCCGTAGTGGGCTCTGTAGGTGTTGTAACAAACAAGGGATGTGCAGTCAGTCCCTACACAGAGGATCACGAAGTTAAGGCCTTAGAAGAGCTCTTCCAGGTGGAGAATTGTATAAGGTGTAC
The DNA here is from genome assembly GCA_027491435.1 of Thermoproteota archaeon. Classification (GTDB taxonomy): domain Archaea; phylum Korarchaeota; class Korarchaeia; order Korarchaeales; family Korarchaeaceae; genus Korarchaeum. Next base: position 105,345 of record JAOZFG010000017.1, read on the forward strand.
CGTGAACGACGGAGTTAGCTTCATAAAACTAGGCCTGGTTGCCAGCGAGAGTGGCGCTCTAGTCGGTTATAACACCACGCTTTACGAGATTGAGTGCGTGGCAGAAGCCCTTAAAATAGAACCTTAAACTTCCTTATAGGTGGTTCATTTGAGCAAGGAGGTAAAGCAGACCCTAGACCTGGAGAGCCTCCAAGGGCTCTACAAGTTGTTAACTGATGAGTATAACAGGTTGCTCCTCCTCAAGAGCGAGATAGAGAGGACCATCGACACGCTGAAGGCTTTGACTAGGGCTGAGTCTGACGAAGTGGGACCCCTAATCATACCCGTGACTGGGTACCTATCCCTCCTAGTTCCAGAGGTTAAGAGGGGCGAGGTGCTCTTCCTCATGGGCTCCAACATCTACGCTAGGATGACTCCCGAGAGGGCCCTGGAGGAGGCCAAGTCCAGGCTTGAGGAGGTAGATAAGGCCCTAAAGGAGGTTGGTCAGAGCCTAGCTAGCGTACAGGTTCAGTTGGAGATGGCCAAAAGGAAGGGATCTGCTGGTGCTAGGTAGGATAGTGGACGCCCTGTCCTCTAGAGGAATAGTCTCCAAGAGATGGAAGAGATCTGACGTTCTCAAGGTGTTTGAGGACCTGGAGGTAGAGCTCCTCTCTGAGGGCATGCCCCTGAAGGTCTTGGACTTCCTCAAAGAAGAAGTGTCCAAGTCCTTGGATGGAGTCGAGACTAAGGGCAAGCCCAGGGAGGTGGTTAAGGAGCACATAAAGAGGGTGCTCCTGGAGAAGATGCCCAAGCCCCCAGACATAACTGAGATCAGGGGCAGGCCAGCCAAACTCATTTTCTTCGGATTTAATGGGGTTGGGAAGTCCCTCTCCATAGTTAAGGTGGCCAAGTACCTCATAAAGAGGGGCTTTCTTACGATGGTGATCTCTGCGGACACCTTCAGGGCCGCTGCAGGGGATCAGCTGGAGGGTTACGCCAGGGCCGCGGAAGTCCCCGTGTTTAAGGGTCAGAGGGGAGCTGACCCAGCTTCGGTAGCTTTTGACGGCATAAGTTCGGCGGCCTCTAAGGGTTATGATTACGTGTTAATAGACACGGCTGGCAGGAACTACCTGGACAGAAACTTAGTGGAGGAATTGAGGAAGATTGTCAGGGTCTCTAAGCCGGACCTGAAGGTGCTAGTGTTGGATGGGCTCTCCGGCTCTGACATGATAAACCAGTGTGACTCCTTTGAGGACGCCGTGGGAATAGATGTCCTGATAGTGACGAAGGTCGATGCTTCAACAGAGCTCCCTGCCATAATAGCCTCGTTTTACACGGGGAAACCCGTCATTTTCCTCGGGGTGGGGCAGGGGATAGAGGACCTTAAGCCCTTTGACCCTAAGGAGGCCCTCGACAGGGTATTGGGCTGAAGCTTTTATCTTGTAATCTCTCCTAAGCCAGGGTTATTATGGAAATAGTTAGGATGCTCAAGGGGAGGGACTTCCTCACCCTGCTTGACTTCACCCCTCAGGAGTTCAAGTATCTGGTTGAGAGGTCTTACCAGCATAAGCACGGTTTGGTAGCAGGCAAGCCTTTAGAGGGTAAATCTGTGGCCGGGATCTTCGAGAAGCCCTCTACCAGGACCAGAGTTTCAATGACCGTGGCTACCTACCAACTGGGGGGCAACTTCATGGAGCTGCCTACCTCCAGCCTTCAGGTCTCGAGAGGGGAAACCCTTAAGGACACCGCCTTAGTGCTAAGTAGGTTCGTCGACGCCATAGCTGCTAGGGTGAAGTCTCACTCAACGCTTGAGGAGCTAGCTAAATGGGCCACCGTCCCAGTGATCAACATGTTAAGCGACAAGTTCCACCCTCTTCAAGCTTTAGCGGACGTGTTCACCATAAGGGAGAGGTTTGGGGAGAGGAAGGTTAAGGTGGCCTTCGTAGGAGACGGTTCAGCCAACACTTGTCACAGTTTAATGGTGGCGTCGGCCCTCTACGGTTATGATTTCGTCGTAGTGGCCCCCGAGGAATATTGGCCGGACAAGGAAGTTCTGGAGAAGGCTAATGAGATTGCTCAGGAGACTAACACCATCATAGAGCTCATCAGCGATCCAAGGGAGGGGGTGAAGGATGCTGACGTCATATACACGGACACCTGGCTTTCCATGGGGGTTAGCGACGTTGATAAGAGGTTGGAGGTTTTCCCTCCTTATCAGGTTAACGGTGAGTTGTTGAGTCACGCCCCTGAGCACGCCGTGGTGATGCACTGTCAACCCTGGTTTATAGGTCAGGAGATAACTGCTGACGTAGCTTACGGCCCCAAGTCCATAGCCTTTGATCAGGCGGAGAACAGGCTCTACACCGCTAAAGCGGTCCTTGAATCAATCATACCGTAAGGTATAGTATTCCTTTTTTCTACATCCTTTTTAATCAAAGAAAACATTATGAGTCCTAGAGCTGAAAGTTAACTTGGAACCGGGGGAGACAGCTAATTAACACGGGTGAGCAAAGAAGAAGGGCCCCTCGGGACGTCAAAGTTTATAAAGAGGAAACCCTCCCCTACTACTTGGCCATGGTGACCCGGTGGCGACCCCGAGAGGTGAAGGGGTAAACCCTGATCGTTATGAGGGGTCGTCTTTCCGACTATGGCCACAGGACCAATGTCCTTACGGTTATGTGAGCACGAGGAAACGGAGACACCTCGTGCTCAAGAGAGCCCGGATGCCCCACGAATGGCGGGTGGATCGGAGAGGCCTTGCGGCCGTATGCGAGACCGGTTGATCCTGCCGGAGGGGACCCCTATCGGGCTCGGACTAAGCCATGCGAGTCGGCTGGGGGACCTCTCCCCTGGCGGCGCACGGCTCAGTAATACACGGTCAACCTGCCCTGGGGACCGGGATAACCTCGGGAAACTGAGGCTAATCCCGGATAGGGGTGGATTCCTGGAATGGGTCCACCCCGAAAGTAGGCGGGGGAACGGCCCCGCTGAGGCCCCAGGATGGGACCGTGGCCTATCAGGTAGTAGGTGGGGTAACGGCCCACCTAGCCTAAGACGGGTGCGGGCGGTGGGAGCCGGAGCCCGGAGATGGGCACTGAGACAAGGGCCTAGGCCCTACGGGGCGCAGCAGGCGCGAAACTTC